>JAQBGF010000038.1:0-16438 GCA_032122615.1 Gammaproteobacteria bacterium | reverse complement strand
CCGCTGGCCAGCCCCAGCCCGCACACCACCCACATGGCTACTACGAAGGCAGGGAAGATGTAACGAATCGGGCCCACGCGCTTTCCCCCTAACGGACGCTGGCAAAAGACAGGAACTGAACCAACGGCGTAAGGTAGTCGTCCTGCGGAGCTTCAGCTTGCGGCAGGGCAGTCGACAGGTACTTCTTGTTTGAATCCGGCAGTACCGTCACCACCGTGGCCTGCGGGCCGAGTTCTTCGACCAGCTTCATCGCACCCACTACGTTTGCACCCGATGAGATGCCGACAGCCAGCCCCAGACGGTGTCCAAGCGATTGCGCCATCAGGATCGAGTCCCCGTCCCAAACGTCAATGACGTGGTCAAGCTGATCGAGTTGCACGATGGCCGGGATGAACTCGTCGCTGATGCCCTGGATACGATGATTGCCAACTTTTTTTCCCGTCCGCAGCGTCGGCGAGTTCGCCGGTTCCAGGGGGTGAACCCGCACGTTGCGACCCGAACTCCGGAGGGCCCGGCCCACGCCCATCACCGTTCCCCCGGTGCCGACCCCGGCCACGAAGGCGTCGGCTTCCCGGCCCAGTTGTTTCAGCTCGGCCTGAATCTCGGGTCCGGTGGTCAGCTCGTGCGCCTCGATGTTGTCCGTATTGGCGAACTGGCGCGGGAGATACGAATTTGGCGTTTCGGCAGCATATTCCTCGGCCAACCGGATCGAGCCGACGAAACCACCCTGGGACATGGATACCGGAATGACATCAGCGCCAAGTCCGTGCATCAGTTGGGTTCGCTCCAGACTCATCCAGTCCGGCATGTAGATGCGCACCCGAAGGCCAAGTGCGCGACCGATCGCAGCGAAGGAAATGCCCGTATTGCCGCTGGAGGCTTCGACGACGACAGCACCCGGCCGGAGCTCATTGCGCTCGACGGCCCGCCGGAGAATATGCAGCGCCATCCGGTCCTTGACGCTGCCGGTCATGTTCATCGATTCGTACTTGGCGTAGAGCCGGCGTGGGTGCCCATTGAAGCGGTAGCGGATCTCGATCAGTGGCGTGCGGCCGACGAGTGCGGTCAGGTCGTCCACTGCACGGCAAAGGTCGGTTTTTGAGGCGATTTCCATCGAGCTGGAGTGTAGCCGAACCAGGTGTTATCAGCGGGCTCGCTGTCTAATCAGGCGGCCCGGTTCTTTTTCAAAAGGGGAGCGAGATACTGGCCCGTATACGACCTCGGGTTGTCGGCAACGTCCTCGGGCGTACCCTGCGCCACCAGGTGCCCGCCGCGGTTGCCGCCTTCAGGTCCCAGATCAATGATCCAGTCGGCGGTTTTGATCACGTCCAGGTTGTGTTCGATCACCACGATCGTATTGCCCTGGTCCCGCAGCTTCTGCAACACGACCAGCAGCTGTGCGATGTCGTGAAAGTGCAGTCCGGTGGTCGGTTCGTCGAGGATATAGAGCGTATTTCCGGTGGCCCGTTTGGACAGTTCCTTGGCGAGCTTGACCCGCTGTGCCTCGCCCCCTGACAGGGTGGTCGCGTTCTGGCCCAGGCGGACGTAGGACAGCCCCACTTCCATCAGTGTCTGCAGCTTCGGAGCGATCATCGGAATGGCGGCGAAGAACGGCTGGGCATCCTCCACGGTCATCTCGAGAATGTCATTGATGTTCTTGCCTTTGTAGCGGATTTCCAGCGTTTCCCGGTTGTAGCGCTGGCCCTTGCAGACGTCGCATGGCACGTAGACGTCGGGCAGGAAGTGCATCTCCACGCGAATGACACCGTCACCCTGGCACTCCTCGCAGCGGCCCCCCTTGACGTTAAAGCTGAAGCGCCCGGCCTTGTAGCCACGCGTGCGCGCCTCCTGCGTGCCGGCAAACAACTCGCGAATTGGCGTGAACAGCCCGGTGTACGTGGCGGGATTGGAGCGGGGTGTCCGGCCGATCGGACTCTGGCTGATATCGATGACTCGGTCGACGGCCTCCAGACCGTCGATCCGGTCGCACGGCGCATGCGGGCTCTCGCTGCTGCCGTTCAGTTTCTCGGCGGTGAACAGGTACAGGGTGTCGTTGACGAGCGTCGATTTTCCCGAACCCGACACGCCGGTTACACACGTCATCAAGCCCAGCGGAATCCGCACCTTCAGGTTCTTGAGGTTGTTGCCCCGCGCGCCGCGAATGGTGAGCCAGCGCGCGTCATCCGCTGCCCGCCGGCGCTTTGGTACCGGCACCTGCTTGCGTCCGGAGAGGTACTGGCCGGTGATTGAGGTCGGGTGGGCAAAAATCTCCGCCGGTGTGCCCTGCGCCACGATCTGGCCGCCGTGAACGCCGGCGCCGGGACCCAGATCAACCACATGATCACTCGCCGCAATGGCTTCTTCGTCGTGCTCGACCACGAGCACGGTGTTGCCAATGTCGCGCAGATGAACGAGGGTATTGAGCAGACGCCGGTTGTCGCGCTGGTGCAGCCCGATCGACGGCTCATCCAGGATATACATGACGCCGACCAGGCCGGAGCCGATCTGGCTGGCGAGCCGGATTCGCTGCGCTTCACCGCCCGAGAGCGTTTCCGCGCTACGGTCGAGCGAGAGGTACTCGAGTCCGACGTCGGCCAGGAAGCGGAGCCGGTTCTGGATCTCCTTGACGACCTTGGACGCAATCTCGCCACGCCAGCCCTCCAGGGTCAGCGAGCTGAAGAACTCCAGAGCATGGCCCACAGCCATCGTCGTGACCTCAGGGATGGACTTGTCGCTGACGAACACGTTTCGGGCGGCCGTATTCAGTCGCGTCCCCTTGCAGTCGGGGCAGGGGTGGGTGCTCAGGAATTTGGACAGTTCCTCGCGGACCATCCCGGAGTCGGTTTCGCGGTAGCGGCGTTCAAGGTTCGGCAGGATGCCCTCGAACTTGTGCTTGCGATTGATGCTGACGCCGTGACCGGTAACGTAGATGAACTGGATTTTCTGCTCGCCGCTGCCCTGGAGCAGGATTTTCTGGATCTTAGCCGGGAGTTTCCGCCAGGGCAGTTCAATGTCGAAAGCGTAGTGCTTCGCCAGGCTCTGGATCATGGAAAAATAGTACGAGTTGCGCCGGTCCCACCCCCGGATGGCACCCCCGGCCAGGCTCAGCTCGGGGTAGCGGACGACGCGTTCCAGGTCGAAGAACTGCTTCACGCCGAGGCCGTCGCACGCGGCGCACGCACCAGCCGGGTTATTGAACGAAAACAGTCGTGGTTCGAGCTCGGATATGCTGAAGCTGCAGATCGGGCAGGCGAAGCGGTCCGAGAAGATGGCCTCCGCCCCGCCGAGACTGGCAATCGCTGCCTTGTCGCCGGCGACCATCGGTGCGACTTTGGCCACGCCATCGGCCAGCTTGAGCGCCGTCTCGAAGGATTCCGCGAGACGCTGCTTCACGTCCTCCCGGACCTTGAACCGGTCGACGACGACCTCGATCGTGTGCTTGCGCCGCAGGTCCAGTGTGGGTGGGTCGTCCAGTTCACAGATTTCGCCGTCGATCCGTGCCCGCACGTAACCCTGGCTGCGAAGTTCGGCCAGCAGCTGGGTGTGTTCACCCTTGCGGTCCTGCACGACCGGGGCAAGCAGGACGAGCCGGGTGCCCGGAGGCAGCGACAGGGCCTGGTCAACCATCTGGCTGACGGTTTGGGCGCGCAGGTCGCGTTTGTGATCGGGGCAGCGCGGCGTGCCGGCGCGGGCAAACAGCAAGCGCAGGTAGTCGTAGATTTCGGTAACCGTGCCCACCGTGGAGCGGGGGTTATGGGAGGCGGTTTTCTGCTCGATCGAGATGGCCGGCGACAGGCCTTCGATGTGGTCGACGTCGGGCTTGTCCATCATGGAGAGAAACTGGCGGGCATAAGCCGACAGGGATTCGACGTAGCGCCGCTGGCCCTCGGCGTAGATGGTGTCGAAGGCGAGTGAGGACTTGCCGGAACCGGACAATCCGGTGATGACAATCAGCCGATCCCGCGGCAGGTCCAGGTTGATATTGCGTAGATTATGGGTGCGCGCACCGCGGATACTGATGTACTTCATGGGCCTTCAGAATCGAGAATCGAACACCCAACTATACGGCGGCGGACCGGGTCGTCCAGCACCGGCGCCGCCGCGGGCCGTCGCCCCGGGCACTACCGGGTCTTTTTGCCGCCCTGCATTGCATAACGATATGTCGGGAAATCCGAGTAGCTTTTGGGCCGCGGTACCTTAAAATGGCCCCCCTATGAGCGGTATCAATAAAGTCATCCTGATTGGCAACCTGGGCAAGGATCCGGAAACCCGGTACATGCCCAGCGGCAAGGCAGCAACCAACTTCTCCATCGCCACGAGCGAACGGTTCAAGGACCGGGAGACCGGCGAACCGCAGGAGCGTACCGAGTGGCATCGCATCGCCACCTTTGATCGCCTGGCTGAGATCTCCGCCGAGTACCTGAAGAAGGGCTCGAAGGTTTATATCGAAGGCCGCTTGCGTACCCGCAAGTGGCAAGACAAGGAAGGCAAGGATCGCTACAGCACCGAGATCATCGCCGATCAGATGCAGATGCTGGATTCGCGTGGCGCGGGCGGAGCAGCCGCCGGTTCGCGTGGTGACGATGCCGGTTTCGGTGACTCGAATTCTGCAGCCAGTTCCGCGAGAGGCAGCAAACCGGCCCGCAATCCGGCCAGCAATCCGGCCAGTGCCGCTAGCGCGACTGCCGGCGCCACAGCCGATGCAGGCGAGTTCGACGACGACATTCCCTTCTGATTACGTGACCCGAAATCTTTGACTATAGAGAGCTGGCAAGCATCCACCAGCTCCCTGATCGGCGCACCTTAATGAGTGCGCCGATTTTTTTTCAGAACCGGATTTGCAATATAACGACCTGACCAAGAGGAATAACTGAGCATGGGTGCGTTCAAGGAACCACACGGCGGAGAGCTGAAGGTACTGTATCTCGACGACGCTACCGCCATCGCGGAGAAGCAGAAGGCGAAGGACTACAAGTCCTGGGACCTCACGGACCGCCAGCTTTGTGACCTCGATCTGATACTGAACGGCGCTTTCTCGCCGCTTGACGGCTTTCTGGGCAAGGCTGACTACGACAGCGTATTAAGCGATTTTCGCCTGAAGTCCGGGGTGATCTGGCCGATGCCGATCACACTGGACGTGACTCAGGCCTTCGCTGATTCGCTGAAGTCGGGAGAGCACATCGCATTGCGCGACCAGGAAGGCGTGCTGATCGCCACGCTGGAGGTTGCCGACATCTGGACTCCCGACAAGGCCCGCGAAGCCAAGGCGGTGTTCGGGGCGGATGACTGCAAGCACCCCGGGGTGGACTATCTGCACAACACGGCAGGACCGGTTTACATCGGTGGCACGGTGCGGGGTGTCGAGGCGCCAACCCAGTACGATTTCAAGGCCTTGCGGAATTCGCCCGGCGAAATGCGGGCGCAGTTCCGCAAACTGGGCTGGCGCAAGGTGGTGGCCTTCCAGACGCGAAATCCGCTGCATCGTGCCCACCAGGAGCTCACCTTCCGTGCCGCCCGGGAAGCGGAGGCGAACCTGCTGATTCATCCGGTCGTGGGCCTGACCAAGCCAGGTGATGTCGATCACTACACCCGTGTCCGCTGCTACGAGCATGTGCTGAAGCAATATCCGGAGCAGACGACGTCCCTTTCCCTGCTCAATCTCGCGATGCGCATGGCGGGCCCGCGCGAAGCCGTCTGGCACGCGATCATTCGCAAGAACTACGGCTGCACCCACTTCATTGTCGGTCGGGATCACGCGGGCCCCGGCAACGATTCAACGGGCAAGCCGTTCTACGGCCCGTACGACGCGCAGGAACTGATGCGCAAGTACGAGAAGGAACTGGACATCTCGATGGTGCCGTTCCAGGAAATGGTCTACGTCGAAGACCGGGCCCAGTACGTCGCGATCGATGAGACAAAGGAAGGCGAGAAGGTCCTCAACATCTCCGGCACCGAATTCCGCCGTCGTCTGAACGAGGGCCTGGAGATTCCCGAGTGGTTCTCCTTCCCCAAGGTCGTCGAAGAGCTGCGACGGACGCACCCGCCCCGACACAAGCAGGGCATTACCGTGTTTTTCACGGGGTTGTCCGGTTCCGGCAAGTCCGCGGTTGCGAGGGCGCTGGTGGCCAAGCTGCTGGAGAACGGCGGCCGTCGGGTGACCCTGCTGGATGGCGACCTCGTTCGCAAGAACCTGTCCAGTGAACTCGGCTTCTCGCGCGAGCACCGCGACCTCAACATCCTCCGCATCGGCTATGTGGCCTCCGAAATAACGAAAAATGGTGGCGTAGCGATTTGCGCCCCGATCGCGCCTTATGCCGCCACCCGACGCAAGGTCCGGCAGACGATCGAGCCGGTCGGCGGCTTCCTTGAGGTGCATCTGTCGACCTCCATTGAGGTCTGCGAGCAGCGCGACCGCAAGGGCCTGTACGCCAAGGCCCGGGCCGGTATTCTCAAGGAATTCACTGGTATCTCAGACCCTTATGAAGTGCCGGAGAATCCTGAGTTGCGTATCGATACCCAAGGGGTCACCCCGGACATGGTGGCCCACCGGATCCTCGTAAAGCTCGAAAGCATGGGCTTCATCAAGTAGTCTTTTGTGTCTATGCCAGGCCGCGTTTACATCAAGACCTTCGGGTGCCAGATGAACGAGTACGACTCCAGCCGCATGCTGGACGTGCTCCGTTCCCGGCACGGGCTCACGCCCACCGATAACCCAGCCGACGCTGACGTACTCCTGCTTAACACCTGCTCAGTTCGCGACAAGGCCCAGGAAAAGGTTTTTTCACATCTGGGCCGCTTCCGCGAGCTGAAGGCGCAGCGGCCCGGGCTGCTCATCGGCGTTGGCGGCTGCGTCGCCAGCCAGGAGGGTGAAGAGTTGCTGAAGCGTGCGCCGTTCGTCGATCTCGTGTTCGGCCCACAGACGCTCCACCGCCTGCCAGACTTCATAGACGAAGTGCGGGCCCATGGCCGTCCTGTGGTGGATGTCAGCTTTCCGGAAATCGAGAAGTTCGACAATCTGCCCGAACCGCGTGCGGACGGTGCGGCGGCGTTTGTCTCGGTAATGGAAGGCTGCAGCAAGTACTGCAGCTTCTGCGTAGTGCCCTTTACCCGGGGGGAGGAAGTCAGCCGCCCAGCCGATGGGGTTCTCGCCGAAGTCAGACAACTGGCGGCGCAGGGTGTACGGGAAGTCACGCTGCTGGGTCAGAACGTCAACGGTTATCGATGTCCGGACGCAGACGCGAACGGGGATATCGTGGACCTGGCGGGCTTGATTCAGCACGTTGCCCGGATCGACGGCATCGAGCGTATCCGCTTCACAACGTCGCATCCGCGGGAGTTCAATGACCGCTTAATCGAGGCTTACGCCACGGTGCCGAAACTGGCCAACCACCTGCATCTGCCGGTACAGAGTGGTTCCGATCGCATTCTCAGCCTGATGAAGCGCGGGTACACGACCCTGGAGTTCAAGCAGAAAATCCGACACCTGCGGAAGGTTCGCCCGGACATCAGCGTGTCGACTGATTTCATCGTGGGCTTCCCGGGCGAGACTGATGACGACTTTGCGGCGACAATGCAGCTGATCGATGCCATCGGTTTCGACCAGTCTTTCAGCTTTGTCTACAGCGCCCGGCCCGGCACGCCAGCGGCTACGCTGCCGGATCCCGTCTCCGAAGCGGAGAAACTTGCGCGCCTTGCGATACTGCAGGCACGGATAACCGCCCACGCCCAGGAGATAAGTCGGGAGATGGTGGGGTCCGTGCAATGCGTACTCGTGGAACGACCGGCTCGTAAGGACCCGCAGCAGCTAGCGGGCAAGACCAGCAATAATCGCTGGGTGAATTTTGACGGCGATCCGCGCCTGGTGGGTCAGTTCGTGCACCTGACCATCACCGAGGCGCTCCCCAACTCCCTGCGCGGCCGCCTCGCCGTCTGCGCCGCGGCCGCCTGAGCGTGGGCGTATCGGGCGAATCCACCGAAGGGGCAGGTCCAGCGGTGGATGCACACGAGATTATTCTTGAGCCGGGCGACAACGGCCGCCTGGCAAACCTCGGTGGTCAGTTCGACGACAACCTGCGCCAGATCGAACGCCGCCTCGGCATTCGTATCAATCACCGGGGCAATCGCTTCCGCCTGTCAGGGCCGACGGCCGGTGTCCGCGCCGCCGCCCAGGTGCTTCAGGAGTTGTATGCCATTGCTGGCCGCGACGCGGTCGATGTCCAGCGGGTGCATATCGCGCTCCAGGAAGCACTGATGGAACAGCCTCCGACAGGCGGCGAAACGGCAGACGACGGCAGCGTAGTGGTGAAGGCCCGGCGCCTGCACATCCGGGCGCGTGGCAGCAATCAGCGCGGTTACATGGAAGCCATCCGCTCCAACGACCTGTGCTTCGGCATCGGGCCGGCGGGTACGGGCAAGACCTACCTTGCGGTGGCGAGCGCCGTGGTGGCCCTCGAGGAGGAACGGGTGCGCCGGATCGTGCTGGTTCGCCCGGCCGTTGAGGCTGGTGAGCGTCTTGGCTTTTTGCCGGGCGATTTGTCCCAGAAGGTCGACCCGTACCTGCGGCCAATGTATGACGCACTTTATGAAATGCTGGGGCCCGACCGGGTAGCACGCCTGATTGAACGCAACATCATCGAGGTGGCCCCATTGGCCTTCATGCGCGGGCGCTCTCTAAACGAGAGCTTCGTGATCCTGGATGAGGCACAGAACACCACCATCGAACAGATGAAGATGTTCCTGACGCGCCTGGGGTTCGGCTCCCGGGCCGTTGTGACCGGTGATGTCACGCAAATCGATCTGCCGAAGCACCAGACGTCCGGCCTCACACATGCCGCGCAGGTCCTCGCCGGCGTAGAGGGCGTGAGGTTTACCTGGTTCACGGCGGGAGATGTGGTTCGCCACGTGCTCGTCCAGCGCATTGTGGAGGCGTACCAGCGCTTCGAGGCGGCTGTCCCGAAGGCCGATGGCGGCCAATAGGGCGCCCGGCCTTGAGCTGGATATCCAGCTCGCCGCTGATATGCCGGCGCTACCCGCCGGTGCCGATTTTCCCACCTGGATCAGGGCCTCCTTGAACGCCGCCGCCGCGGACCGCGAGGCGTTGGCAGTTGATGGGGCCGTCAGTCTTCGGCTGGTGGGCCTGGAGGAAGGCGCCCGCCTCAATGCGACCTGGCGGCACAAGCAGGGGGCGACCAACGTCCTCGCTTTTCCGGGGCCACGTCCGGGCGTAGCACGGCCAGCAGGAATGCCCCTTGAGTACGGCGACCTCGTAATCTGCCTCCCGGTGGTGTTCCGCGAAGCCGCCGAGCAGGAGAAGGCCCCTGGGCACCACCTCGCGCACCTGATTGTCCACGGGACCCTGCATCTGCTGGGGTATACGCACGACGAAGAGGCCGATGCCGCCCGGATGGAGGCCCTGGAAACCCGGATTCTGGCCGGTCTCGGCATCGCGGACCCTTATGTAACGAAGTAAGGAGTTGCGCGGCCACGGGAGGGGATACCTGGAACCCGGTAGAATGCCCCCATGACTGACGACGACTCCGACCACCGCTCCGGCGGTACTTGGTACGGGCGGCTGCGGCGCGTGCTCAAGGGCGAGGCAG
Organism: Gammaproteobacteria bacterium; assembly: GCA_032122615.1. GTDB lineage: Bacteria > Pseudomonadota > Gammaproteobacteria > Steroidobacterales > SHZI01. The sequence continues at coordinate 6,839 of JAQBGF010000038.1, read as the reverse complement.
CTACCCGCGAAGACCTTCTGGACTGGCTCCGCCAGTCTCACGCCCAGACGGTGCTGGATGCCGAGGAACTCGCCATGCTCGAGGGCGTCCTGGCAGTGTCTGAAACCCAGGTCCGCGATGTCATGGTGCCCCGGTCCCAGATGGTCGTACTCGAGCGGGACGCTCCGCGCGACGAACTGCTGAAGGCCATCGTGGCAAGCGGCCATTCCCGTTTTCCCGTCATTGGTCACGATCGCGAAGAGGTCGTCGGAATCCTCCTCGCAAAAGACGTGCTCCGCCATTTTGTTGCCAGGCCCGACCAGCCCTTTGACGTCTCCCGCTACATCCGGCCAGCCACCTTCATTCCCGAGAGCAAGCGGTTGAATGCCCTGCTCAAGGAGTTTCGCGGCAGCCGCAATCACATTGCCATTGTGGTGGACGAGTACGGGGGCATCACCGGGCTGCTGACCATCGAGGACGTTCTTGAAGAAATCGTTGGCGAGATCGACGACGAGCACGACCCCGCCGAGACCATGCCAATCCAGCTGCAGGACCCCGGCCGTTACCACGTGCACGCCCTGACCCGGATCGAGGAGTTCAACGAGTTCTTTGGTGCCAGCCTGGACGACCAGAATTACGACACCGTGGGCGGACTCGTGATGCACGAACTCGGCCGGCTGCCGCGCAAGGGCGAAACCCTGCAACTTGGCGACTTTCGTTTTCGCGTGCTGCAGGCGGACCGGCGGCGCATTCAAAGCGTCGAGGTGACGCGCGGCTCGTCCGCGCCCGCCGACGGCGACGTGGCCGTCGCCTGACCTGTATCACCTGGCGCCGGGAAGCCAGCCATTGCTCCGTCGCGTCCTGACCTCCCGCGGGCGATTCGTCGCAACGGCTACCGGGGCCGCGCTGCCGCTCAGTTTCGCGCCGTTCGGCCACTGGTGGCTCGCGCCTGTGCTGCTGGCGGTGCTATTCCTGGTTACCGAGGGCGCCTCCGGACGGGAACGCAGCCTGCGCGGCTTCTGGTTCGGATTTGGTGCGTTTACAACCGGTACCTACTGGCTCTACATCAGCATTCATGATGTAGGCGGAGTCGTACCGCCGATTGCCGTGGCGTTGTGCGCGGCGCTGATCGTCCTGATGGCCCTGTACGTAGCCGTATGGGGCTTGCTGTCCGGGTTGTCGGCGGTTCGCGACCCGGCTTGGCGGGTGCTGGCGCTGATGCCGGCGGTGTGGGTCGGAGTGGAATGGCTGAGGGGCTGGCTGTTCAGTGGATTTCCGTGGTTGAGTCTCGGCTACGGCCAGATTGATGGCCCATTGGCGGCGTGGGCGCCGGTTATTGGCGTGCATGGAGTCAGCCTTCTGGTGGCCTTGCTCGCTGGCGCTCTGGCCGTTGCGCTGATCGGTCCGAACCGGGCGCGAATTATCGGGCTTGGCTTAGTCGCGGCTGTGGCGTTATCAACAGCGATGTTGACTGGCCGTGAGTGGACTGCACCTGCCGGCGAACCGCTGAATGTGGCGCTGATCCAGGGCGGGATCACCCAGGACCGGAAGTGGCTGCTTGAGGAGCTGGAGACGACCAAAGCGCTTTTTAGTGATCTCACGCTCAACGTGGACCAGGCCGACCTCATCATCTGGCCCGAGGCGGCCATCCCTGCGCTTGCCCACGAGGAAGAAGATTTCCTGCGCAGCATGCGCGAACTCATGAAGGCGCGCCGGCAGGAGCTGATCCTCGGCATTCTCACGTTCGATTTCGGCACCGGAGAATTCCGCAACTCACTGCTGACGGTCGGGGCGGGGACCGGCGTGTACCACAAGCGTCACCTCGTGCCTTTTGGCGAATACTTTCCGGTTCCTGAGTTCATCCGCAACGTATTGCGCCTGATGAATCTCCCTTACACCGACATCACACCCGGCCTGGACGGCCAGCGACCGCTCATGGTGGGGAGCGTCGCGCTGGCGCCGAGTATTTGCTACGAGGACGCCTTTGGCGATGAGCTCAGGGATTTCCTGCCGGAAGCCGGTCTTCTGGTGAATGTCAGTAATGACGGCTGGTTCGGGAATTCGATCGCTCCGCACCAGCATCTGCAGATGGCACGTTACCGGGCGCTCGAGTCCGGCCGGTTTATGCTGCGGAGTACGAACACGGGAATTACCGCGGTCATCGATCCGCACGGCAGGATCGTCCAGCAGGGAGAGCAGTTCCAGGCCGTTGTCGTCTCCGCGCTGGTCCAGCCGCGGCAGGGGGCCACGCCCTGGGTGCGATTCGGGAACTGGCCGGTGCTGTCAGCGTGTGTATTGCTGATTGTGGCGGCGCTCGGCTGGTCCTCCGGATTGCTCGGCTACCATTCGGTCCACCGCCAGGACCGGCCCGCTTAAGTACTGGCCAGGGAACTACCGGCTGATCGGGCGTTGTATCCTTGGCGCCCCTGTTTCAGTCGACCGTAGCCAGCCTGTCCAGTGAGCGAATATTCCCACAGCCTCGCCGAGTACAACCCGCAAGCCGTAGAAGCCGAAGCCCAGCGCTGGTGGACTGACCACGAGTGCTTCCGGGCGGTGGAAGATCCGGCCCGCGACAAGTTCTACTGCCTGTGCATGTTCCCGTACCCCAGCGGGCGACTGCACATGGGCCACGTGCGCAACTACACCATTGGCGACGTCATCGCCCGGCACCAGCGCATGCTCGGGCGCAACGTGCTGCAGCCCATGGGCTGGGATGCCTTCGGCTTGCCGGCGGAGAACGCCGCCATGGCAAGGGGCGTGGCCCCCGCAACCTGGACCCGGGACAACATCGCCTACATGCGGCGGCAGCTCCAGTCTCTGGGGCTTGGTATCGACTGGAGTCGCGAACTCGCCACTTGTGAGCCGGAGTATTACCGCTGGAACCAGTGGTTGTTCCTGCGACTGCTGGAGAAGGGACTCGTCTACCAGACCACAGGGACCGTCAACTGGGATCCGCTGGACCAGACGGTTCTTGCCAACGAGCAGGTCATTGACGGCCGGGGTTGGCGCACGGGGGCTGTGATCGAGAAGCGCGAGATCCCGATGTACTACATGCGGATCACGGCGTACGCCGACGAGCTTCTGGAGGCCCTCGATACCCTCGCCGACTGGCCGGAACGCGTGCGCCTGATGCAGGCCAACTGGATCGGACGCAGTGCAGGTGTCGAAATCGATTTTCCGTTCCACTCATCGACCCGAGAGGCCATGGGCGCCGATGGAGCCCTCAAGGTCTTTACCACCCGCGCGGATACGCTGCAGGGCGCCACCTATTGTGCCGTCGCCGCCGAACACCCGCTGGCGACTGCCGCAGCCCGATCGAATCTGTCGCTCGCAGCCTTCGTTGATGAGTGCAAGCGGGGCAGCGTAATGGAAGCAGACGTCGCCACTGCCGAGAAACGTGGCATGGCTACCGGCCTCCATGTTACGCACCCGCTGTCCGGGGCCCGTCTCCCGGTCTGGGTGGCCAACTACGTGCTCATGGGCTACGGCGAGGGCGCCGTGATGGCTGTGCCGGCCCACGATGAACGGGATTTTGAATTTGCCACGAAGTACCAGCTCCCGATCCGTTGCGTGATCGGGTCAAAGACGGGTGCGTACGCCGACACTGCCGCGCCCTGGCAGGCGGCCTATGCGGAGCACGGAATCACAATGAATTCCGGGGCGTTCGACGGGCTGGAGTTCCAGGCCGCCGTCGATGCCATAGCAGCCGCCCTGGAGAGCAAGGGCCTCGGTCGCAAGCGCGTGCAGTTTCGGCTCCGCGACTGGGGTATCTCCCGCCAGCGTTACTGGGGTACGCCGATACCGATCGTTCACTGCGAATCCTGCGGTGCGGTTCCGGTGCCCGACGAGCAATTGCCGGTCGTCCTGCCCGAGGACTGCATACCGGACGGCAGCGGCAATCCGCTGCGCAATCGCGACGATTTTCTGCGCTGCGAGTGTCCGACCTGCGGGAAGCCGGCCCGGCGCGAGACAGACACCATGGACACCTTCGTCGATTCGTCCTGGTACTTCCTGCGTTTTGCCTGCGCCGATAGCCACGAGGCCATGGTCGACGAGCGCGTGCGGTACTGGCTGCCCGTGGACCAGTACATCGGTGGCATTGAGCACGCGATCCTCCACCTTCTGTACTCCCGTTTCTGGACGCGGGTGATGCGTGACCTGGGTTTGGTAGATCTCGACGAGCCGTTTGCCAGGTTGCTGACCCAGGGCATGGTGCTGAACGGCATCTACTACCGGAAAACGGCTTCGGGTCGCATCGCGTATTACAACCCGACCGAAATTGAGGAGCACGACGACGGCAAGGGTGGCACTACAGCCGTGCTGCTGGTCGATGGTCAGCCCGTCGAGTCGGGTGGCATTGGCACCATGTCGAAGTCGAAAAACAACGGCGTCGATCCGCAAACGCTGGTGGACACGCTCGGCGCAGACACCGCCAGGCTATTCACGATGTTCACGGCGCCACCCGAACAGACTCTCGAATGGTCGGACGAGGGAGTGCAGGGAGCGTCCCGCTTCTTAAAGCGCATCTGGAAAGCCGTGCACACGCATGTGTCCGGCGGCGCGGCCGGTCCGGTGGCGCCGGCGGACCTCAATGAGGGCCAGAAGGTCCTGCGCCGACAGGTGCACCAGACCCTGGTCAAGGTTTCCGACGATCTCGGTCGCCGGCACACCTTCAATACGGCGATTGCCGCGGTCATGGAGTTACTGAACGCGGTGAATCGTGCTCCGGCCTTGGCGCCGGCTGACCGGAGCGTTATCCAGGAAGCTCTGGAGCTTATGATCCTCATGCTGTCACCGATAGTGCCGCACATCTGTCACCGGCTCTGGCACGTACTCGGTCACGAGGTCGCTATCATCGATCAGCCCTGGCCCCGTCCCGATGCTGACGCCCTTAAGGCCGAAACACGTGAAATCGTCGTGCAGGTCAACGGCAAGTTGCGCGGGCGGGTAACCGTGGCTGCCGACGCGCCTGAGGCCGAGGTGCGCGCCGCCGCGCTGGCCGATGGCAATGTCCAGCGCTTTGTCGGCGACCAGGCGGTGCGCAAGGTTATTGTTGTCCCGGGGAAACTCGTTAATGTGGTTGTCTGATCGGTGGCTGCGTTGCCTCGGGGCAGTCCTGCTGCTGTCGCTGGCCGGCTGCGGCTTCCATTTCCGGGGCACGCCGGAGTATCCCCCGCAGATGGCGGTCGTCCACATTGACACTGGCGACCGCTATAGCCTGTTCTACCGGGAGCTTGTTACCGTGTTGCGGCGGAGCGAAGTCAGGCTGACGGATGATCCGGTCGAAGCGCGTACGATCATCAGGATACGGACCGACGATACCGGACGGCGCCTGCTGTCCGTCACGGCCCGCAATGTGCCGGCCGAGTATGAGGTGTACTACCGGATCCGCTTTTCGGTAGACGTCGACGGTGTTGAGGCAGTACCGGCGGAACAGTTCGCCCTCACTCGGGATTTTGCCTTTGATGAAACCCAGGTACTCGGCAAGGCCAACGAGGAAGAAAACATCCGCCGTGCTATCGCCGGCGACCTGGTGGGCCTCGTTACCAGTCGGCTCGCGGCGATCGACTAAATCCGGGCGGGCCCGGTCCGTTGCTGTCTCCCGTCGCTCCTTGTCGCGCAGCTTGGGACGACTTGCGCTGGGTTCGGCGCTTGGCATTGTCGCCCTCACAGTGCTGCTGGTCCTGCCTCTACGCTGGCTGCCTCCTCTGACGACCAGCTTCATGCTGCAAAACTGGCTGGGGCAGAAGAGCCTGTCGGCGGACGTCGGTTACGACTGGGTTCCTCGCGAGCGGATCAGCCGCCCCGCGGCGCTCGCCGTGCTGGCCGCGGAAGACCAGAAATTCTTTCGTCACTCCGGTTTCGATTTCGACTCCATCCGCAAGGTCTGGAGCGGGAACGGGCAGGGCCGCCCCGTGCGCGGCGCCTCAACAATCAGCCAGCAGGTGGCCAAGAATCTCTGGCTCTGGCCTGGGCGGAGCTGGTTGCGCAAGGGCCTGGAGGCCTGGTTCACCCTGTGGGTGGAGCGGCTGTGGCCGAAGGAGCGAATCCTGGAGATGTATCTGAATGTCGCGCAGTTTGGTCCGCAGCTATTTGGTGTCGAGGTGGCGGCCCGGCAGTACTTTCGCAAGCCAGCGGCTGCATTGAATGAGCCGGAAGCGGCACTTCTGGCCGCCATCCTGCCAAACCCGCGGCAGTTCCGTGTGAGCAATCCATCCCGTTATACGAGGCGCCGCCAGCAGTGGGTGCAGCACCACGCCCGTCGTCTGGAGAAGGAATTACCCCCGGCCCGCTGGCAGCCCGCGCGGTGACCCGTTAGGCTGTGCACAGGTTTCGTTCGGGAGAAATTCCATGGGACTGGTTGCTGCAGTCATCTCGCTCGCGCTCATCGAGTACATTGCGTTCAGCCTGCTCGTTGGCCGTGCCCGCGTTCGTTGCCATGTGGACGCGCCCGCCATAACGGGGCATCCGACCTTCGAGCGGTACTTCCGGGTGCAACAGAACACACTGGAACAGCTGATCGTGTTCGTGCCGTCGGCTTGGTTCTTCGGCTTGTACGTGAGCACCGTCTGGGCCGCGGGACTCGGGGTGGTGTTTATTATCGGCAGGGCGGTCTACCTCAATGGTTACCTCGCGGACCCCAAGAAGCGCTCGGTGGGCTTCGGTCTGTCATTCCTGCCGAACGTAATCCTGGTGATTGGAACTCTCGTTGGGGCGATCCTCAGCCTGACGTAGGAGCGCCATCAGGCGCGACCCGAAATTGGGTATGTCACTATTTACCGTCGCGCCATAAGGCGCACCGACAGCATCGTCGGGTTTGGCTGGCCCTGGTAGGAGATTTACGGGTCGAATACTAATTA
>JAQBGF010000037.1:0-6127 GCA_032122615.1 Gammaproteobacteria bacterium | reverse complement strand
GGTGGCATTGACTGTTTCGCCCGCGAACAGTGCCTGGATAGACGCCGGCACACCCCGCTCGCTGGCCAGGGCGATCAGCAGCTTTAACGTATCTGTCGACAGGCGGTTGCGGGAAAAATCGAGCAGGCAGTCGCCGTGCTGCCGCGAGAAGGCCTCAAAGCGGCCTGGCTTGTCGAGAAGGTCCCGGAGGTGTGTGGCTGAGCCCGGAGGCAGCCAGGCTGTGCTGGCGTGCCGCTGAAGGGCTTTCCAGGCAGTCGCCTGGAGCAGATCAGTCGCCATGTATCACTCCTCTGGCCCCGGTCACCCGGGGCTGATCGTCATTTCCGGAGTGTGATCTTATGGTAATCGAGATACCAGTCGACGAAGCGACCGACGCCGACCTCTACGGGCGTTGCCGGCCGATAGCCGACGTCGGTGACCAGATCGTCAACGTCAGCCCAGGTATCCGGAACGTCGCCAGGCTGTAGCGGTAGCATGTTTTTTTCTGCCTTCCGCCCCAGGCGCTCCTCCAGCACCTCGATGTAGCGCATGAGCTCGACGGGCTGCGCGTTGCCAATGTTGTACAGGCGGTAGGGTGCGCGGCTGGTTGCCGGATCGGGGCTGTCGGAGTCCCACCCGGTGTTACCGGTGGCAACGCGATCCAGCGCCGCGACCACGCCACCGACAATGTCGTCCACGTAGGTAAAGTCACGCCGGTGATTGCCGTAGTTGAAGACGTCGATGGGCTTGCCTTCAAGAATGTTCTTGGTAAACAGGAACAGGGCCATGTCGGGCCGGCCCCAGGGTCCGTAGACCGTAAAAAAACGGAGCCCGGTTACCGGCACTCCGTACAGGCCCGCGTAGGTGTGCGCCATGAGTTCGTTGGCCTTCTTCGTGGCCGCATACAGCGATAACGGATGATCAACGTTCTGGTGCACGGAAAAAGGCATCTTGGTGTTCGCGCCGTACACGGAACTGGTGGATGCGTACACCAGGTGCTGCACACCGTGGTGCCGGCAGCCCTCCAGGACATTCAACGTGCCCACGACGTTACTGTCGACATAGGCGTGCGGATTCTGGATTGAGTAACGAACACCCGCCTGGGCGCCGAGGTGGACCACCCGGTCGAAGCGCTCGGCCTTGAACAAAGACTCCATGCCCCCGCGATCGGCCAGGTCGAGCAGCACAAACCTGAAGCCTGGCTCCTTCTGCAAGATCGCAAGACGCGCCTTCTTGAGATTTACATCGTAGTAATCGTTGAGGTTATCGAGGCCGATGACCTCATCTCCCCGCCCCAGCAGGTGTCTCGCCGCTGTCGAGCCAATGAATCCCGCGGCGCCTGTAACCAGCACTTTCATATCACTGTCAGCCTCAGAGCCGACCGTCGACCTGGTCGACCGGGAGCAAGCTCTTGATGTCGTAAAGAATGTGGCCCTTCCGGCCCCAGGCATGAATGGCTTCTGGTGCCAGGTCACGGAATTGCTGATGGGCAACGGCCAGCACAATCCCGTCGTACTGGTTCGCAGCCGGCGGCTTGGCCAGGATGTCCAGCCCGTACTCGTGCTTGACCACCTGCGCATCGGCCCACGGATCGTACACGTCGACGACCCCACCGTAGGACTTCAGTTCGTGCACGACGTCCACGACCCGCGTATTCCGTACGTCAGGGCAGTTCTCCTTGAAAGTAACTCCAAGCACGAGGATCTTCGAACTCGGCAGACTCATGCCCCGCTTCACCATCAGGCGAATCACCTCGGTCGCAACGTACAAGCCCATATTGTCGTTGATTCGCCGGCCGGCCAGGATCATTTCCGGGTGATAACCCATTTCCTGCGATTTGTGGGTCAGGTAATAGGGATCCACGCCGATGCAATGCCCGCCGACCAGGCCCGGCCGGAACGGCAGGAAATTCCACTTCGTACCCGCAGCCTCCAGGACTTCCAGCGTGTCGAGGCCCATGCGATTGAAGATCAAGGCCAACTCATTGATGAGCGCGATGTTCACGTCGCGCTGAGTGTTCTCGATCACCTTGGCGGCTTCAGCGACCCGGATGCTCGACGCGGGATAGGTGCCCGCCGTGATGATTCGGCCATACAGGGCATCGACCAACCGCGCGGCTTCCGGCGTGGAACCAGCCGTGATCTTGCGAATGGTTGTCAGGCGATGCTCTTTATCGCCGGGGTTGATCCGCTCCGGGCTATAACCCACGAAGAAGTCCCTGTTCAGCTTGAGTCCGGACAATTGCTCAAGGATTGGCGCACAGTCTTCTTCCGTACAACCCGGATACACGGTGGACTCGTAAACGACGATCGCCCCTTTGCCCAGCACGGCGCCCACCGTCCGGCTGGCCGCACGTAACGCGCTGATGTCGGGGCGCTTGGCAGCGTCAATGGGTGTCGGCACCGTGACGATGTACACATCGCGCCCGCGGAGCTGTTCCAGGTCAGTTGTAAACTGTAAATGCTTGGCATCCAGCAGTTCGTGCGCGTCCGTTTCCAGCGTGAAATCGCTGCCAGCCTTCAGCTCGCTAATGCGCCTCTCGTCAATATCGAACCCGATCGTGTCGATGTACCGACCGAACTCGACCGCCAGTGGCAGTCCCACGTAACCAAGTCCGACAATTGCGACCTTCGCGTCATCGATTTTCTGGAGGTTCAACATATTCTTTTTAAGCCTGAGACTGCTGATCAGCCGTCAGATTCTCTCCCACGCGGGACCTTGAAACCATACACGAGCATCACATTACAGAATAAACGCAACCGCGAGGAGCGCCGTAACCGTCATCGTCATGGCGTATGGCAGCGCCATCCAGACCATCCCGCCATAGGACAGCCGAATCACCGGCGCCAGCGCCGATGTCAGCAGGAACAGGAAGGCGGCCTGGCCGTTCGGTGTGGCGACGCTCGGAATGTTTGTCCCCGTATTGATGGCGATCGCCAGCAAATCGAACTGCTCGCGGGTGATCTTGGCCGCCATCAATGCATTTTGAACTTCGGTGATGTAGACGGTGCCGACAAAAACGTTGTCGCTGACAACCGAGAGCGCGCCTGCCGCCAGGAAATACATGATCACCTGCAGATGACCCTCCAGCGTGAGAATCCAGTTCGACAGCGGCGAGAACAGCGCCTGGTCCTGGATTACCGCAACGATGGCGAAAAACACCACGAGAAGAGCGGTAAATGGCAACGCGGCCTCGAAAGCATGCCCCAGCCGTTGCTCCTCCACTACGCCATTCATGGCGGTAGCCAGCACGATGATCAGGAGCCCGATCAGGCCAACCTCGGCGACATGAAACCCCAGCGCCACGATCAACACAAACGCGGCAAGACCCTGCATCACCAGGGCACAGCGCTCGCGCAGTGACCGCGACTGATCCGTGTGCCGCTGAAACTCGGTCAGCACTTTCCGCACCGGCGGACTCAGCTCGGCGCCATAGCCAAACCAGCCCGTGATCTCGAGCGCCAGGCACGTGGCGAGTCCGACTACCAGAACAGGCATGGTCACAGGCGCCATCCGGATAACAAACTCAACAAACTCCCAGCCCGCCACCTTGCCGATGATCAGGTTCTGGGGCTCCCCGACAAGCGTACAGACGCCACCCAACGCCGTACCCACGGCCGCGTGCATTACCAGGCTGCGAAGAAACGCCCGGAACTGGTCGAGGTCCCGGCGCTGCAGTTCGGGCACAGAGCCGTCGTCCATCCAGCCATCGTTGGTGGAGTCATGCTGACCGGACTCCACGCGGTGGTAGATTCGGTAGAAGCCGTGCGCCACGGCAATCACCATCGCCGTCACCGTCAGCGCATCCAGAAATGCCGACAGAAACGCCGCGCAAGCACAGAACAGCACCGACAGAAGCCGCTTGGAGCGAACGCCCAGGAGGATGCGTCCAAAAACAAACAGCAGCATGTCCCTCAGGAACCAGATGCCGGCCACGACAAAGATCAGGAGCAGGATCACCGGAAAATTGTGCTCCGTTTCCCGGTACACCGCCTCGGAAGAAGTGAGGCCAATGATCACGGCCTCGATGGCAAGCAGGCCCCCGGGCTGGAGTGGATAACATTTCAGTGCCATCGCCAGCGTAAAAATAAACTCCGCGACCAGCAGCCAGCCGGCCACGAAGGGTCCCGCGATCACCGTCACAATGGGATTAAGAACAAGGAAGCCGAGAATAGTCAGCTTGTACCAGTTCGGAGCATGCCCAAGAAAATTGCTGGCCAGGGCCCGCCCAAGCGACTCCGTCATGTCTCGTGGCCACCGATCTGGCGCCAGAGTGTCTTGCCGTTGCTCTGCTTGTCGAGCAGCGCAAGGAATCTTTCGTGCTCGGCAATTTCGTTTACTGATGCGCGAACCACAGGCAGGTGCAGATTGTCGCGCGCCACGGGCCGGGCTGTCGAAACCTGCGTGGTTGACTCGCTTGCAGCCTGATCCAGAAGCAAGGCCGCCTGCCCGCCCGTCATCCCCAGATAAACATCCGCCAGCAACTGCGCGTCAAGCAGGGCCCCATGAAATTCGCGACCCGCGTTATCGATGTTGTAGCGTTTGCAGAGCGCATCAAGGCTGTTGCGTTGACCCGGATGCAGTCTGCGGGCCATCCCCAGCGTGTCCAGCACTGTACAAATGCCCGGAATCAGGCGGGGTGCGCGGCCAATCATCCGCAATTCGGCATTCAGAAACCCCACGTCGAAGTCGGCGTTGTGAATAATCAACTCAGCGTCAGCAATAAAATCGAGAAATTCCTGCGCGACATCCGCAAAGCGCGGCTTTCCGGCCAGCATGTCGACGGAAATCCCATGAACTTCCTGCGCTCCCGGATCGATCTCTCGATCGGGCTGCAAATAATGATGCAAGGTGCGATGGGTACGCCGACGGTTAAGCAGTTCGACGCAGCCCACTTCGATAATCCGGTGCCCCTTGCCAACCTCAAGCCCTGTTGTTTCAGTGTCCAGTACGATCTGTCGCATGTCCCTATCTCGACGCCTGAATGGTCGACTTTTCCCGCGCGAGTATATCGTCCACACCGCGGTTGGCGAGCACGTCGGCCCGTTCGTTATCCGGGTGACCAGAATGGCCCTTTACCCAGTGCCACTCAACCTGGTGACGGGCAGTCGCCTCGTCCAGGCGCCGCCACAGATCCTCGTTTTTCACAGGCTTTCGTGCAGACGTGCGCCAGCCAGAAGCTTTCCACCTGGACATCCACTCCACGATTCCCCTCCGGAGATATTCGGAGTCTGTGTAGACCGCAACGGAGCAAGGGCGGCTGAGCGCCTGCAATCCCTCAATGGCGGCCAGCATTTCCATGCGGTTGTTCGTCGTAAGGATCTCACCACCGAACAGTTCGCGCTCCCGACCCCTGGCGCGGAGTATCACACCCCAACCGCCAGGGCCGGGATTACCGCGACACGCGCCGTCCGTGTACAGCTCAACGTCGGTCACGCAGAATTCCGAGTGGTGGGGTTAATGAGACTTCCGACCAGCTGCGCGCGGCGGCGAAATTTCGGGCGAATAGGCGTAACAGTAAAGATTTCCCGACGGGCCACGAGGAGGTAACAACTGGCGAGTGGATTCCAGCCACGATAGTTAGCGGCTGGTGTCGTGCATTTCCCGTCATCTGACTCCTTTGCATCGGCAACTCTCTCGACAGGACGCCGCAGGCGATACACGGGCGCGGTCATATGATGGAAGCGCCCCGGCTGAACGTTGTAGTCGAGGAGGTTCAGCCAGTCCCGCACCCGGGACTCGGATACCATACGCTGGCCACCTGCCGGAAATCTCCCTCGCGACAAATGGTGGCGAAGTCCCCACCACCCCCAGGAATTGAAGCCAGCGATGACCACATGCCCGTCGGGCCGGAGAATGCGGTCCACTTCGCGCAGCACTGCGTGGGGATCTTCCGTGGTCTCGAGCACATGCGGAAGGAAAACGGCATCAATCGAATCCGAGGCCACTGCGAGGTCTTCGGGCATGCTCACAAAATCCACTCCCGGACCACGGTCAGCTGCCACGACTGCGTAGCGTTGTGTGCGGGCACTGCGACGGAACAGGTCGGGAGTGCCCCAGGCACCAATCTGCAAAAACTGGTCGCCAAAGATATTCTCGAAAACGGCGGCGACCTGACAGGACTCCGCGCACAACAAGGCGGCACCAG
>JAQBGF010000036.1:0-2821 GCA_032122615.1 Gammaproteobacteria bacterium | reverse complement strand
CTCTCGGCGCACAGCGCCCGGGACTTTGCCCCGGACCTGCCGATCACGCTCTATACCGACCTGCCCGACCTGCCCCTGGCGCGCAGCCCGTGCTTCAGCAACGTGGTACCGATCGAAACCCGGCGCCGTTACAAGAGCTTGTGGGCCGAGGGGCAGCTGGACCGGATCCGCGCCCTGCAGCAGTCACCCTACGACTACACGCTGCACCTCGACACCGACACGCGAGTGTTGACGCCCGAGTTCCAGGGCTTGTTCGCGCGGCTGGACGGGATCGATATCGGCATGGCGATCTGCCAGCCCGACGTGAGCAAGTGTGCAACGCTCACGGGCCTGCCGATGTTCAACGTGGGGTTCATCCTGTTCCGGAAGTCCCCGAAGGTCCTGGCGCTGTTGCACGCCTGGCAGGAGCGGACGCGGGCCAACTTCGAGCTGGGCAACCTGGACGACGTTCCCCAGATCGAGGGGGTAAAACATATCGATGATCCGGAGATCCGGCGCGAGCTCCTGTTCATGGATCAGACCAGTTTTGTCCAGTTGCTGAGCCCCGACGTAAACCGGTTCGAGCTCGAGCGGGAAATAGTCGACGAAAGCTGGAACTTTCGGGGTGCCGGTCGGAACCGCAGCTTCGACCGTCCGGTCCGGATCAGCCACCACCCGAGCCTGCGCACCCGGCTCGGCGAGGACATCGTGGAACGCGCCCGGCAGTTCGAGCGCGCGGGCCGCGTGGACTTTGCGCGGGAGCTCTATCAATGCCTGCACGATGAGCTGGTGCCGCCCGAGAACGTGGCGGGTCGGGCCATGGTTCAGGGCCTGATCGCCGGGACCGGGGTCGGTTGATCCTGATCCCTGTTCAGGCCCCTCGGGATGTATTCAGGAAGGGGCTGCCGACGCGGCGTCGCACCTGAATACGGCATTGCCATGGATAGACCCGGCAAACACGTACCCGAACGGGATGATGTGCTGCGCCAGCCAGTCGTTGTTCAGAAGCGTACTGCCGGCAAGAATCTCCACCATGATTATCGGCCTGCATCGTTCGATTGTCCGCAGTGCGCCGATGAGTGCCTGCTGCTCGTGACCCTCGACGTCGAGTTGGATGATCGACACCGGGCGATCGTACGGGATCGTGTCATCGATGGTCACAATCTGGACCGGCTCGGTCCTGCCGGCCACCCGGTCCTCGACCGAAACGACGCGGCTGGCGCCTCCCTGTGCCACACCATCCTTGTCCGTCGTCAGAAGCCTGAGCATTTCCCGGCGCTCGCCGAGGCCGGCATTCGCCAGTTCGATATTGCGCAGCTCGTTCAGAAGAATGGTGATGTGTGCGCAACGGTAATTTTCCAGGCTCGGTTCGAATGCCCAGACCCTGGACTGCGGGCTACAGGCCCGGGACAGGGCGGGAAGGAAGTCGCCGAAATAGGTGCCCGCATGCACCAGGTCGCCTTGCCCGCAATTCGCCTGCAGGAACTCGATCGTCCCCGGCTCGTAAACAGCGCCGGCGCGAATCATCTGCGCTGCTGGCCGGTGTTGTGACGATAGCGGCACGCAGTAGGCACCGTACCGGTTGTACGAAATGAAGCATTGCAGGGCCTGCGGCGCCAGCGATTCCGGCGCGGTCAGTGCGGGCATCTGAATCAGGCTCCGCCCGGGTCATCCTGACTCGCGTCCAGCGAAGTCAGGCCTGAAAAGTCGAAGGCGGCCATCGACGCCTGTGCCGGCGTCAGGCGGGCACCCTGGGCCGCGCACCAGTTGCACCACATGCCGCGCAGGGCGTACTCGTACTTTCGGACGAAGCCCGGGCCGTCGCACAGCGGGCTGTCGAGCAGGCGCTGGCGCAACGAACCGTGCAACGCACTGACGCGTGCCAGGTCGCAGGCCAGCTCGACGGCCTTGGCAACATACTCGTCTTCCGTTTTGGCAATGAATTCCGGGCTGCCAATCCCGGTCAGCAGGCTGGCGCCCACGCGGCTCGCATGGTGGTAGCCGGACAGGGTGATTACCGGCACCCCCATCAGCAGTGAATCCAGCGTGGTGGTCGTGCCGTGATAGGGGAAGGTGTCCAGGGCTATGTCGATGTTGCGATATGCCGCCAGATGCTCGTTTTGCTTCGCGATGAACCCGACCAGTTCGACACGGTCGCGGGTGACGCCACGGCGCTCGAACTCGCTGTACTGGTGTTCGCGGGTCACGGGGTCGCCGCCGGCGACGGACTTCATCAGGATTCGCGAGCCGGGTACGGCGTGAAGGATGCGGCACCACAGGTCCAGAGCCAGCCGGGAGACCTTGAACTCCCGGTTGAACGAGCCGAAGGTCACGACCCCGTTGGCCAGCCCCGGCGGTGGGCCGATATCAGGCGGGTTCTCCGGCGGCCGAAAGCACAGGAAGCTGTCGGGCAGGCGCACCAGCGTCTCGACATAGCTCTGCTCAGCCCCGGCGGGATCAGAAATCGCGTCCGTGAGCCTGTAGTCAACGGCCGCGATGCCAGTGGTATCGGGGTACCCGAGGTAGGTGACCTGCACCGGTGCCGGTTTGTAACCGAGTACGGCGGCATTGAGGTTGCCGGCATGCCCTGCCAGGTCGATCAGGAGGTCAAGCCGGTCGCTGCGGATCAGTTCGGCAGCCTGCATGAACCGCATGCCGACGATACTGCGATAGTGGTCAAACTTGCGCTTGAGGCGCTGCGTCACATCGTCCGGAGATATGACGTTGGCGTAGCAGTACACCTCGAAACGTGCGTGGTCGCGGTGATCGAGCAGCGGCTCAAGAAAAAAGGCCACGGAGTGCTTCCGGATATCGGGTGACAGATAGCCGATACGAAGCCGCC
>JAQBGF010000035.1:0-14245 GCA_032122615.1 Gammaproteobacteria bacterium | reverse complement strand
ATCAACCTGCTGGCCGGCCTCGGCTACCGCGTGACCGCGCTCACCAGCAAGACGACGGCCGACGACTACCTCCGTGGTCTGGGCGCTACGGATATCCTCCACCTCAAGGGGATGGAACTCGGCACCAAGCCACTGGAAAAGACGCTCTGGGGCGGCGCCGTGGATAGTCTCGGCGGCGCCACGCTCGGCTGGCTCACGCGCACGGTCGCGCCACACGGCAATATCGCCAGCATCGGTCTCGCCCAGGGCGCGGAATTTAACACTACCGTTATGCCGTTCATTTTGCGCGGTGTGAGCGTGCTGGGGATCAATTCCGTCGAGATTCCGCTGGAACTGCGCGCCGAAGTCTGGCGGCGGCTCGCCGGTGATCTCAAACCAACCCGTCTTGACCGGATCGTCAGCCGCGAAGTGCCGCTGGACCAGGTGCTGGACGTGGTCGACGGCTGGGTGGACGGCAACATCGTGGGTCGTTGCCTGGTCCGGCTCCGCTAGCACTTTGGTTATAGTGGAAGACCGCCTGCGGAAGGGATTAGCGGAACTCGGCAACCGCAACGACGAGGGGCTGGCGGATGAGGAACTGGTGGAGGCCTGTGCCGCTTTCATTAAGCTGCTCGCCAAGTGGAACCAGGCCTGGAACCTCACCAGTATTCGCGATCCGCTGGAAATGGTGCCGCTGCATGTCCTGGATTCGCTGACGGCACGGCCGTTCCTTTCCGGGCAACGGATACTCGATGTCGGTTGCGGGGCCGGCCTGCCCGGCATCCCGCTGGCGCTGGCGGAGCCGGCCCAAATACCGGGAAGGCATTTCACGCTGGTCGACGCGACGCTGAAGAAGATCACCTTCGTCCGTCAGGCGATTGCCGAACTGAAGTTGCGCAATGCACAGGCGCAACACACGAGAATCGAGGACTATCACCCCGTGGCGCCGTTCGACACCGTGATCTGCAGGGCCTTTGCCTCGCTGCCGGACTTCATCCGGAGCGCGGAGCGTCTCGTGGCGCCCGGTGGGCAATTCCTGGCGATGAAGGGGCGGCTGCCAGTGGATGAGCTCGCGGCCCTGCCGGCGGGCTGGGTGGCCTCGGCGGTCACGCCGGTGCGGATCCCGGGCGTTGATGCCGAACGACATATGGTGCGTATCGGCCGCACCGGAGCGGCACCGGCATGAGCCGGATCATTGCCGTCACCAACCAGAAGGGCGGTGTGGGCAAGACCACCACCTCGGTAAACCTGGCCGCGTCGCTGGCGTCGCTGGGAAAGCGCGTCCTGCTGGTTGATCTGGATCCGCAGGGCAACGCCACCACGGGTTGCGGCATCGACAAGCAGACGCTGTCATCGACCACCTGCGAGGTGCTGCTCGGCGAAAGCCAGGCGCTGGAGACGATTGTGTCGGTGACCAGCGCCGGTTTTGCCCTGCTCCCGGCCAATTCCGACTTAACGGCCGCCGAAATTCGCCTGCTGCAGGAAATCGGCCGCGAAATGCGGCTGCGCAAGGCGCTGGAGCCGGTGCGCGGCCTCTACGACTACATCCTCATTGACTGCCCGCCGACGATCAACATGCTGACGCTAAATGCCCTGACCGCGGCCGACGGCGTGCTGATTCCCATCCAGTGCGAGTTCTACGCGCTCGAGGGCTTGTCGTCCCTGCTGGAAACGGTGAAGCAGGTGCGCAACACGGTGAACCCGACTCTGAATATCGAGGGTCTGCTGCGCACCATGTTTGATCCACGAAACCGGCTGGCTACGGACGTGTCGGACGAACTGGTGAAGCTCTTCAAGGAGAAGGTCTACGCCACCGTCATTCCACGCAATGTGCGACTGGCGGAAGCCCCGAGCTTTGGTGTCCCGGTTCTGCAGCACGATCACGGGTCCCGCGGTGCCCAGGCCTACATGGAGCTGGCGGCCGAGGTGCTGCGTGGGCCGATGTCCCCGGGCAATGGCGCCGCCCATTCGGGCTAGAATGCCGCCCTCCCCGGCGGAAGGCAGAAGCTAGATGGTGGTGAAAAAGGCCGGCCTCGGTCGCGGGCTTGAGGCGTTGCTGGGCCCGTCTGCGGCGGCGGCAACCGGAGCCACTGCCGCTTCGGGCACCACGCCGCCACCCGCCGGCGACGGCCTGCAAACCCTGGCCGTGGATCTGCTCGTGCGCGGCGCCTACCAGCCGCGCCACGACATGCACCCGGAAACCCTGGAAGACCTCGCGCAGTCGATCCGCGCCCAGGGAGTGATCCAGCCCATCGTTGTACGCCCGCTCGTCGAGCGGGACCCCGGGGGCGCGCTGCGCTACGAGATTGTGGCCGGCGAGCGGCGCTGGCGGGCCGCCCAGATGGCGGGCCTGCAGTTCGTCCCGGCAGTGGTCCGCGAGATCCCGGACTCGTCTGCCATCGCGATGTCTCTGATCGAGAATATTCAGCGGGAAGACTTAAATCCGCTGGAAGAGGCGATGGGCATCCGCCGCCTGATCGACGAATTCGGCCTGACCCACGAAGATGCCGCTGACGCCATCGGCCGCTCGCGGGCCGCGGTGTCGAACCTGCTCCGGCTGTTGCAGCTCGGCGAAATCGCGCAGGAGCTGTTGCAGAAAAGAGCCATTGAAATGGGGCATGCACGGGCTCTGCTGGGCCTGACGGACCCCAAGATGCAGGCCGAAGTGGCCCGCCTCGTGGCCACCAAAGGCCTGTCGGTCCGTGAGACCGAACGTCTGATCAAGCGCATGCTGGAAGGGCCATCGAAACCCGGTGCCGAGGCGGCCAGCCGCTCCACCGACCCGGACGTCCGGCGTCTGGAGAATGAACTGGCCGAAAAGCTTGGCGCACAGGTCTCGGTCCAGCACGGCCGTGGCGGCAAGGGCAAGCTGGTGGTGGCCTACAACAGCATCGACGAACTCGAAGGCATCCTTGGCCACATCACGTAGGAGCGCCTTCAGGCGCGACAGATTTTCGGTCGCGCCTGAAGGCGCTCCTACGGGCGCTTTGCATTGACCGGTTTCGTTGCGGCGCATAGAATGCGCCGGCTAAACGGTGCGGGATGACCGTCACTCGGGACACGATGCCATGATCGGCCTTCGTAGTCAGGCAATCCGTACGGTCCTCCGGTGGCAGGTGATGGCCACCGCCGCTCTCGCCGCGATCTCCGCCCTGGCCGCTGGTCGGCACGGGGCACTGTCCGCAGCGCTGGGTGGTCTGGTCAGCATCGTTGCCGGGCTCGGTTTTACCGCGGTGGCGTCGCTTTCCAGCAAGGATTCCGCCGGATTGGCAATGCTCGCCGCGCTCCGGGCCGAAGCGGTCAAGATTGTGTTGATCGTTCTGCTGCTTTGGGCCGTGCTGGCGACTTACAAAAATATAGTGATCGTGGCCTTCGTCGGCACGTTCATCGCCGCAACGATACTATTCGCGTTGGCCCTGTTCGTTCGTGAGAAATAGGTAAGTACTGAAACATGGCCGCCGAAGGCGCACCCACCTCAACGTCCTACATCAGTCACCACCTGACGTACCTGGCGGAACCCGTCGGGCCCGGGGGTTTCTGGACCGTGCACATGGACACGCTAATCATGTCGATTCTCGTGGGCGTCATTGGCATGGGTCTGGTGTGGTCCGTTGCCCGTCGTGCCTCGGCCGGCATTCCGACCCGCGGCCAGGCCTTTGTCGAACTGATGTTCGACTTCGTCGACGACCAGGCCCGCAGCATCTTCCACGGCGACGTCAACAAGTTCGTCGGCCCGGCGGCGCTGACCGTCGGCCTCTGGGTCCTGTTGATGAACACCACGGCCTTCCTGCCCATCGACTTGCTGGCGAGCGCCGTTCACCTTACCGGGGCCAGCGAATTCAGGCCGGTACCGACGGCAGACGTGAACACCACGTTTGCACTGTCACTGACCGTCTGGTTCCTGATGATCTACTTCTCGATCGCCGTGAAGGGCTTCGGCGGCTGGATGCATGAACTGTTCTGCACACCCTTCGGCAGCAACCCGCTGCTGTGGATCCTGAACCTGCTGTTCAACATCGTCGAGCTGGTTTCCAAGCCGCTGTCACACTCGTTGCGGCTGTTCGGTAATCTCTATGCCGGCGAAATCATTTTCCTGCTGCTGTGGGTCTGGGCAGGCACCGGTGTCGTCGGCACCGTGTTCGGTGTCGTTCTCGGTCTCGGTTGGTCGATCTTCCACCTCCTGATCGTGCCGCTGCAGGCCTACATCTTCATGATGCTGACCATCGTTTATATCTCGATGGCGCATGAGTCTCACTGATTCATTCCGGCTTTAACCACCACTACATTCGCTGACGAGAAAAGGACACCACGATGGATAACGTACAGTACCTCGCCATGATCCAGGCCTACACGGGCATTGGCATCGGCCTCATGATCGGCCTCGGTGCCGCCGGCGCCTGCATCGGCGTGGGCATCATGGCCAGCCGCTTCCTTGAGGGCGCTGCCCGCCAGCCCGAACTGGCCCCGATGCTCCAGACCAAGGTCTTCCTGCTGCTCGGCCTGATCGACGCGTCTTTCATCATCGGCGTTGGTCTGGCGATGTTGTTCGCCTTCGGCAATCCCCTGCTGTCCGTAGTGCCGGCCGCTGTGACCGGCGGCTAACGAAGCACGACTCCAGGAGACCAGCCCATGAACATGAACGCCACGATGCTGGCCGAGGCGCTGACCTTCATCGCCTTCATCTGGTTCACGGTGAAGTTCGTCTGGCCGCCGCTGCTGGCTGCCATCGAGGAGCGCCGCACCACGATTACTGACGGCCTCGCCGCCGCCGACAAGGGCACGCGCTCTCTCGAAGAAGCTCAGGTGAAGATCTCGGGAATGGTCGAAGAGGCTCGCGGGCAGGCCCGCCAGATTCTTGATCAGGCCCAGACCCGCGCCGGCGGCATCGTCGATGAGGCACGGGTGGGCGCAACCGAAGAGCGCGACCGCATCCTGCAATCAGCACAGGCAGATATTGATCAGCAGATCAATCGTGCCCGTGATGAGCTGCGGGGCCAGGTGGCCGCCATCACGGTGGCCGGTGCCGAGAAGATCCTGGCGCGGGAAATCGATGCCCGCGCCCATCAGGATCTTCTCGACAAACTCGTCACGCAGATCTGAGGCAGCCCAGTTCATGGCCGATCACGGCACCGTCGCACGACCCTACGCCCAGGCAGTTTTCGAGATTGCGCGCACCGACGACCAGCTCGGCGCCTGGTCCGACTTCCTGAAAATGGCAGCCGAGATCATGCTGGCGCCCGACGCTATCCGGTTTCTGGCAACGCCGGGAAGCGATGCATTTGCACTGGCCGACGGCATTGCCGGGATCTGCAGCGAGAAGCTTGGCAATCCTGCCTTGCTCAGGGACGGACCAAAGGCCGTGGGCGCCGGATTTCTGAAAGTGCTCGCCGAGAATCAGCGGCTCGGTTCACTGCCCGACATCCTGGCGCGCTACGAAGTGCTCAAGGCCGACGCCGAGCGCACGCTTAACGTGGTGTTGACCTCTGCCTCTGCCGTCAGCGACAACCAGCAGCAACGTATTATCGATTCACTGAACAAACGCTTTGGCAAACAGGTCCGGCTCACCGTGCAGCTCGACCCGACGCTCATCGGTGGCGCCCGCCTGCAAGTGGGTGACAGGGTTATCGACGGCTCCGTCCGCACCGGACTCGACAAACTGGCAACCGTCCTCCGCGCTTAACGGGGCAGGACAAAGGAACGACACATGGCACTCAAGGCCTCCGAGATCAGCGAGCTGCTCAAGCAGCGCATCAAGAACTTCGAGAGCGCTGCGGAAGCGCGGGACGTGGGCACGGTGATCGCCGTAACCGACGGTATCTGCCGCGTCCACGGTCTCGCCGACGCACAGTACGGCGAAATGCTCGAGTTCCCCCGTAATACCTTCGGTCTCGCACTGAACCTTGAAAAGGATTCAGTCGGCGCCGTGGTGCTCGGTGATTACAAGCACATCTCGGAAGGCGATACGGTCAAGACCACCGGCCGCATTCTCGAAGTGCCGGTTGGCGAAGGGCTGCTTGGCCGCGTCGTCAACGCGCTCGGCGAGCCGATCGACGGCAAGGGCCCGATCATCGCTTCCGGCACGTCGCCCGTCGAAAAGGTGGCCCCGGGCGTCATCACCCGCCAGTCCGTCAGCCAGCCCGTGCAGACCGGCCTCAAGGCTATCGACGCGATGGTTCCCGTCGGCCGCGGCCAGCGCGAGCTGATCATCGGCGACCGGCAGACAGGCAAGACCGCTGTCGCCATCGACACGATCATCAACCAGAAGGGCACCGGCATTAAGTGCATCTACGTCGCGATCGGGCAGAAGGCCTCCTCCGTTGCCAACGTGGTGCGCAAGCTCGAGGAACACGGCGCCATGGATCACACCATCGTAGTTGCCGGCACGGCCGCCGACTCGCCCGCGATGTGGTTTCTTGCCCCGTACGCCGGCTGCTCGATGGGCGAGTACTTCCGCGACAAGGGCGAAGACGCGCTGATTATTTATGACGATCTCACCAAGCAGGCCTGGGCGTATCGTCAGATCTCGCTGCTGCTCCGCCGCCCGCCGGGCCGCGAAGCCTATCCCGGTGACGTGTTTTACCTGCACTCCCGCCTGCTCGAGCGCGCCGCGCGAGTAAACGTCGCGTACGTCGAGAAGTTCACGGGCGGCAAGGTCAAGGGCAAGACCGGCTCGCTGACGGCGCTGCCGATCATCGAGACCCAGGCCGGTGACGTGTCCGCCTTCGTGCCGACCAATGTGATCTCGATTACCGACGGCCAGATCTACCTCGAAACGGATCTGTTCAATGCCGGCATCCGGCCCGCCATCAACGCCGGCCTGTCGGTGTCGCGCGTGGGCGGTTCTGCCCAGACCAAGATCATCAAGAAACTCGGCGGCGGTGTGCGCCTGGCACTCGCCCAGTACCGCGAACTCGCGGCCTTCGCCCAGTTTGCCTCCGACCTCGACGAGACCACCCGCAAGCAGCTCGATCGCGGCCAGCGCGTGACCGAGCTGATGAAGCAGAAGCAGTACTCGCCGCTGTCCGTCGGCTTGATGGCGCTGTCGCTCTATGCTGTGAACGAAGGCTACATCGATGCGGTGCCTGCCAAGTCCGTGGTCGCCTACGAAACGGCTCTGCACGCCCACGCCAGGGCCAAGTTTGGCGCGATTGTCGACCAGATCAGCGAGAAGGGCGACCTGAACGACGAAATCGCAGCTTCACTGAAGCAGATCTGCGAAGACTTCAAGACCAACGGGACCTATTAGGTCGCGGCTGAAGCCGCTCCTACGGGGAACGCACAGGAAAAACGATGGCTGGCGCCAAGGAAATCCGCACCAAGATCAAGAGCGTGAAGAGCACGCAGAAGATCACGAAGGCCATGGAAAAGGTGGCAGCCTCCAAACTGCGCCGGACCCAGGCGCGCATGGCCGCGGCCCGTCCTTACGCCGACAAGATGCGCCAGGTTATCGGCCACCTGTTCCAGGCGAACCCCGAGTACCGGCACCCGTTTCTCGTGCAGCGGCCCGTGAAGCGTATCGGCTACATCGTGATGTCCACCGACAAAGGTCTCTGCGGTGGTCTCAATGTGAACCAGTTTCGCAAACTGCTCCGCGAGCTGCGCATTCATCAGGAGCAGGGCATCGAGGTCGATCTTTGCCTGATCGGCGCCAAGGCTGTGCAGTTCTTTCGCCGGCTCAAGGTCAACGTGGTTGCCACCGCGACACACCTCGGCGAGAACCCACAGATCAAGGACCTGATCGGCGCGGTCACGGTCATGCTCGACGCGTACCGGGACGGTCGCATCGATCAGCTGTACCTGATCTACAACGACTTCATCAACACGATGAGCCAGCAAGTCGACTTCCAGCAGCTGTTGCCTGTTGAGGCGGTGGATGCCAGCGAACTGCAGAACACCTGGGACTACATCTACGAGCCGGACGCCGTCGATTTGCTGGACTACGTGCTCACCCGCTACATCGAAACCCAGGTGTACCGGGGCGCCGTTGAGAACGTGGCCTGTGAAATGGCTTCCAAGATGGTGGCCATGAAAGCCGCCACGGATAACGCCGGCAACCTGATCGACGATCTGCAACTCGAATACAACAAGGCGCGGCAGGCCAGCATCACCCGGGAAATTTCGGAGATTGTCGGCGGCGCCGCCGCCGTCAGCGGCTAACGAACAAATTGTAGGAGCGCCTTCAGGCGCGACCATAAGGAAACGACTATGAGTAACGGTAAGGTAGTACAGGTCATCGGCGCCGTGGTGGACGTGGAGTTCCCGCGAGATGCCATTCCCAAGATCTACGACGCGCTGAAAATCGCAGACGCCAACCTGACGCTGGAAGTCCAGCAGCAGCTCGGTGACGGCGTGGTACGCACCATCGCGATGGGCGCCAGCGAAGGCCTGAAGCGTGGTCTCGCGGTCTCCAACACCGGCAAGGCGATTTTGGTACCCGTTGGCACCAAAACCCTCGGCCGCATCATGGACGTTCTGGGCAACCCGATCGACGAAGCGGGCCCCATCGGTAACACCGAAAGCTGGCCGATTCACCGCGCGGCCCCGAGCTACGAGGACCAGGCCAAGAGCATCGAGCTGCTGGAAACCGGCATCAAGGTCATCGACCTGATCATGCCGATCTCCAAGGGCGGCAAGATTGGCCTGTTCGGCGGCGCGGGCGTCGGCAAGACCGTGACGCTGATGGAATTGATCCGCAACATCGCCGTTGAGCACTCCGGCTACTCCGTGTTCGCCGGCGTCGGCGAGCGCACCCGCGAAGGTAACGACTTCTTCCACGAGATGAAGGAGGGCGGCGTTATCGACAAGGTGGCGCTGGTCTACGGCCAGATGAACGAGCCGCCCGGCAATCGCCTGCGCGTGGCACTCACCGGCCTGACCATGGCCGAATTCTTCCGCGACGAAGGCCGCGACGTGCTGATGTTCATCGACAACATCTACCGCTACACGCTGGCCGGCACCGAGGTGTCCGCACTGCTGGGCCGCATGCCCTCCGCGGTGGGTTACCAGCCCACGTTGGCTGAGGAGATGGGTGTCCTTCAGGAACGCATCACCTCCACGCGCACCGGCTCGATCACGTCCTTCCAGGCCATCTACGTGCCGGCCGACGATCTCACTGACCCGTCGCCCGCCACCACCTTCGCCCACCTGGACGCGACGCTCGTGCTCTCCCGGAACATTGCCGAGCTCGGCATCTACCCGGCCGTGGACCCGCTGGACTCCAACAGCCGTCTTCTGGACCCGAACGTCATCGGCCAGGAGCACTACGACGTGGCCCGTTCGGTGCAGGCCGTCCTCCAGCGCTACAAGGAACTGCAGGACATCATCGCGATTCTCGGCATGGACGAGCTGTCTGAAGAAGACAAGCAGACCGTGACCCGGGCCCGCAAGATCCAGCGCTTCCTCTCGCAGCCCTTCTTCGTGGCCTCGCAGTTCACGGGCCAGGACGGCAAGTACGTGTCGCTGAAGGACACCATCCGCGCCTTCAAGGGCATCGTTGACGGCGAGTACGACGGCCTGCCGGAGCAGGCCTTCTACATGGTCGGTACCATCGAGGAAGCCGTCGCGAAGGGCAAAACCCTGTAACAAACGATGTAGGAGCGCCTTCAGGCGCGAACGATGCTGGTCGCGGCTAAAGCCGCTCCTACAGGGAACGACATGGCAACCATTAAAGTAGACATCGTCAGCGCCGAAGGCGCGATCTGGGCCGGCGACGCCAATCTGGTGATTGCCCCTGCCCGCATGGGCGACGTGGGTATCGCACCGCGTCACGCGCCGATGATGACGACGCTTCGTCCGGGCGACCTGCGCGTGCAGCGCGACGGAGAGGACGAGCTTTATTTCTACGTCACGGGCGGCATTCTCGAAGTGCAGCCCAAACTGGTTACCGTGCTGGCCGATACGGTCCTGCGCGCCGAGCAGCTGGACGAAGCGGCGGCCGACGAGGCCCGCAAGGCCGCCGAGGAAACGCTGAAGGGCGCCACCAACAAGGAAGAACTGGCGCACGCGCAGATGCAGCTGGTCGAGGCAGCGGCCCGCTACGGGGCGGCGCAACGGCTCAAGGGCAAGCGCCAGTAGGAGCGGCTTCAGCCGCGACCTCTCCTGGCGACTCTCGTACGGGCGCATACTTCTATCTGCCCTCCAGGGAGTCCGGCAGGCATGAAGCCCCTCAAGCACGAACATGAGCTTTTCAAGGCGGGCCTGGCGGCTGCCGTGAAGTACGCCGAGGAGCGGGGCGCGGTGGTTTTCGAGCAGACGGATTCGGCCAGCGAGAAGCTGCTTTACGTCTATCGCCTGCTCGTGCACGACCAGAAAATCGCGCCGCTGCCCGAAGATCAGGTATCCGAAAAAGCCCTGCGGCACCGCCTGGCCAGGTGGTACGCCCACCAGTTACCCAAGGATCATCCCTTGCTGAAGTAGAATGCGCCGATGCCAACCACCGTCATCATCCTCGCCGCCGGCCAGGGCAAGCGCATGCGCTCCGACCTGCCGAAGGTTGTGCACCCCCTCGCAGGCCGGCCCCTGATTCACCACGTACTGGCGTCAGCCGGCGCCCTGAACCCGCGCGAGATCCGCGTGGTTCACGGCCACGCCGGCGGGCAGGTGCAGGCTGTGTGCCTCGGGCAGGCGATCAGCTGGTTCCACCAGTTGGAGCAGAAGGGTACGGGCCACGCGGTGCAACAGGCGCTGCCGAAGATTCCGGCCGGCGATGTCGTGTTGATTCTTTACGGCGACGTGCCGCTGGTGCAGCCCGCAACGCTGAAAAAGCTCGTGGCCCGCGCGGCCAGGGGGCAAGTGGCCGTGCTTACCGCGAAGATGACGACCCCGACCGGCTACGGCCGCATCCTGCGCGGCGATCGCGGCGGTATCACAGGTATCGTCGAGGAGAAGGACGCCACCCCGGAGCAGCGCCAGATCCGCGAGATCAATACCGGGCTCATCGCCTGTCCGGCGGGACGCCTTGCCAAATGGATCAGCCGGCTGAAGCCGAACAACGCCCAGAAGGAGTACTACCTCACCGACATCATCAGCCTGGCGGTGAAGGACAAGGTGCCGGTTGCCGTCATTGCCGCCCAGTCGGAAGACGAGGTGCTCGGTATCAACGACAAGGCAGAACTCGCCGCCGCCGAGAAGATCCTGCGCCGCCGCCGTGCCTCCGAGTTGATGGCCGCTGGCGTGACACTGGTCGATCCTGAACGTATCGACATCCGCGGCGAACTGCTCTGCGGCCGTGATGTGGAAATCGACGCCGACGTGATCTTCGAGGGCGTGGTGCACATCGGTGACGGGGTGCAAATTGGTGCCTTCACGCTCATACGCAATACGCTGATCGGCGCCGGCACCGTTATCCATCCGCACTGCCTGCTGGAGAACGGCATCATCGGCCCGCGCTGCGAAATTGGCCCTTATGCCCGCATGCGGCCGGGCGTGGAGATGGCTGAGGGGGCGAAGCTCGGCAATTTCGTCGAGGTAAAAAAGAGCGTCATTGGCCGCCGTAGCAAGGTGAACCACTTAAGCTATATAGGCGACGCCATCCTTGGGGAAAACGTCAATATTGGCGCTGGAACGATCATCGCAAACTACGACGGGGCCAATAAACACCCGTCGATGATCGGCGACGGCGCGCACACCGGGTCCAATTCCGTTCTCGTCGCCCCGATCACCGTCGGCGCCGGGGCAACGATTGCGGCGGGTTCGACGGTCACGCGAGCCGTACCGGCCGGCGGACTTACGGTGGCGCGGGCCAAGCAGATGAGCATCCCGGGCTGGAAACGGCCAGTAAAGCGAACGTAGGAGCGGCTTCAGCCGCGACCACCTGCAAAGCGCGACCTGGGTTACAGCTTGGTAACCCGACACTCGTAAAATTCACGCTCCAGACTGTGTCACCCAAGCGATAATCTCGAACATGTGCGGAATCGTCGGAGCAGTCGCTGAACGGGACGTCGTCCCGATCCTGATGGAGGGGCTGCGGCGGCTGGAATACCGCGGATACGACTCCGCTGGCCTTGCGGTGCTCACCGATGGCCACCTGCAGCGCCGGCGCCGCATGGGCAAGGTCGCGGAACTGCAGTTGGCACTGGACTCAACACCGCTTAGCTCCCACATTGGCATCGCCCACACCCGCTGGGCCACCCACGGGGCGCCGAGCGAGCAGAACGCCCACCCCCATATTTCCCACGACGGTCTCGCGATCGTCCACAACGGCATCATCGAGAATCACGAGAAGCTGCGGCACGAACTCAAGGGGCACGGCTACACATTCAGCTCGGAGACCGACACCGAGTGCATAGCGCACCTGGTTCACCACCACCTCAAGAAAACGCCGAAGCTGTTCGAGGCGGTGCAAGCCACCGTCGCGCAACTCGACGGCGCCTACGCCCTTGTCGTGATGAGTGAGGACAGCCCGGGTCAGCTGGTCCTGGCCCGCTGCGGCTGCCCCGTGGTGGTTGGCCTGGGCGAGGGTGAAAACTTCGTTGCTTCCGATATCTCGGCGCTGTTACCCGTCACGCGTCGATTCATCTTCCTGGAGGAGGGCGACGTCGCCGAGATCCACCGCAGCCATGTGCGGGTGGTCGATAGCGACGGCAAGGTCACGCACCGGCCGGTGACGGAAAGCGAACTCTCTGCCGATGCCGCCGACAAGGGCCAGTATTCCCATTACATGCTGAAAGAAATCCACGAGCAGCCGGGGGCCGTGGCCCAGACGCTCGAGGAGCGTGTGGTCAACGGCAAGCTGCTGGAGGCCGCCTTTGGTCCGGGCGCCACCGAGATCTTCCGCCGCACCGAGGCCGTGCAGATCGTGGCCTGCGGCACCAGTTACCACGCTGGGTCCGTGGCGCGATACCTGATCGAGCAGGTCTGCCGATTGCCCTGCCACGTGGACATCGCCAGCGAGTACCGCTATCGCAATCCGGTGGTACCGAAGAACACGCTGTTCGTCACCATTTCACAGTCCGGCGAAACGGCCGACACGCTGGCGGCCCTGCGCCTTGCCCGGCAGGCCGGGTACGTCGCGTCGCTGGCCATCTGCAACGTGCCGGAAAGCTCCCTGGTTCGCGAGTCGGAACTGGTAATGCTGACTCGCGCCGGGCCCGAAATTGGCGTGGCCTCCACCAAGGCCTTCACTACCCAGATCGCGGCGCTGACCATGCTGGTGATCGCGCTTGCCAAGATTCGCACTACCGACCCGGAGCGCGAGCGCGGCCTGGTTACCCGCCTGATCGAGATTCCCGGCCTGATCGAGCAGACGCTGGTGCTCGATTCCGCCATGAAGAAACTCGCCGAGCGCTTTGCGGACAAGCACCACGCCCTGTTCCTCGGCCGCGGCATCCTGCACCCGATCGCAATGGAGGGCGCGCTGAAACTGAAGGAAATCTCCTACATTCACGCCGAGGCCTACCCGGCCGGCGAACTCAAGCACGGCCCGCTCGCCCTCGTTGATGCGGACATGCCGGTGATCACCGTGGCGCCGAACAACGACCTGCTCGAGAAGCTCAAGAGTAACCTGATGGAAGTTCGCGCTCGTGGCGGCGAGCTCTTCGTGTTTGCCGATCCGGACTCCGGTTTTGAATCCAGCGATGGCGTTACCGTCATCACGATGCCCAGGCACGTCACCTACCTGCAGGCGCCGATCGTCTACACGATCCCGATGCAGCTCCTCGCCTATCACGTGGCGATCCTGCGCGGCACGGACGTCGATCAGCCCCGGAATCTGGCGAAATCCGTTACTGTCGAGTAGCTCACCGGGCCAGCTGGAACACCACCGTCACAACCTGGTCGGCTGAGGCGTCGACGCCAAGGTCCGCCAGTTCGCTCCGGGCGTCCTCCCGTGTGGCGACACCCTCCAGCTGGATGGTTATCGACACGCTGTCCGCAACGGCTCCCCGCCGAAGGACAAATGGCACGTTGAGCACGGTCAGGCGGTTGGCCAGGCCGCGCGCAGCCGTCTCCGGCGCGGCAAGCTCGATTTCGTATTGCGGAATATCGCCACGAATCGACTCAATCTCGCCGTACGCAGCCAGGATCTGGCCCTCGTAGGAGGTCACCGGGCCCGTGTTCTGCAGCACGAGCATCACGGCAAAGCCGAACGTCGCGATGCTGGCGGCCAGCGCCATGGGCCAGCGACGGCTCGCGACATATGTCGTGGTCTGTCGATCCTTAAGCAGGCCTTCGCGCGACAGACGGAACAACATCTTCTCGCGAAGCTGAGTCAACTCGGCATCGGAAATCCACTGTTCCTGCTGCTCATGCTCGGCCAGGATCCTGGCAC
>JAQBGF010000034.1:0-21173 GCA_032122615.1 Gammaproteobacteria bacterium | reverse complement strand
CGAAATCATCATGAGGCGCGAGTCGGCGTTCTCGCTCGGCGAGCGTGAATTGATGGCGGCCTTCGTCTCGGCACTGAATGGCTGCAACTTCTGCAGCGGAGTACACGGGGCTGCCGCCGAGGCGTTCGGGGTCGAACCCGCCTTGCTCGAGGCGATCGTCGCCGATATCGACACCGCCAGCATCCCCGAGCCGATGAAGCCGGTGCTGCAATTCGTCGCCAGGCTCACCCACGAGCCGTCACGAACGGGCCCGGCCGATAGCGACGCCATGCGCGCGGCTGGCTGGGACGACAAGGCGATCTTTGATGTCGTCTGCGTCTGCAGCTTCTACAACTTCATGAACCGGTACGTGGATGGCACCGGGCTCTCTGCAGCCCCGGATCAGCTGCGCCTGATGGGCCGCCAGCTGGCTGTTGGAAAAGGCTGAAGAGATCCATGATGCCGGTGTCCGGATTTTCGCTGAATTAGGAACATCCCACCTACATTGCTTCTGGAGGGCTCTCATGCGCTACGAACTCTATTACTGGCCGTCGATTCCCGGGCGAGGTGAGTTTGTCCGTCTGGCGCTCGAGGACGCCTCAGCCAGCTACGTTGACGTCGGCTGCGAGCCGGGCCCTGGCATGGGCGTCCGTGCAATCATGAGCTGGCTGGAAGATCGCAAGCTCAGGCAGCCGTTGTTCGCCCCACCCTTCCTCAAGGCCGGCCGACTCGTGATCGCGCAGACCGCGAATATCCTCCTGTACCTGGGGCCACGCCTCGGCCTTGCGCCGAAATCCGAGTCGGGTCGCCTCTGGGCACATCAACTGCAACTCACGATCGCCGACTTCGTGGATGAAATCCACGACATGCACCATCCGATTGCCGGGAGCCTGTACTTCGAGGATCAGAAGCCGGAAGCGTTGCGTCGTTCGGGCCACCTGCGCAAGGAGCGCTTGCCGAAGTTCCTCAGCTACTTCGAGCGGGTCCTCGAGCGCAATGGTTCCGTCAAGGGCTACGCCATGGGCCGTGCCGTGAGCTACATCGATCTGTCGCTCTTTCAACTCATGGCCGGATTGCATTACGCGCTGCCGAACGTGATGTCGGGGGCCAGAGCGGAGCATCCCCGGCTCCATGCACTTCACGACCGCATCGCCGCCCGCCCACGGATCGCTGCCTACCTCGCCTCACCACGCCGACAGGCATTCAACCAGCAGGGCCTCTTCCGCCACTACCCGGAACTCGACGCTTAGGAACAATAGTGCGGGCCACAGACGGGCTCCGTCGTGTGTGAAACGGAGACACCAATTCGACCGTGATTCCCTGGTAAATACTTAAGTTGCAGGATTCTGCATCGACTGTGGCCGTGTTAGGCTGTTTTTATGCTCACGGATCTGGATCTCTACCTTGTCCGCGAGGGCACTCATTTCCGCGCGTACGAGCGATTCGGGGCACACCCCACCACCAGCGGCTCGGTACCCGGCAAGGCTCGCGCGGGCACAAATTTCACCGTCTGGGCGCCAAACGCGGCGTCGGTTTCGGTCGTCGGGAGCTTTAACGACTGGCGGCGTGATGCCCACCCGATGGAATCACGCGGTGACGAGTCCGGAATCTGGCACGTGTTCGTGCCGGACGTCGGTCACGGCGACCTGTACAAGTTCCACATCGTCTCCCGATACGGCGATTATCGCGTCGACAAGAGCGATCCATACGCCTTCCGCTGCGAGACTCCACCGCTGACTGCATCGGTGGTGTGGGACTTGTCGTACGACTGGGGCGATGCGCGGTGGATGAAGGAGCGCGCAAAGGCCAACTCACTGGCGGCCCCCTGGGCCGTGTACGAGGTGCACCTGGGCTCCTGGCGGCGGGTTGTGGAAGACGGCAATCGCTCGCTAAGCTATCGCGAGATGGCTCACGCCCTGGCGGATTACGTCGTCGAGAACGGCTTTACCCACGTCGAGCTGCTGCCGGTCAGTGAGCACCCTTTCTATGGTTCCTGGGGTTACCAGGTCACCGGCTACTTTGCGCCGACCTCTCGCTACGGCACGCCGCAGGACTTCATGTACCTGGTCGATCACCTGCACCAGCGCGGTATCGGCATCATCCTGGACTGGGTGCCGTCACACTTCCCGGCCGACGAGCACGGGCTGGCGTATTTCGACGGCACGCACCTCTACGAGCACGCTGATCCGCGCCAGGGATTTCATCCCGAATGGGGCAGCTCGATCTTCAACTACGGACGCGCGGAAGTCCGCAGCTTTCTCGGCAGCAGTGCCCTCTTCTGGCTGAAGACCTATCACATCGATGCATTGCGAGTTGATGCCGTGGCGTCGATGCTTTACCTCGATTACGCGCGCGAGGCTGGCGAATGGATACCAAACCGGTATGGCGGCAATGAAAATCTCGAGGCGGTCGCATTTCTAAAGAGCCTGAATGAGGCCGTTTATCGCGACCATCCCGACGTGCAAACCATCGCCGAAGAATCGACCGCATGGCCGATGGTGTCGCGTCCTGCGTACCTCGGCGGGCTCGGCTTCGGCCTGAAATGGAACATGGGGTGGATGCACGACACGCTGAACTACATGAAGAACAATCCGATCCACCGCCGGTATCACCACGACAAGCTCACTTTCAGTATCTGCTACGCCTTTTCCGAGAACTTCATGCTGCCGATGTCCCACGACGAGGTCGTACACGGCAAAGGCTCTCTCATCGGCAAGATGCCGGGCAATGAGTGGCAGCAATTCGCGAATCTGCGGCTCATGTACGGCTACATGTGGGCACATCCGGGCAAGAAGCTGCTCTTCATGGGTGGAGAGTTCGGACAGCGGCGCGAATGGCAGCACGAAGAGAGCCTGGAATGGCACGTCCTCGATTATCCGCTTCACGCGGGTCTGCAACGCTGGGTGCGCGACCTCAACACGCTGCTGCGCGGTTCGCCGGCGCTGCACGAGAGGGATTTTGGCTTCGAGGGCTTCGAGTGGGTCGACTGCAGCGATGTTGAAGCGAGCGTAATCACCTTTCTGCGCAAGGCCGCGGACCATCGCGACGTGATACTGGTGGTGTGCAATTTCACCCCTGTTCCCCGCAGCAATTACACGGTCGGCGTTCCGGAGGGCGGCCGCTGGACTGAGCGACTGAACAGTGATGCACCGCTTTACGGCGGCAGTGGCGCGGGCAATTTCGGCGGCATCGAGGCGGCCCCCTTGCCGGCCCATGGCCGCACGCACTCGCTCATGCTGCAGCTGCCGCCATTGTCGGTGCTGTACTTCGCCCCGGACCTGGAGCATCACCCATGACCCGGATGCGGGTCATCATCGAAAATGTCTCGCCGTGCGTCGATAACGGCCGCTTTCGCGCCAAGCGCGTGATCGGCGAGCCGGTCATCGTGGAGGCCGACGCCTTCACGGACGGCCACGACGTCGTGGCCTGCACCCTGCAATTCCGGCAGCCCGACTCGCCTGACTGGCACTCCACCGGGATGGCACCGGTCGGCAACGACCGCTGGCGCGGTGAATTCACTCCCGTTGCGCTTGGCGACTGCACTTTTACGGTCACCGCCTGGGTCGACCACATCGACACCTGGCGGCTGGCTCTGCGCAAGAAACACGACGCCGGCCAGAATGTCGACGTTGACCTGTTGCGCGGCGCGGAACTGGTCACGGAGCTGGCCGGGCGCGCGGCGGCGGGCGACGCCCTCGAGCTCAAGCAACTCGCGCGATCACTGGCTGATTCAAAGCGCGACCTGGGCGAGAAGATCGCCCTGGCGGAGCATGAAGCGCTGCGCGGCCTCAGCCGCCGCTATCCGAATCCTGAATTTGTTACGCGTCACGACCCGGTTCTGGAGATCCAGGTCGAGCGGCAGCGGGCCCGATTTTCAACGTGGTATGAAATGTTCCCGCGCTCGACCTCGGGGAAGAATGGAGTGCACGGAACCTTCGCCGATTGCGAGGCGCACTTGCCATACATCGCCGGGATGGGGTTCGATGTGCTGTATCTGCCGCCCATCCACCCGATCGGCAAGAAGGCGCGCAAGGGTCCGAACAACAACCCCAGGGCCAGTGCCGGCGACCCGGGAAGCCCCTGGGCCATCGGCGGCGCGGCGGGCGGGCACAAGTCCGTGCATCCGGATCTTGGTACGCTCGCCGACTTTCTCCGTCTCGTCGAGCGCGCGGCCGAGCACAACATCGAGATTGCCCTCGACATCGCCTTCCAGTGCAGCCCGGACCACCCGTACGTCAGGGAACACCCCGAATGGTTCCTGATGCGCCCGGATGGCAGCGTGCAGTACGCCGAGAACCCGCCCAAGAAGTACGAGGACATCGTCGCGTTTCACTTCGAAACGGAGGCTTGGCAGTCCCTTTGGAGCGAACTGCACAGCGTCGTCGAGTTCTGGATTGGCCAGGGAGTGAAAATCTTTCGGGTCGACAACCCGCACACCAAGTCGTTTGCCATGTGGGAATGGCTGATCACCGAGGTCATGAAGAAGTCGCCCGACGTTATATTCCTGGCGGAGGCGTTCACACGGCCCAAGGTGATGTACCGCCTCGCCAAGCTCGGCTTCACCCAGTCGTATAACTACTTCCCATGGCGAAATGGCAAGCACGAACTGACCAGTTACTTCACCGAGCTTGCCCAGCCGCCAGTCAGCGATTTCCTGCACGCCAACCTCTGGCCGAATACACCGGACATCCTCACAGAGTATCTGCAGTTCGGCGGCCGGCCGGCCTTCATGGTCCGGGCGACTCTCGCGGCAACGCTCGGCGCCAGCTACGGGATCTACGGACCGGCTTTCGAGCTGACGGAAAACACGCCGCGCGAACCGGGCAGCGAGGAGTATCTCGACTCCGAGAAGTACCAGCTGCGCCACTGGGACCTGCAACGGTCGGAAAGCCTGCGCGACTTCATTGGCCGCCTGAATCAAATCCGCCGGGAGCACACGCCACTGCAGAGCGACAGCGGACTGCGCTTCCACGCCGTGGACAACGACGCCCTGATTGCGTACAGCAAGACCACCGCCGCCACCGGGGAATCCGTGCTGACCGTGGTCAATCTCGACCCGCACCACGCCCAGTCCGGCTGGTTGAGTCTGGACCTGGCGTCGCTGGGCCTGCCGCCAGACCAGCCATTCCAGGCGCACGACCTGCTGTCCTCTGCGCGCTTTCTCTGGGAAGGACCTCACAATTACGTCGCGCTGGATCCGCAGCGCACTCCGTGCCACATCTTCCGCATCCGGCGCCGTGTGCGCTCGGAACGCGACTTCGATTATTTCCTGTAAGCATGATCGATTCGACACCCCGGCCAGACTGGTACAAGGACGCCGTCATTTACGAAGTGCACGTCCGTGCCTATTGCGACGCCAATCACGATGGAATCGGTGACTTCAAGGGGCTCACCAGCAAGCTCGATTACATCCAGGAGCTCGGCGTCAACACCATCTGGCTGTTGCCGTTCTACCCGTCACCCGGCCGGGACGACGGCTACGATATTGCCGACTATCGGAACATACATCCCCAGTACGGCACACGCGCCGATTTTCGCGACTTCGTACGCGAGGCGCATCGTCGCGGCCTGCGCGTCATCACCGAGCTGGTGATCAACCACACCTCCGACCAGCACCCGTGGTTCCAGGCGGCCCGGCGCGCCCCGGCCAGCTCGCGCAAGCGCGATTTCTATGTCTGGAGTGACAGCCCCGACAAGTACGCCGGGACGCGCATCATCTTCACCGACACGGAATCATCAAACTGGACGTGGGATCCGGTCGCCAAGGCATACTTCTGGCACCGCTTCTTCAGTCATCAGCCGGATCTCAATTTCGACAACCCGGAGGTCGAACGGGCCATGATGCGGCACATGCGCTTCTGGCTCGACCAGGGCGTGGATGGCCTCAGGCTCGATGCGATTCCCTATCTCGTGGAACGCGAGGGCACCAGCAACGAGAACCTGCCCGAGACGCACGCCGTTGTGAAGCGAATTCGCAAGGTGGTGGACGAGCACTACTCGAACCGCCTGCTGCTCGGCGAGGCCAACATGTGGCCCGAGGACGTGCGTGACTACTTCGGCGACGGCGATGAATGCCACATGGCATACCACTTCCCGCTGATGCCGCGCATGTACATGGCCATCGCCCAGGAAGACCGCCACCCGATCGTCGAGATCCTGAATCAGACACCGGACATCCCCGAGAACTGCCAGTGGTCCATCTTCCTGCGCAATCACGACGAGCTGACGCTGGAAATGGTGACCAACCGCGAGCGGGATTACATGTACCAGATGTACGCAGCCGA
This sequence comes from Gammaproteobacteria bacterium, assembly GCA_032122615.1. Classification (GTDB taxonomy): domain Bacteria; phylum Pseudomonadota; class Gammaproteobacteria; order Steroidobacterales; genus SHZI01. Next base: position 14,910 of record JAQBGF010000034.1, on the reverse strand, counting down.
CCCGCGCGCGAGGCTCAATCTGGGCATTCGCCGCCGGCTTGCGCCCCTCATGGAAAACGACCTTGAGCGCATCAAGCTGATGAACAGCCTGCTGCTGTCGATGCCCGGATCGCCAGTCATCTACTACGGCGACGAAATCGGCATGGGCGACAATTTCTACCTCGGCGACCGCAATGGGGTGAGGACGCCAATGCAATGGAGCCCGGACCGCAACGCCGGCTTTTCGCGAGCGGACCCGCAACAACTGTTCCTGCCGCCGATCATGGACCCAATCTACGGATTCGAAGCCGTCAATGTCGAGGCGCAGACCCGCGACCGGTCGTCGCTGCTGAACTGGATGAAGCGCATGTTGCAAATCCGGCAAAGCACGGGCGCATTCGGCCGCGGAACGCTGCGCCTGCTCCGGCCCGGCAACCGGAAAGTGCTGGCGTATGTGCGTGAATATGCCAGTGACAACATCCTTTGCGTCGTCAATCTCTCGGCCTCAGCGCAGCCGGTGGAACTCGATCTGTCCGAGTTCCGGAACGCAGTGCCCGTCGAGCTCCTGGGCCAGACCTCGTTTCCGCCGATTGGCGACCTGCCTTACCTGCTGACTCTGCGCGGCTATGGCTTCTACTGGTTCCGGCTGAGCGAGGACGCGCCGGCACCCGCCTGGCATTCGGAGCAGTTGCCCAGGGAGGATCTGCCGGTCCTGGTACTCTTTGCCGGCTGGGATTCTTTCTTTCCCGAGAACCTGCCCACGACCCGTGCCGCCCTGGCAACCAAGCTCAAGACGCTCGCCGAAACCCTGGTCCTGCCGTTCTTCATCGCCGATCAGCGCTGGTATGCCGACAAGGGTTCGGTGATCACCCATGCGCATCTCAAGGATCATGGCAAGTGGCAAACGCGCAGCGGCGAGTGGCTGATGACCATCTTCAGTGCCGAAAGCCAGACCACGCAGACAAACTACTTCCTGCCACTGACCGTTGCGTTTGAGGACGCGGACGAGGCTCGGTGGCGGCGGCTGCAGCAAGCCGCTATCGCCAGGGTCCGGCAAAAGGCCGCCGTTGGCGTGCTCGCGGACGCGACGGCGGATGACCTGTTCTGTCACTCGGTGGTCGATGCCATCGAGGCAGGTGCAGAGTTGCGGATGGAACATGGCACGATGCGATTTACCCCCACCCGGTCTTTTGCCGAGATCAGCCGCGGCCATGCCACGGACCTGGCGGTCAGCCCGCCGCCAAATCAGGGCAGCAATACCGTCGTGCGCATCGGCGACCGGCTGTTCTTCAAGGTCTATCGCAAGCTCAACCCGGGACTCAACCCGGAGCTGGAAATTGGCCGGTTCCTGACCGAGGTCGCCCGGTTTAGGCACATTGTGCCCCTCGCCGGATCGGTCGAGTACCTGGCAAACAACGGCGACAGTTGCACGGTCGCCCTGCTCCAGGCATTCGTGCTCAGCCAGGGTGATGGCTGGGAACACACCGTCGACCACCTGCTGCGCTCACTCCAGGACCGGCAACTGGACGATCTCCCGCTTGAGGAACGCCATGGCGCCTACCTGGAGCTGGTGCGCATGCTCGGCACGCGGACTGCGGAACTGCACTGCGCGCTGGCACACCCAACCGATGATCCGGCATTTAGTGCCGAGCCAATCACGCCGGTGGATCTGGCCGCATGGCGAGGCCGCGTGCAGCAAGACGCCGGGGACACCCTGGAGTTGCTCGCTACCCGAAGCAGCGGCCTGCCCGAATCCGCCAGGGCAGACGCCGCAGAACTTCTGAAGCGCAGCTCGGCGCTTCTCGACCGGATCACTGCGCGGTCGCCCGCCGCGATGCAGGGCATCCGGATTCGCCATCACGGCGACTACCACCTGGGCCAGGTACTGGTCCGGCGCAACGATTTTGTCATCGTGGATTTTGAAGGCGAGCCGGCCCGCCCGCTCGCGGAGCGGCGTCAGAAGCACTCGCCGCTGCGCGATGTTGCAGGCATGTTGCGTTCTTTCTCGTACGCAGCCCAGGCTGCGCACCGCCGCATGGTTCCGGCCGAGGCCGGCGACGAGCAGGCACGGCTCAACTTGTTGCTCGGGGAATGGGAGCAGGCAACCCGCGACACGTTCCTGCGTGTGTATGACGGCATAGCACGAGCCGGTGGATTGTATGAGTCGTGGGACGAAGCGCGGCAGCTTATTGCCCTCTTCGAAATCGAGAAGGCCCTGTACGAAATCCGGTATGAACTGGGCAACCGCCCGGCCTGGGTTTCTGTCCCCATCCACGGCCTGCTCTCCCTGACCAGCTGATACCAGCGCGATCCGCACCGCAGATGAAATCCACCGCGAAACCGACTGCCGCCACCAGCCAGCACCAGATCACTGCCGTCTGGCCCGGCAAGCCGTTCCCGCGCGGCGCCACCTGGGACGGCGAGGGCGTGAACTTTTCGGTGTTCGCGCAAAACGCGGAAAAGGTCGAGTTGTGCATCTTCGACCAGGCGGGAAAGCACGAATTGCAGCGCGTTGCGATTCGCGAATGCACCGACGGCCTCTGGCACAGTTACCTGCCCGAAGCGCGTCCCGGCCTGCTCTACGGCTTCCGGGTCTATGGCCCGTACGATCCGGCCAACGGCCACCGCTTCAATCCCCACAAGCTGCTCATCGAGCCTTATGCGAAGCACATTCAGGGCGAAATCGCCTGGAGCGATGCACATTTTGGCTACCGGGTCGGGCATTCTGCCGGCGATCTCTCCTTCGACAAGCGGGATAGCGCGAGCGGCACGCCGAAATGCCGGGTTATCGACCCGGCATTCACCTGGGGCGACGACCGGCCGCCGCGCACGCCGTGGCATGCCACCGTCATCTACGAATTGCACGTGCGCGGCTACACCATGCAACACCCGGAGGTGCCGCCGCTGCTGCGCGGCACCTACGCGGGACTGGCAACGGCGCCGGTAATCGATCACCTGCTGCGACTCGGGGTGACCGCGGTCGAACTGATGCCCGTGCACACCTTCGTGGATGACCGCCACCTTCTCAAGCGCGGCCTGCGCAATTACTGGGGCTACAACACCATCGGCTTCTTCGCGCCGCACATGCGCTACTCGGCGACCGGCCGCATCAGCGAATTCAAGACCATGGTGAAGGCCCTGCACTCCGCCGGCATCGAGGTCATCCTGGACGTCGTCTACAACCACACGGCCGAGGGCAACGAACTGGGTCCGACGCTCTGCTTTCGCGGCATCGACAATGCCTCGTACTATCGACTGAGCGCCGAGAATCCGCGCTACTACATGGACTTCACGGGCTGCGGCAACACTCTCGACCTGCAGAATCCCCGCGTCCTGCAGCTGATCATGGACAGCCTGCGCTACTGGGTGCTTGAGATGCACGTGGACGGCTTCCGCTTCGATCTTGCCTCGGCGCTGGCCCGCGAGCTCTTCGACGTGGACCGGCTTGGCTCGTTCTTCGACACCATCGGGCAGGATCCGGTGCTTTCCCAGGTAAAGCTGATTGCCGAACCGTGGGATATCGGGGCCGGCGGCTATCAGGTGGGCAATTTCCCGCCCGGCTGGACCGAATGGAACGACAAGTACCGCGATTCGATTCGCGCCTACTGGAAGGGCGACAGCAACATGCTCGGCGAATTCGGGCGGCGGTTCACCGGCTCGAGCGACCTTTACGAAGCGGATGGCCGGCGCCCCCACGCCAGCGTCAATTTCGCCACGGCGCACGACGGCTTCACGCTGCAGGATCTGGTCAGTTACGACCACAAGCACAACGAGGCCAACGGCGAGGACAACCGTGATGGCCATAACGCCAATCGTTCCTGGAACTGCGGCGCCGAGGGTCCTACCGAAGACGCCGGCATCAACGCCCTGCGCGCCCGCCAGAAGCGCAATCTCATTTCAACCGTGCTGCTGTCCCAGGGACTGCCGATGATTCTTGCCGGCGACGAACTCGGCCACACGCAGCATGGCAATAACAATGCCTACTGCCAGGACAATGAAACGTCATGGCTGAACTGGAATCTTGGCGCTGCGGACCAGGACTTCCTCGAATTTGTGGCGCGTGTCGTGGCGCTGCGCCGGACTCATCCGGTGTTCAGCCGACGGCGTTTCCTGCAGGAAAGCAAGGCCGGCGGGGGCAGGGCCCGGGAGCTGGTCTGGCTGGCGCCAGACGGTCGCGAGATGACGGATGACGACTGGACCCGGGAATTCGCCCGCTGCATAGGTGTGTATCTTTCTGGCGCCGCCATCGAGCGCGTGACCCGCCGCGGCAAGCCGGTCACCGATGACGACTTTCTCCTGCTGTTCAATGCCCATCACGAAGAAATCCCGTTCAGCTTGCCGGAAATCCGGCCCGGCGTGCCGTGGGTCACGGAACTGGACACGATCAGGGAGTCCGGTGCCTTCGATGCCCGGCGATTTCAGGCTGGCGACCTCTATCCCCTTCGCGGGCGCTCGCTCGCAGTACTCAGGCAATCGTGACCGGCCGGCGGCGTCGCCACCGCATGCCCTTCGGAGCCGAACTCCGCGGTGCCGAGGGGGTGCGGTTCCGGTTGTGGGCACCGGGTGCGAAGAACGTCAACCTGGTATTGCCGGACGCGGAAACACCCCGGGAACTGCCCATGCCGCGGCTTGACGGCGGCTGGTTCGAGCTCGTGTCAGCGAGAGCCGGTGCGGGCTCCCGTTACGCCTTCCGCATCGACAACGGCCCGGTCGTCCCGGATCCGGCGTCGCGCTCTAATCCTGAGGACGTGCACGGGCCAAGCGTGGTCATCGACCCGGAGAGCTTTGAATGGAACGATGACGGATGGCGCGGCCGGCCCTGGCACGAGGCCGTCATTTATGAACTGCATGTCGGCACGTTCTCGCCGGAAGGCACCTTTGCCGGCGTTGAACGGCGACTGGATCATCTCGTGGAACTCGGTGTCACTGTCCTCGAGTTGATGCCGGTGGCTGATTTTCCCGGCACCCGCGGCTGGGGTTACGACGGCGTCCTGCCCTACGCGCCGGAGTCAGTCTACGGCACGCCGGACGACCTCAAGTCCCTGGTCGACGCCGCGCACGGACGCCAGCTCGCCCTGATGCTCGACGTCGTCTACAACCATTTTGGCCCCGAGGGCAATTACCTGCACGCCTGCGTCCCCGAGTTTTTTTCCGACCGGCATCAGACGCCGTGGGGCCAGGCGATCAACTACGACGGCCCCCACAGCGGCCCGGTGCGGGACTTCTTCCGGCACAACGCGCTCTACTGGCTCGAGGAATTTCACCTTGACGGCCTGCGCCTGGACGCCGTTCACGCCTTTCGCGACGACAGCAAGCCGCACATCCTCACCGAGATGGCAGGCGCCATCCGCGCCGGTCCCGGTCGCGAACGGCCGATCTACCTCGTGCTGGAGAACCACGCGAACGAGGCGCATTATCTCGCCGCGCCCGGATCACCTCAGCACTATGACGCCCAGTGGAATGACGATACTCATCACTGCCTGCACGTGCTGGTCACGGGTGAAACCGACGGCTACTACGAGGACTATGCCGATTCGGCGGATGCGCTGCTGGCCCGGGCGCTGGCCGAGGGCTTTGCCTACCAGGGCGAGCCCTCCCGTCACGCGGGCGGCGCGCCGCGTGGCGAACCGAGCCGGCACCTGCCACCAACGGCATTCGTGCCATTCCTTCAGACCCACGATCAGGTCGGCAACCGGGCTTTCGGCGAGCGCCTGTGTCATCTCGCCGCCAGCGACGAGGCCTTGCACGCGGCCACGGCGATCCTCCTGCTGGCACCGTCCCCGCCTCTGTTGTTCATGGGCGAAGAGTGGGCCGCCGCCGAACCGTTTCTCTACTTCTGCGACTTCGGGGGTGAACTGGCCGCCAGTGTCCGCGACGGCCGCCGTCGCGAATTTGCGGGCTTCAAACGCTTCAAGGATCCGGCAATCGTGGCAACGATTCCCGATCCGGTGGCGGTCGGGACCTTTCAGCGCTCGCAACTGGACTGGGGGAAGCTCGGCGAAGGTGCCCACCTGCGCTGGCTCGAGCGGTACCGGCGACTGCTGGGAATTCGCCGGCGGGAAATCGTCCCGCTGGTGCCCCTCATTCGCCAGGGCAGTTACACGGCCCCACCACACCAGGGCATGATCGCCGTCGACTGGACGCTGGCAGACGGCGCGGTGCTGCGCCTGCGCGCCAACCTCTCGGCGCGTACCGCAGCCGGTCCGGACGCCGGCGGCGGCAGAACGCTGTTCACGACGCACGCGTCATTGAACGTGGAGCCGGCCCGATCCCTCGAACCGTGGAGCGTCACCTGGCAACTCGGGGTACCGGACCCGGCCGGATGACGACGTCGTGATTCCGCGCGCAACCTACCGCATCCAGTTGAACGCTGCGTTTACCTTTCGGGACGCGACTTCGCTGTTGCCCTATCTTGCTGAGCTCGGGATCAGCCATGTCTATTGCTCGCCGTACTTCCAGGCGCGGCCTGACAGTACGCACGGCTACGATGTGGTCAACCACAACCGGCTGAATCCGCAAATTGGCTCGGCAGAAGACCTGGATCGTTTCGTCGCCGGGCTGCGCGCTCACGGCATGGGCCAGATCCTGGACATCGTCCCCAATCACGTCGGCATCATGGGCGCCGACAACCTCGCGTGGATGGACGTGCTCCAGAACGGCCAGGCGTCCCGTTACGCGGACTTCTTCGATATCGACTGGCAGCCCGCCGATCCGGCCCTCGCCGGCAAACTGCTGGTGCCGGTGCTTGGCGACACCTACGGCGCGGTGCTGGAGCGCGGTGAACTCACGCTACGCCACGAGCCGGCGACCGATGCATACGCCGTCTGGTACCACGAACATCGCTTCCCGATTTCGCCACGCGACTACGGTCGCGCGACGCGCCTGCTTGCCGCCGGCAAGGCAGTGAGCGCCGAGGCTATGCACGAATTGCTGGAAGCCCAGGCCTACCGGCTCGCCTACTGGCGTGTGGCCTCGGACGAGATCAACTATCGCCGCTTCTTTGATGTCAATGATCTCGCCGCGCTGCGCATGGAAAACGAGGAAGTCTTCGAGGTTACGCACCGGCTGGTCTTCGAACTGCTGCGTGACGGGAAGATCGACGGCTTGCGTGTCGATCATTCCGACGGCCTGTACGATCCTGCCCAGTACTTCAGTCGCCTGCAGGACCGCGCTGGCATCCTGCTCGACCTCACCGGCCAGCAAAAGCCGCTGTATCTGCTGATCGAGAAGATCACCGCGGGATTCGAGAAACTTCCGGAGGACTGGCGTGTCCATGGCACCACGGGCTACCGGTTCGCCAATGTCGTCAACGGCCTGTTCGTAGATGCCAGCGCGCGCGGCCGCATGGGAGGTATCTACCGGGCCTTTACCGGCGAGTCCCTCGATTGGGCAGAGATCACCCGGCAGGCGAAGCAGCAGATCCTGCGCACCTCGCTGGCGGCAGAACTCAATATTCTCTCCAACCAGTTACTGCGGATCGCCCGGGCCGACTGGCACACGCGCGACTTTACCCTCAATACGCTGCGTGATGCCCTCGCAGAAGTCATCGCGTGCTTCCCCGTGTATCGCACCTACATTGCCACCGATGCAAGTGCCGACGATCGCCGGTATATCGAACTCGCCGTTGAGCGCGCCCGGCGCAATTCCCCGATCAGCGACGTGCCAGCCTGCGACTTTATCCTCGCCACCCTGCTCGCCGCGGCAAACCGTTCCTTCGCGATGAAATTTCAGCAGGTGACGGCGCCCGTCACGGCGAAAGGAGTCGAGGACACCGCGCTGTATCGATTCAACCGCCTGGTATCGCTTAACGAGGTCGGCGGAGAACCGGAAACATTCGGGACCGCGGTCCGCGCGTTTCATGCTGATAACCGCTACCGGGCGCGATTCTGGCCGCACGAGATGCTGGCCACCTCGACTCACGACACGAAGCGCTCGGAGGACGTTCGCGCCCGCATCAGCGTCCTGTCCGAAATGCCCGCCGAGTGGCGCAGCATGCTGGTCCGCTGGCGACGCCTGAATCGCAGCCACAAGTCGGCTATCGAGGGCCGCCCGGCTCCGGGACCCAACCTCGAGCTGCTCCTTTACCAGACCCTGCTCGGCACCTGGCCTCTGGTGCCAATGGACGAAGCCGCCGGTCGCATCTATCGCGGGCGGATCGGGGACTACATGGTCAAGGCCGCCCGCGAGGCCAAGATCCGCACCAGCTGGTCCGACGTTGACGCCGGCTATGAGACTGCCTTGCGACAGTTTATCCGGGCAATTCTCACACCAGGCGACGACAACGAGTTCCTGGCGGACTTCAACCTCGTACAGCGGCGGCTCGCCCGGTTCGGCCTGTTCAATTCGCTGTCCCAGACCCTGTGCAAGCTGATGGCCCCTGGCGTCCCCGATATTTACCAGGGCAATGAGCTCTGGGATTTCTCGCTGGTTGATCCGGACAATCGCCGCCCGGTCGACTACGCGCGGCGCCGCGAGATGTTGCATGCCATGAAGCACGCCGTCGACACCGGTACGGATCGGGCGAAGTACGCCAGGAGCCTGACCGATTCGATCGAAGACGGGCGCGCGAAACTCTTTCTCACCTGGACTGCGCTTCAGCTGCGCCGTACCGAGGAGGCGCTGTTCCGAACCGGCGACTACCTGGCACTGCGCACCGAGGGCGCGCGGGCCGCGCACCTGTGCGCCTTTGCCCGCAGGCGTGGCGAAAGTCTCGTCATCGTCATCGTCCCCCGGCTGTGCGCAAAGCTGGCTGGCGGGCGCGATATCCCGCCGCTCGATGCGGAGGTGTGGAGCGACACCACCATTCGACTGCCTGCCCGGCACGACACTGGCTCGCTGGTGAACGCCATCAACGGCCGGCCGGTTGAGGTGCGGCAGGACAATGGGCAGCACACGATCCGGGTTGCAGACGTTCTGGCCGCCTTTCCGGTTGCCCTGCTGCACCGCCCGTCGCCACGGGTATAGGTCGAAAAAAGCCCCAACTTCGGTCGCCCTCCCACCGTCCGCTTATCGTTCGATGCTTTTCGACCTCGCCTGATCGCCGACCAGCGTCCGGTACAGTTGCACGGTCTGTCTGGCGATTGCGGGCCAGCCGAAGTGCTCCTCCGCCCGTCGCCGGCCGGCCTTGCCCATGCGCTCGCAGAGCGTGGGGTCCGCCATGAGCTGGTTAATCCGCGCGGCCAGGTCACTGGCGAATTGCGCGGGGGATGTTGCCTCGAACGGGCTCTCTTTCATCTGCTGCAACTTGACCAGGTAACCCGTCTCGCCGTCGACGACCACTTCCTTGATGCCGCCTACGGCGGAGGCGACGACTGCGGTTTCGCAGGCCATGGCCTCGAGATTGATGATGCCGAACGGCTCGTAGATCGACGGGCAGCAGAAGACGCTGGCATGGCTGTAGAGTTCGATTTTTTCCGGGGTGCTAACCATCTTGTCGATCCACACGACACCAGGGCGCAGCGCCTGGGCGGCAGCGACGGCGGCCTGCATTTCGGCGCCGATGGCCGGCGTATCGGGCGCACCGGCGCAGAGCACCACCTGGAAGCCGGGTGCCATGTCCCGGATGGCACGCACAAAATGAATGATGCCCTTCTGTCGCGTGATCCGGCCGACGAACAGCACGTAGGGCTGGCGGGGGTTGACGCCGTATTTCTCGAGCGCGGCGGTGGTGGCGACACGTCGGTATTCCGCGAGGTCAATGCCGTTGTGGATCACGTGGACGCGCTCCGGCCTGACGTCAAACAGCCGGAGGATGTCATCCCGCGTCTCGCGCGACACGGCGATAACGGCATCGGCCATCTCGAGCGCGGTCTTTTCGACCCAGCAGCTGAAGTCGTAGCCGCCGCCGAGCTGCTCGCGCTTCCACGGGCGCAATGGCTCCAGGCTGTGCGCGGTGAGCAGCATCGGGATGCCATAGTTCAACTTCGCGAGGATGCCCCCGAAATGCGTGTACCAGGTGTGCAGATGGACGAGGTCCGCGTCGATCGCGGTGCTGTTCCAGTCCAGGCAGCGCTGCACGGCGCCGAAAACCGACTGCAGTGGCCTGGGCGCCGTGTAACCGCTGGTGTCGCAGCCGAAGCCGGTCGCCTTCAGGGTCGGCAGGTCGAGCCGCGGTTCGCGCGCTTCCTGGCCGTAACAGCGGACTTCAAGGTTGATGAGCTTGGCCAGTTCGCGTGACAGGTATTCCACGTGCACGCCGGCGCCGCCGTAGATCGTCGGTGGGTATTCGTTGGTGAGAAAAAGTGCCTTCATGCGAGTCGTGCCCCGTGCCATAGCCACACAAGGCGACAGGTTACCCGGAATAGCCCGACGGGTAATGTAGCGGCACAGTGGGTCAATGAAGTCGCAAAGCTGCTTGAGGTCAGGAATCAGGCATTCAACAATGTCGTCAATGGCAAGGCCTTTGGGGAAAATTCCATGTCCAGATACCGAATCGTCTCAGGCGACGTGATCCGACCACATCGGTCGGGAGCCGATCTGCTGCACGATCCGCAGCTGAACAAGGGCACCGCATTCACCGAGGAGGAGCGCCGCAACCTGGGTCTGCTTGGGCTCCTGGCTCCCAAGGTGTCGACGATCGAGCAGCAGGAGCAGCGGATTCTCGAAAATTCGCGCAAGAAACCCAATGACCTGGAGAAATATATCCACATGATTTCGCTCCTGGAGCGGAATGAGACGCTCTTCTACCGGGTTGTCATGGACAACATCGACGAGATGATGCCGATCATCTACACGCCGGTGGTGGGACAAGCCGACCAGGTCGGCGTGGCGTGCAATGAACGGCAGGTCTTCGGTGTCCTTGTCGGTGAGCGCAGGCAGCTGCAGCGCTCGTGCTGGGCTAGCCCCCGCCCGGAACGACCGGCGCATCGTCCGCCGTCGTGACCACCGTGCCCGGCTCCATTTCTCCCCTGGCCAGCGCCGTCAGATACTCAACCGTCGCCAGGTGGCAGTAGCTCTGGCCCTGAACTTTTCGGGGCAGCACGGCCGTGATCCAGCTGTCATAGTTCTGGAACAGTCCGTGAGAGCTTAAGTGGATAGCACCGTCTGCACCCCGGTAACTCAGCGGGAAATCGGCCAGGTAGGCGCGCCCGGTCACGTAGGGTTCGTCTTCATCGATCACGAACGCTGCCGCCCGTTCCGCCGCATCTGCATCGTTGTTCTGCCGGAGCGCCCCCACTGTAGTCGCCAGTAATTCGCGGGTGACGGCGGGGCAAAAGAGCTGCGCACCCGCCGCTTCAGGACCGTAGGCCGCCCGCAGATGGGCCGCTGTCTTGATTTTGCACGACACCATGATCGGCAGCCCCCCCGCGTAGGTCACCACCTGATAGGTCAGCAACGGGTTTGGCGATGGTTTGGAATGCCGGTACGAGGGCATGTCGGTGAAGACAGTGTTGGTGGCCTCCACCGCTGTGTTCGCCATGAACTTCTGGACAGTTGAGCAGAAATCTTCGGAAGCCGGTGCCGGGAAAGCGACTGCTTGCACCGCGGAGCCCGCTTGAACTCCCGGAGCTGCATCAGCAGCAGGAGGTGTCGGCGCGCCACGTTCACCGTCGCAGGCGGAGACGAGCAGCACAATTATCACGGCGATCAGGGGTCGGTTGGAGGTCATGGTCTGTCTCCGCGCCAGGTTACTTGGAATGTCGTGGGGTGTCCGTCAGTCGCCAGATTCTATATGACGATTACCAGGCGTAAGCCTCCGGCGCGGGACCGCCGGGTCCGGGAAAAAGTTCGTCGAGGCGCGCGAGGAAATCCCCGCCGAGCTGGATTTCCAAAGAGCGCAACGACCCGTCGAGCTGGGCCACGGTGCGGGGCCCGATGATCGGTGCGGTAACGCCTGGCTGGTGCAGCAGCCAGGCGAGGGCGACGTCGGCCGGGTGCTCGCCGAGTTCAGCGCACAGGTCCTCCCACTCCTGAATAGTGGCCTTGTGTTGCTCCAGCCCCCGGGTTGTCATCGGGCCAGCGCTGCGACCCTCCCGGGCCTTGCGCAAGACGCCCCCGAGCAGACCGCCAGACAGGGGCGACCAGGGAATCAGTCCAATGCCGTAGGCGCGCGCGGCCGGCAGTACTTCCAGCTCCACGGTCCGGCGCCGCAGGTTGTACAGGGATTGCTCGGACACCAGGCCGAGCATCCCCCGATTGCGCGCGGACTCCTGGGCCTGCGCGAGATGCCAGCCCGCGAAGTTCGACGACCCGAAGTAGGTGACCTTGCCCTGTTGCCTCAGCACTCCGAAGGCCTCCCAGATCTCGTCGAACGGGGTTTCGCGGTCGATGTGGTGCATCTGGTAGAGGTCAATGTGGTCAGTCTTGAGCCGCGTCAGTGACGCCTCGCAGGACTGCCGGATGTTCACGGCGGAGAGGAGTGTCGTGTTTGGCCAGTTGTCGGTGCGGCCAAAGCCCTTCATCGAGTTGTAGAGCTTGGTCGCGAGCACGGTGCGCTCGCGCCGGCCATCGCCCTTGGCGAACCAGCGGCCGATGATCTCTTCGGTTATCCCTGGGCCGGCGGCCCCGCCATACATATTGGCCGTGTCGACGAAGTTGATGCCGTGCTCGAGGGCGCGGTCGAGAATCTGGTGAGCATCCGGCTCCTTCGTGTACTCGCCAAAGTTCATGGTGCCCAGCACCAGTCGGGAGACAGACAGGCCAGTGCGGCCTAGCTTGGTGTATTGCATGGGATTGCCTTCGGTTGTGGGTCGGGAGGATGGCTTGAGAATTATACGGGGGCCCGGCAACACCGCCCTCTCGATGGCATCTTTTCTCCATTCTCTCCGTTCACTGCGAAAGCACAAACAGCCCGCGTTGCTCGTCGCTCACGATGATGGTTCCGCTCGGAAAGTATGGATACACACTCCATGCGCCGGCGTACGTCACGGCGTCGTTCTCGGGGCGCGTGTCGAAATAGGCCACTTCCGTGAGTGTATCCGTCGCCAGACTGCTGAACGCCAGCACGCGCAGGCCCGCTGTGTAGTTCGCCTGGTAAACCTTGTTGCCGCGCACGTACAGATTGTGGTCAACGGACCGTATTGCGGCGAGATGCCCGTATAAATACACCGGTGCATCCAGATCGCTCACGTCGACAACGATAGTGCGGGTGCGCCGGCCGGTAGCCTGTTCGTCCTTCTCGTCGTCCACTAACAGGAACCGCTGGTCTTCGGTCAGCCAGTTCTGGTGCGTGTAGCCCAGATCCGGGTAGACGAAGTCAGCCAGCGTCACGGGTGATGCCTTGATGGTGACGTCAACGATCACCACGTGACTCTCGTTGGAGGCGAAGCAGATCTCCTTGCCGGCATGGTCTGTGTCGGGGTCGGTGTACACGACACACTGGGCGTCGTGGGTATAGCCGTCGGCAGAATGACACCCGGCAAACATCGGATTCAAGGGCGTACTGATGTTGATCATGTGCAGTCCGCCGCCGCATGTGTCTGACCCCAGCGCATAGGCGAACCCGGCCTGCTCATCGATTGCCAGATTGTGCGCCTCGGCAAAATCACCGTAGATCACATCGGCGGCAAAGGTCTGATTCGGCCCGGCGCCACGCAAGCGCGTGAGATCGAATACCTGCATGCCGTGGCTGCCTGCGTTATCGGCGACCACATAAGCGTGATTCTGCGCCACCTTGATGTCGCGCCAGGCGGCATTCGTCGTGGCGGCGGGCATGCGGCCCACCACGATCGGCGTATCCGGCGTCGTGACATTCACGAACGCAACGCCATTGTTCAACCCGACGATCGCGTACTCGTCGGCGTTCAGTGGATCGACCCAGCCCCAGATATCGTTTCCCGAGCCGCCGCCCAGTTGTGCCAGGGTGACGTTTTTCTCCAGGCGAATCGCGTTGCACGCAAAGCCATCGGCTTTGCCATTGATGCACTGCGCAGGTCCGCTGCCGAGAGCACGAAGACCAGCAGAATTTTCGCCCCGCCGTCGCCGTTGAGCCGCGACCCGATGCCAGCCCAGATAGCCAGCCGGTTCATCCGTCGCGGCGAGATCACGGGTTTTGTAGATACGCTTCCTAACGCGTTCCTTTTTCAGGCTACTGAAGAACGACTCAGCGACGGCATTGTCCCAGCAGTTGCCACGCCGGCTCATGCTCGAGTCCAGGTTGTTGCTCTGACAGAAGCGCAAAAAGAAAAGCCCCGCCGAAGCGGGGCTTTCCCTAAGTCGTTGGTCGTGTAGGAGCGCCTTTAGGCGCGACGGTCGCGGGTAAACCCGCTCCTACATTTCGTGCGTCGTTACATATCCATCCCGCCCATGCCGCCCATGCCACCACCCGGCATCCCGGAGCCACCGGCATCCTTCTTTGGCGCCTCGGCAATCATCGCCTCGGTCGTCAGCAGGAGTCCGGACACGGACGCGGCGTTCTGCAGCGCGTAGCGCACCACCTTGGTCGGGTCGATGATGCCCATGGCAACCATGTCACCGTACTCGCCGGTCTGCGCGTTGTAGCCGTAGTTGCCCTTGCCTTCGGCAACCTTGTTCAGTACCACCGCGCCGTCTTCACCGGCATTGATCACGATCTGGCGGAGCGGTTCTTCAAGGGCACGACGCAGGATGTTGATACCGGCGTTCTGGTCTTCGTTGCTGCCCTTCAGGTCTTTCAGGGCCTCGCGAGCCCGGATCAGGGCGACGCCGCCGCCTGCCACCACGCCTTCTTCAACGGCCGCACGAGTGGCGTGCAGGGCGTCTTCGACGCGGGCCTTCTTTTCCTTCATCTCGATCTCGGTGGCAGCGCCAACCTTGATCACGGCCACGCCACCGGAGAGCTTGGCAACGCGCTCCTGCAGCTTTTCCTTGTCGTAGTCGGAGGTGGTCGCTTCGATTTCCTTGTTGATCTGCTCGACGCGGGCCTTGATGTCCTTGCTCTTGCCGGCACCGTCGATGATCGTGGTGTTTTCCTTGTCGATGATCACCTTCTTGGCCTTGCCCAGGTCTTCCAGG
>JAQBGF010000033.1:0-25100 GCA_032122615.1 Gammaproteobacteria bacterium | reverse complement strand
CGCCGTTCGCGTCGGTCACCGCGCTCAGCTTCGGCATCACAAAGCCCGTGTACGACGGCAGCTTCAGGCGGTCCACCCGGGCCACCACCTCGTCGCGCAGCGCCGGGTCGAAGTGCACACCGTATGTTTCAAATAGTGCTTTGGCCGCGACGTAGTCGCCCACGCTCTTGATTCGCTGCACCTCGGCCAGCAGCCGCCCCACGCCGTCGCGGAAGGCCCTGGCGTCGGTCATTACGTAATACGTCTTGCCCCCACGCTGCCGGACTTCGATCGCCTTCGTATTGGCGATGAGCCAGCGCACGATCATCTGGCGGTTACGCATGTGGTCTTCTGCGATCTGGCTGCCCTGGCGGATGTGGCGAAGCTGCACGAGCGCACCCCTCGTGTAGCCCTCGTAATCGGCCTGGACGATCTCGGCCTGGTCCGCCGCCTGCAACAGGCCAAGCTCGGCGAGCTTCGGATCAGCGAGGAAGTACAGCGCGACGAGATCGGCGCGGCCCTCTTCGAGCGCGGAGTACTGCTCCTTGAGAATCGCCGCTGGATTACCGCCAACCGCGTCACTGACCTGTCCCGAGGCATGGCCGATCACCTCGTGCATGTACGTCCCGAGCTCGCTGGCCAACGCGCTCCACTTGTCTGCCCGTGCGACTTCCTCCGGCGCCCAGGCGAACTCCCTGCGGAACTCGGGCACCCTGGACTTTTCGTAGGCCTCCGACACGTTCGACAGCGACACCGACTTGCTGCCGTGCTCCTCTCGCACCTTCTGATCATTTGGCAGGTTGATGCCAACCGGCGTCAACGGACCCGCTTCGCCGGTCTCGATGACGACATCGATGGCCCTGGCGGTGATGCCCTTGACGCCCGCCTTGCGAAACTCGGGCGCCCAGGGCATGCGATCCTCGAACCACTGCGCGTTCGTCGCGAGCTTCTCGATGTCCACCGTCTTCTGGCGGTTCACGTAGAAGACCAGCGCTTCCCACGCGCCCTTCACGCCGCGCGCGTCCATGTACACCTCGATGAAGCCGTTGATCGTGTCCACGGGTGACGCCTTGTCGTTCACCCAGGCGATGTCGTAGGCCTTGCGATCCGCGTCCTCGCCGGTGCGATACCACTGCACCAGCTTCGCGAGCGCCTCCTGCATGGTCGGCGTGGCGAAGGCCTGCGCCGCTTCGAGGTGGCCGATGATGGTGCGGATCTGCGGGTCGTACTTGCCGCCCACCTTGTAGACCTCTTCGACGAGCCGACCGTTCGTCTTCACGAGGCGCGAGTTGAGGCCGTACTGCTCGCTGAAGCCGTTGACGTCGTCCATTGAGACGCCGCTGTACAGGTTGTTCGCGCTCTCCTGCAGAATATCCTTGCCGCCTTCGGGTGACTTCTCCGTGACCATCGGATCAACCGTGGCATCGAAGAACAGCGGACGCATCCGCGCGATCATCTGGGCTGGCGATTCGCCCGGCGCCGTCGCGAAGGAGGCGCCGTTCCTTGCCGCCTGCGCCGCCGCTGCCGCAAAGGCCACGGGCGTGCAGGTCATTACGAACTTGCGGGCCGTGATTTTGTTGTAGGGGCCCGAGTTCAGCCACAGGAGCTTCGTATAGCGCGTAACCTCGGAGAGCGTGGCCGGATCAATGCCGGAGCTGTGTGTCAGGATTTGCTCGACCATGCTGCGCATGGCAAGGCCGTGCACGTAGCGCTGATCCCAGTAGATGTCACGTCCGGCGATGGCCGCCTGCGTCAGGTGGTAGACCAGCCGCTTCTCGTTTAGCGGGAGGTCGTTGAAGCCATCGGCGTACAGCTGCACAACAGCCGCGTCGTCGACACGCTCCAGCAGGTACTGGCGCTCGGCGGGGGCGGGGGCCGATGCCGACGCGGGCGGCTCGGCACCTGGCTCAGGGGGCGGCGAACAACCGGCAAGGGCGGTGGCGAGCGAGGCGACGACAGCCAGACAGATGCGCATACCAGGAGAGTTTAATCTATGGAGTGGGAGATGGAGCTGCTTTCCAGCGGGCGGCAGCCGACTTTGTTCGTCGGCGACGGCGGCATACGCGTCGAAACAATGAGCGCATCCATTCCAGGGAAGGCCTTCGCGTCGGCGTGCGCGCAATTTTCGATAAGAAATATATAGACCATTTCCATGATGCGATTCGGATAGCTGAGGGCCCATTCGGGGGGCACATTGAACCGCAGGCGCCGCATCGACTTAAGGACGACGTCTTCGAAAGCACCCTGTGGCTCCGCGAGTACCACCCGCGGATCGCGCGGTCGCCCATGATCCTCTAGCCGGAATTGCACCAGCACGAAACCCGACACTCCGCGCTGGCGTAAGAGCGGCGGATAATCCGGAACAAATCGCCGAGAGGTGTCAATGACCGGCAGGCTCGAATTAGGGACGGCGGCGGCGCCAACGCCGGTGGTCTGTGTGTCAGCACGTCCCGCCACCGAGTGGATTAGCCCCGCGAGGGCAATGAGTACGAATGAATACCGGTGGCCTCGCTTCATCAGGTGTGACGGACTCTCGTTGTACGAGATCCGCCCAGCTTCGATCTTTGCACTGGCCTCGTCAATGTGCTCGAACCGGCGTGCCCTCAGTTTCTGTGCCGGTATCCGGTAGCCGCGAATTCAGAAGTGCTTCAACACCTTAACCCGGTCGTAGTCCCCCGCTGGCAGCAGGAACCGCGGTCGCGGCGACTGGCCCACTTCGCAGGTCGCCGACCTCGGCCAGTGGGTCACAGCGGCGTGGCGCACGGCCATCGGCAGGCGCTGCAGGCCCTGCTAAAAATCATCCGCGCCGAAAATGCGTCGCGCCGGGTAGGTTAGAGTAGCGACCATCTTCCTGATCAGGATCGCGAAATGTCCGCTGACAAACCAACGACGATCATCGCCGCCCTCCTCCTGAGCAGCATTGGCGTCTACGCCATCATGGCCGGCCCGATCATGACGCAGGTGCTGGTTGACGGGCTCGGATTCCCTGCGGACACGGCCGGACAGATCTTCGCTGTCGAAGCGCTGGGTACCGCACTCGCACCTCTGGCGGCGACACTCTGGATGGGTCGCGTCCACTGGCGCACGGCGGCGATCCTCGCGATCCTCGTGGTCGTCGCCGGCAACATCATCTCGAGCTACCAGACATCGGCGGGGGCCCTCACGGCGCTGCGCTTCGCGGTCGGCTTCCTCGGTCAGGGCACGGCGTTCACGCTGGCCATCGGCATCATCAGTGGCACGGCGCAAAAGGACCGGAACTTTGCCTTCCTGATTGCCGCCCAGGTCACGCTCGGAGTGCTGTGCTTCCTGCTGCTGCCGATGTCCGTGCCGGGCTTTCAGGACGGCGGCATCGGCGGCGTGCTGTTGCCCCTGGCCGCGCTCGCCCTGCTGACCCTCGGCACCGTGGGCTGGATTCCGCAAACCGCCGGGGGCGCAGGTCACCATGCGGCAGCGGCCGGCGGTGGCTCGTCGGGCCCCGCCTTCACCGCACTCGCCGTGATGCTGATCTGGTGCACGGGGCTCGGTGCGATCTGGGCCTTCGTGAAACTGATCGGCACGTCCGCGGGGATCGATCCCGCGCAGGTCGGCGTCGCATTGGGCATCTCGACGGGCGTCGCCACGGTCGGCGCGCTGACGGCGTCCTGGCTTGCCGACCGGATCGGCCGGATCATCCCGGTCACGGTTGCGTTGCTGGTGCAGGTCGCCATGATCGCCCTGCTGCAGGGGCAGATGAGTTTTCTGCAGTTCGTGGTGACGGCCGCCGTATTCCAGGCCTTCTGGAACCTGACCGGTCCCTACCTGATGGGCACCGTCGCCTTGAGCGACAACACGGGCAAGGTCAGCCTGCTGATTCCCACGGCGCAGATCGGCGGCTTCTTCCTGGGACCCGTCATCGCTGGCCCCTTCCTGACCGCGGGCGAAGGCTTCGGCCCGGCCAATACGGTTGCCATTATCTGCTGCCTGCTAGCTCTTGCCCTGTTTATCCCGACCGCGATGCGGCTGAACCGGCGGCTGGCCAGTCAGCCCGCGATCTGACTCAGGTGCGGTCGCTGGCGACAGCCGGCACGGTGCGCAGGTAGTCATACAGCGCGCCCTGCGGCGGTACCGACGGCGCGCTGTACGCCGTCCAGTCGCGATCGGCATGACACTCCGAGCAGAGCAGGACGTGTTCCGCCAGGTACCTGCCGCGGGCCAGTCGTTGCGAAGTTGCCGGAACGACGACGGCTGTTGCGGGAGCCGCGCGGGGAAAGACCGAGAGGAGCGAGGTCGCCGCGCCGGCGACGCCAATCAGGCCCGCCGCCGGAATCCACCACAGGTAGCGCTTGCCCACCTGAATCGGGCGGCGACTGCGCTAGCGCTTCTTGCGGGCGGGCGCTGCCTTCGCCTTGCTCTTGCGCTTCGAACGACCAGTTTTCCCCGACTTCTCGGCCAGGTACTCGTCGCGCACCATCTCGATGTCAATCATCAAGGACGCCGTCATGCGCACCGCCTGGATGTACTCGTCGAGCACGTCGTTGGTGAGCGGCAATATTCCGCCTTTGGTTCGCTTGGCGATCACGGCCTTCCAGAGTTTCTGCTGGCGCTTCTGGGCCGAGATGGTCGCGTTGTCGACGTAGGCAAGATGCTTTTCAATCAGGGTCGGCATGGGCGCTCCTCAGGAGAGTGTACGGAAACGATAGGATTGGCCGCAGGACATTTCAAGCCTCACGGCGCCAGATCTGGCGTGGTGCGAAACCGCGCTTGCGAAGAAAATGCTCCGTATAGACCACGCGATCGGGATCGAGGCGCATCAGAAGGCCCTTGGGCGGCCCGCTATCCAGCCCCCGGCCAACTTCGAAGGACGAAGCTGGCCATTTGAACACTTCCATGCCCCGCTCCCACTCCGGTGTGCCAACGTCCAGAAGGTTCGCCTTGCCGAAGAGCTGGGCACCCATCGTGCAGGCCCAGCCGGCCATCGGGTTCATCACGGCGAATGAAACACGCGGATCCCGCTGCATTGCTTTCAGCTTCGGGCTGTTGGGTTGCGGAAAGACGTAGATCGACAGACCATCGGCATAGAACTCCACCGGGCTGCCAATCGGCCCGTCCTTCCCGATGGTCGATAGCACACCGATGTTGGTGATGGTCAGGACGCGTTCGATCCGCTCCTCGAGCATCTCCCGGGGACACGGCGTTTTGGGCCAGTTGGTTGGTTCCAGCCAGGGATGTGCGGCACTCATCGTTAAGGTACCCCCAATGATCTGGCCAGATTATGCCCCGGCTGGCCCGGCCAGGAGAGGCCGTCTTGGGCCCTGACCACCTGCCGCTTGACTTCAGGGCAATTTGAAATATCTTTCGCTCCGGAAACTTTCGTCACAGGACACCCGGCTATGGCGAAGCGCGAAGCTGACTCCCCCGATTACGAGTGGGAATCTCCCGACGAGGCTGAGGAAGCCGAAGAATCGGCGGCCGAATACCAGCCATCTGCGTCGGTAACCACACTCCGCCCCGGCTTTCATCTTCTTGCAGCCCGCAAAATCGAAGAAGCCCGCGAACGACAAATGCTCCGCAAGGCCATCGAGGACTTCGACGACTACGACGTTTGAAAGGTACCGGATCAGCTCTGGCGCCCGAGCCACCGCGACCCGAACCACGCGTCAAGCGAGAGACGGCCGGGGCCGTAGACCGCAAGGATCACGAGCATGAAACCCCAGAGGTAATGCTGGCCCAGTGCGGCCTCGAAGCCATCGGCAAGCAGGACGTGTGCATAGGCAACGACGGCCATGACATTTACTGCCAGCAATCCTACGGCAGCGGGGCGGCCAAACAAGCCGGGAATCAGCAGGAGCGGAAAGATAAGCTCCCCCGCGGTACCAACGATCGCCGCCAGTTGCGGCGACAACACCGGCGTGTGGTACTCCTCCTGAAAGAGAAACAGCGTGGTCTCCCAGTCCTCGAGCTTCAGCATCCCGGACTTCAGGAACTGCCAGCTGACCCAGCAGCGCGTGGCGAGGGCAACCAGCGGTTGCAAACTTTCCAGGCCCCGATCCAGCATTCCGGCGATGCGGGCAATGACGGCAAAAATATTCATGACAGCGATTCTCCGGCCGGATGGCCGTCCAGGGTGAATGAAGTGATGACGCCGGCAGTCGTCCAGCGTAGCAGCAGGGGCGCGAGTTGCTCCTGATTCGCCGGCGGCAGAACAGCTGCCGACGCGGAGAACGTCACCCCCTCAAGCAAGGCCTCAAGCCAGGCCAGGTCCAGCTCCGGAACGCGTTGCAGCTGCACGCCGTCCGCGAGGCGACGGACGAGGATGTGCTCCGGCGCCGAAACAGGCCGCGCGAGTGGCCGACCGACCTGCAGCGCCTCCCACGACTGAAAGACGCCGTAGCGTGTGGCGAGCAGGCGAACCGACGGGTGCATGTGAAAGCGGAGATCTGCTTGCCTCGCAACCGGCACCTCCGCCAGTGCGGTCAGATCGAGCGCGGCCTCGCTGTCGGCTGCCACGAGTGACTCCTGCACGGCCCACTCAAGGCAAGCGACGTCGATCAGGCACTCGTCCCCGGTCCCGGACAGGTGGTCGGCGAGAAACCGCGGCAGCCGCTCACCGAGGTGGAACAGGTTGCCGGCCGGCGACGGGCAGGCGCGCTGGTAAGACCAGGCGAGCTTTCGAAATTCGTCGTCGCCCATGCAGGCGAGCAACAGCGGAAAAGCCGCCTCCAGGGCCAGGGCAAAGTTTTCCCGGGCATTGTTGCGGTAGATGGCCAGGCGCCGGTCGGCACGCAGGCCGCGCTCGAGGATAGTGGGAAGCAACCCGACGGACTCCCGGTAAAGGACCTCGCGCACGAATTGCTGCTGCAGTTCCCGCAGCGCCGACGCTGCGGCCTGCTCAGGCAGTGCGGACACGAGCACCGCCTGCGAGCACGTCGCGGGCCTGTTCGTCGGCGGTTTGTGCCTCGGCCAGCAGGCGATCCAGCGTCGGCAGTTCCGCATCCCACTCAATCAGGGTTGGCACAGGGCCGAGCCGTTGCAGCGCCTCGCGATACAGCGCCCACACCGCGTCTGCCACTGGCGCGCTGTGGGTGTCTATCAGGATGCCATCGGCGATCGTGTGGCCGGCGAGGTGAATTTCCCCCACCAGTTCCGGCGGGATGGCATCGAGGTAGCTTCCGGCGGCAAAGCCATGGTTCTGCGCGCTCACGTGAATGTTGTTCACGTCGAGCAGGATGCCGCAGCCCGCCCGCCGGGCCAGCTCGACGACGAAATCCCACTCGGTCATCTCGGCACCGTCGAATTCGAGGTAGCTGGAAACATTTTCCACGAGGATTTGCCGGCCGAGGTAGTCCTGCACGGCCGCAACCCGCGCGGCCAGGTGACTCAGCGCCGCTGTCGTGTATGGCAGCGGCAGCAGGTCATTCAGGAAGACGCCGCCCACCGAACCCCAGCAGGCGTGCTCGGAGACCAGCGCGGGCTCTACCCGCTCCACCAGCCGCCGCAGCCGCCGCAGATGTTCGGGATCGAGCGGGTCCGTACTCCCGAGCGACAAGCCCACGCCATGCAGGCTGACGCCGTAGTCGCACCTGACCGCATCAAGCACCTGCAGCTGGCGCCCGCCGTCGGCAAAGAAGTTCTCGCTGTGCACCTCGACCCAGGGGATCGCGGGCCGACGACTCAGAAACTCCGTGTGGTGGAGACTTCGCAGGCCGATTCCGGCGGCTGCCGGAATCGGCCGCAAGGCCGCAGCGGGCATCATCGATGCCCGCGACATTACATGTCTTTCTTGCCAGCGGTCGTGGAACCGCCCATCGTCTCGCACTCACCCTTGGCAACGTACTTCCACTCAGTCGCATCATTATCGGCCTTCGACTGACCCTGGCAGGAATGACCGTTGGCGGCACAGCTGTTCTCGCCCGCCTTGGCAATCCCGTAGCACTTGTCCTTGGCAGCCTCGTCGGCCGCCTGAACGGTGACGGCGCCAAAGGCCAGCAGCGTGCCAATGGCCGTGGACAGCAGGATGGATTTTGCTTTCATCGTTTTATTACTCCTCAGTGGTTTTTGGTGACTGACAAACAGTCATATTGCTTGGTCGGAGACGTGAGGGTGAACCTTACACCGGAACGGGAGCAAATTCCCGCAAGCGGGGCATCGGCATGATGCTACGCAAGATGACGCGCGACCAGACTCTGGGAAAAAGAGGGCGGGGCGCATTTCCTCGGAAATGCGCCCGGCCCGATTTCACCATCCTTAAATCTCGCTAGACGACTTCCACGTAGACCACTGGAATGTTTTTTCGCTCCGCATAGGCTTCGGCAAATTCAGTCGCGATTTGCTCGTCCATAGGGGTATCGCTGACCAGTGTCTTGAAGCACCAGGTTCGCGTACGGATCTCGCCGCCAAAGACACGCTCGATCGTCGCGAAGGTTACCGGAGATCCATCGCGTCGCTGACAGTAGACGCGCAGGAAATCCCCGCCGGCGCACGTGGCGTCTTGATCCCGAATTACCTGGACGGTCATAGCTCGCTCCTCGCTGCCTGTTCGATTCCACCTAACATCGGTGGCAACTGAGCAGAGACGAGCAAGGTTTGTGCCAGCCGTGACAGGTCACACCCTGAGCCAGCGCCGAAACCCTTATGTGAAGGCCGCGAACAAAAATTGTCAGTTACTGACGACCACCGCCATGACCGGTTCCGTCCGCGTCGGAGTGCGCACCAGTTCACGGTCAACATGCCGCGGCTTGCGGATGTAGGAGCCGCCCGCGGCCGCGCGTATATTTCATCCTCGCCGACGGACACCCAAGGAACCGGCTCATGCCGCGCCAGGCCAGCCCAGCCGCCGCCGAATTTGATCTGGAAGCGCGCTTCCGGGCGCTGATTGCGCAAGTCGACAGCCAGATGCCGCTGACTGCCGTCGCGGTAGACCCGGAACTGGCGGAACCGAAGTCATTCCTGAAAATCCTGAAGGCGCGCCACATGAACTGGCGAACCGGGCGTTACCGCAAGGTCTTCGGCATGCGCTTCAATATGAAGCTGCCGCCGCTGGACCAGATGAACTTCATCATGTACCCCGAACCTGGCTACGACATGCCGATATTCCTGTTCTTTTGCCTTCTCACCGGACGAAAGGCCATCTGCCACGTCAACGTCAACTGCACGCTTTCTGACGAGGCCTATCTGCAAAAGTGGGTGGCACCGCTCGTCGCTGCCCAGAACAAATACGGCTCTTTCGACTGCGCCGACCGCTACCCCGAATGGATGCAGAAGTGGCGCACTCCGGCGGGAATCTACGGCATGTTCCCCAGGGACCGCTTCGATTCATTCATGCGCTGCGGAACCGAGTACCTGGACATCTACCTCAAGCTCGCGCGCGACGCGGAACCCGTGCGTGATACTGATCGTCTGGCACGGATCCAGACGGCCCAGGCACAGTTCATCGAAGACATTCGTACCCAGGACAAGGCCCAGGGCATGATGGCGAAATTGATCGGCAAGGAGACCGCGAAGCGGATCTTTTACGAAGTCACGACCTGAGGCTACGGCGGATCCGCCGGCACTTCGGTCAATTGCAGCTGAACGCTGGCCAAGAGCGCCCGGTTGAGGTCCCGCACCTGCCAGCCCTCAGCGCCGGTCCGCACGGGGCCGCTGAAGGCTGCGTCGCCAAGACGCGCCAGCTCGTCCGCCAGCGAATCAACTCCCAGGGAAAGCAGGAAGAAGCCCTCGCCGTGGGCCGCCAGGAACCGGCCCGGCACGGAATCGGCCCGCGTCGGCTGAACCAGCACCAGCCACGTTTCCCCAAGACGGAAGCGCGCGGCGATGACGCCGCGCTCGGTGAGTTCATCGCGCCGCGCGACAGGCATGTCCAGCAACTTCTCCCAGACGGGTACCGCCTGCTCCAGATCCCGGACGATGAAATTGAGATGGTGAATACCGTGTGCCATGACGTTATGCCTTGCGGCTGACCCGTGAACTGCCCGCTATACTGCATCATCCCGCGATAATCGACGCCGGGTGGGGACTCTGTGACTAAATCCGGGCCATTGCCAAAAACTGTCTTGACGACGAACGACCTGGCAGCCTGCCGCCCGGCGCTGATGCGCTATGCCCGGCTGCAGATCCGGGAACCAGCGCTGGCCGAGGATCTGGTCCAGAACACACTGATCGCCGCCCTGCAGTCCATCGCGAACTTTCGCGGGGAATCGGCGCCAGTTACCTGGCTGATTGGCATTCTCAAGCGCCAGATCATCGATCACTACCGTCGCGCGGCACGCGAAGTGTCGTTGCCGGTGGCTTCCGACGGGGAGGACAGCAACACGGATCTGCTTGAACGGCTCTTTGCCCAGAACGGTCACTGGGTCACAAAACCAGCCGTCTGGGAAGATCCGGAGGAAAGCCTGCAACAGGAGGCATTCCTGTCGGTACTTGAGCAGTGCCTTAATGGCCTGGCCGGCCAGTCGGGTCGCGTGTTTGCCATGCGCGAGATCCTGGAACTCGAGCCGACGGAAATCTGTAAGGATCTGGGCCTTACGCAGTCCAATTACTGGGTGCTGATGCACCGGGCCCGTCTGCGACTCCGCCAGTGCGTGGAGCGCGGCTGGCTCACCGCAAACCCGGCGGACGACTGAAAGGAACTGACGCCCTGGACACCTGCCGCGACATCTCTGCCCTGGTCTCGCGCGCCATGGACACCCGGCTGCCCTTTGGTGAACGGGTGCGCGTGCGGTTGCACCTGGCGATTTGCAGCGCCTGCCGCCAATTTTCCCGCCACATGCAAATCCTGCGCCGGGCAACCCGCCAACTCAGGCAACGCGCCGAAAAAGGGGCCATGCCGAATTAAAAAAGGGGCCATGCCTGATTTCCCCAGGGGAAATCAGGCATGGCCCCTTTTTTGATCAGGGAATGCGGATGCGGCCTCCGCCGCCGCCTGGCATGCCACCGCCACCTATGCCACCACCGAACCCGCCACCGGTCTCGGGCACGATCAGCGAGGACGCCTGTTCGTGCCGCATTTCTTCCAGCTTTTGCATCGTCTCCTGGAGCGCACCGTTCGCCGCCGTCGCAAAGTTCTGCACGGCCTGCTCGAGGGAGTCACCGGGAATCTCGAAGTTGAGTGGCAAGGCGCCCATGCGCGACATGAGCTGGGTCTGCCCCACAAACAACACGGGCCGGCCCGGGTCGGGCTTGCCGGTTTTGTCGATCGGTGTGAGGCGCTGGATCGTCCCCACCCGACGGTCGGTGATAATTTCTTCCTGATAGAGGTCGCCCTCTTCCATCTTGAGTTCCAGGTCCAGGGATTCTTCGGCCATCAGCTTCCGTCCGGGGGAGAAATGAGGCGCAAAGGATAGCAGACCGACCCGCCGTGGCCGATATTGCTACCATCGGCCGGATGGAAATTCCCGGTAGTAGCCCCGTTGGCGACAGCTCGCTCGCCTACCAGGACCTGTCACCGGATGACATCCTGTCCTCGGTAGAAAGCCTCGGCTTTCGCACCGACGGCCGGTTGCTGACGCTCAATAGTTATGAGAACCGCGTGTACCGTGTGGGCATCGAGGACGAAGCACCGGTAGTCCCCAAGTTCTACCGGCCGGGACGCTGGAGCGATGCCGCCATTCAGGAGGAGCACGATTTCACGCTCGAACTGGCCGCGGAGGAGATCCCGGTGGCCGCGCCCTTTGACCGGGACGGGCACACGCTGCATCACCGGAATGCATTCCGCTTTGCGGTTTACCCCTGCGTAGGCGGGCGGGCACCGGAGCTGGACGACCTGAAGTTGCTCCGCCAGCTCGGCCGCTTCGTGGCGCGCATTCACCTGTGCGGCCAGCGCGCCAGCTTCAAGTACCGCCCGCAATTGAGCATACATTCCTACGGCGAAACGTCCCGGCAATACCTGCTCGAAGCCGGCTATATCCCGGATGACATCCGGGCCGCCTATGAAAGCGTCTGCGACGCGGCGCTGGATCGCGTCCAGCTCTGCTACGAGCGCGCCGGTGAACCGCGGGAATTGCGTATCCACGGCGACTTCCACCCGGGAAATGTGCTGGTACTCGACGATATCGTCCACATCGTGGACTTCGACGACACCTGCACAGGACCGGCCGTGCAGGACCTGTGGATGTTCCTGTCCGGCGACCGGTACGAACAAACGCCGCAGCTGGCCGAATTGCTGGCCGGCTATACCGAATTTCGCGAGTTCGACGGTGCCGAGTTGAACCTGATCGAGGCGCTACGGACGCTGCGCATCATGCACTACGCCGCATGGCTGGCCCGCCGCTGGGCGGACCCGGCCTTTAAGGTTGCCTTCCCCTGGTTCGGCGGCAATCGCTACTGGGATGAGCATGTGCTGGCGCTTCGGGAACAGATCGCATTGATGGATGAGGAACCGCTGCGCTGGGAGCCGGTGTGAACGCCGGGCCGCAATGAACGCAGCGGTCGGCGGAGTCGAAGAGCGCACGGCGTACTCCGGTCTCGGCGAGCGGCCCAGGCTGCTACGGCACATCGCCATCGTCACGCACTGCGTGCCGGAACTGAACCCGGTCATCGCCGCGTGGACGGAGTACCTCGGCTACACCGTGGTGGAACGGGGCGAACTCCGCGACCCGCTGTGCGCAGCGTGGAACACCCCGGGAGCGGCCGGCGAGCGATACTGCACTGTGCGGCCGGAGAGTGGCCAGGACTCACTGATCCGCTTCATCGAGACGGCTGATCCGGGCGGCTACGGACCGCCCATGACCTTTGGCTGGAATGCCACGGAACTGCTCGTGCAAGACGTCGACGCGCTGGCCGAGCGCCTTCGAGGTTCGCCTTTCACGATTCTGGGCGGACCCGGCGACCTCTATCCACGGCCCAGGGCCCCTCGCGCGATGCAGGTATCAGGGCCGTCCGGCGAGTTGATTTACTTCACGCGGATACTTCCCGGTGGCAGTCGCTACGGCATGCACGGGGCCCGATCACCGGTCGATCGCGTGTTCATAGTCACCGTCGGCGGCCCGTCCTCGGACCGGATGCACGAGTTCTATGGCGGCACGCTCGGCCTCCGGATCATGGACCGCATGCCCTTCATCAACACCATCCTCGCGCGTGGCTGCGCGGTGCCGCCCTCCACCATTTTCCCGACATCGATTGCCCGGATCCCCGGCCGCAGCTTTCTCATCGAGATGGACGAGTACCCGGCCACGGTTCAGCCACGCTTGCGGCGCGAAGGCCACCTGCCTCCGGGAATGTCGCTGGTGACCTTCCTCGTGAACAGTTTGGATGACGTGACGCCGCCTGTCCGGAGCCCTCCGCGCTCGATCGAGGGTGTGCCCTACGGCGGTCGTCGTGTGGTAGTCGTTGAAGGCAAGGCCGGCGAATGGCTGGAATTGATAGAAGGAGATCGCTCGTGAGCCTGTTGCGTTTCGTCGCCGCTCCACTGCTGGTTATGGCCAGCTTCACGACAGCCATTGCCGATAGCACGCTCCCCACCGCGAGCCCTGCCGCCGCGGCCATGATTGCGGAACTGGGGCTTAAGGAAGCCCCACGCCCGGTGCAGGAGAACCCCGGCTGGCGAAAACCTGGGCGCATCCTGGTTCGCGCCGAATCGCCGGCGCGCCTCGCGGCCTTCAGGACGATCGCCCCTGACGTGGAGTTCATTGCCGTCAAAGACGAGGCAGAAGCCGTTGCTGCCATTGCCGATGCAGACGCCATTCTCGGCTTCTGCGACCCGGCCATTGTCGCTGCCGGCAATGCCCTGCGCTGGATCCAGCTGTTCAGCGCGGGCGCCGGGCCCTGTGCGGAGATTCCTGCCGTGCGCGACCGGGGCATTATTCTCACCAACATGCAGCGCATTTCCGGACCCGAGATTGCCGAGCACTCACTGGCCATGCTGCTGGCCTTAACCCGGGGCCTGCGCGCCTGGCTGCCGGAGCAGCACAAGGGCCAGTGGGACAGCACGGCGTTTCCCATGCAGAAGATGCGCGAGCTGAAAGGCCGGACGATGCTCGTCGTTGGCCTGGGAGGAATCGGCACCGAGCTGGCGATCCGCGCTCATGGTCTCGGCATGCGCATCGTCGCCACCCGCGCCTCGGCAGCGGACAAGCCCTCGTTTGTGGACTACGTGGGCAAGCCCGAAGAACTGCTGAAGCTCGCCGCCGAAGCAGACGTCGTCGTGAACTGCACCCCGCTGCTACCCTCAACGCTGAATCTGTTTGACGCAGAGTTCTTCGCAGCGATGAAAACCGGTGGCTACTTCATCAATGTCGGTCGCGGCAAGAGCGTGGTGCACGACGATCTGGTCACCGCCCTGAAATCGGGTCAGCTGTCCGGAGCAGGCCTCGACGTCACCGAACCGGAGCCCCTGCCCGCGAACCACCCGTTGTGGCAATTGCCGAACGTCATCATCACGCCCCACGTTGCCGCGACGTCAGATCGGGTTTTTGCACGCGTTTTCCTGCTGGCACAGGAGAACGTCCGGCGCTACGTGCGGGGGGAGCCGTTGCTGTCGGTGGTGGACCCGGCGCGGGGGTACTAGCTCCCGGATCCGGTCTGCGACTTGTTAAGGCCCAGGCGCGGTATCTCGATCGCCGGGCAGCGGTCCATGATCACAGTGAGTCCGGCAGCGCAGCCCCTCTCGGCCGCCTCGGCATTGACGACGCCAAGCTGCATCCAGACTGCTTTCGCGCCAATTGCAATCGCCTCATCGATTACCGGACCGACGTGGTCAGATTTGCGAAACACATCGACCATGTCGACCGGCTGGCCGATGGATGCCAAATCGGGGTACACCGTTTCACCAAGCAATTTTTGCCCGGCCAGTTTCGGATTCACGGGGATACACCGGTAACCACACGACTGCAGAAAGCGCATAACGCCGTGGGATGCGCGATGGGTCTTGTCGGAGGCCCCGACCACCGCAATGGTTTTTGCGCTACGCAGCGTAGCGGCAATCAGTTTGTCGACGGCGTTCAGGACAACCACATCCTCGTGAGTTTTTCAGATTCCTGCCACAGCCGCGCCGCCAGTGCATCGTCTTCCATCACCGGCGCGGGTACAGCCAGCGCGCAGTCGGCGAAATAGCGGCCGCTGATTGCCGCCGCGTCGGGGTGCGCGGCCACGTAGACGGTCGTCGCGGCGCCCTGGGCCGTGGTTTTGATCCGGGACCGCAGCAGGGACCCGACAACTGGCGCGAGCAACTGCTGCCACGTGGGGATGTAGCGGATGATGTTGGTGATGATCAGGCCCGGGTGGGCCGCATTGGCAGTTGCCGTGGTGCCCGCCAGCCGTTTCGACAACCCAACAGCGACCAGCGCGTTGGCCAGCTTCGACTGCCCGTAAAACGCCCGTGGCTCGTAGCCTTTTTCGCCGCCGAGGTTGTCAAAGGCGATGCCACCCGGCGGCGCCCATTTATGGGCGCTGCTACTCAACATCACGACGCGCCCGGCCGGTGCAGCCTGGACGGCGGGCAACAGCCGGTTCAACAGCAGAAAATGGCCCAGGTGGTTCACGAGAAACTGCTTCTCCACACCGCGCACCAGCTCCAGGCGCGGTGGTGCCATGATCCCGGCATTGCAGATCAGCATGTCCAGCGGCACGCCGAGCCCGGTGACGTGGCGGGCGCACTCGGCCACCCTGTCGAAATTCTCAAGCTCTAAGGCCAGCGGCGTCGCGCGACCAATAATCCGTGCGCAGGCCTCCCGGGCCTTTTCCACGGTGCGCCCCGCAACCAGCACGTGAGCCCCGCGCAGGGCCAGTACCCGAGACGTTTCGAAGCCGATTCCGGAGGTCGCACCGGTCACCAGCGCGGTCCGGCCGGTCAGGTCGAGGCCGGCTGTGACCTGCTCCGCCGTCGAGTTTTTGTCAAAAGTGTCCATCGCCGCCAGATGATTGCTGTCGAGTCAGTATAATGCGCGCCACCTTTTCGAAGCCCACCCCCACGCACCATGTCCCTCGTCCGCCTTGATGACGTTTCGCTTGCCTACGGCGAACAGAAGCTACTGACCAACGTCGGGTTCGAGATCGACCCCGGCGAGCGCGTGTGCCTGATCGGTCGCAACGGCGCCGGCAAGACCTCCCTCTTCCGGCTGATTACCGGGATCGTCCAGCCGGACAGCGGTCTGATCCAGTACCGCAACGGCATCGTGATGAGCACCCTGGATCAGCAACTGCCGGAAAATGTTGAGGCCACCGTGCGTGAGGTGGTCACCGAGGGCCTGGCCAACCTCAAGGCCCTGGTGGACGAATACGAGCAGCTCGCGCACCAGAAACTGGACAAGGCCGGCCTGAAGCGGATCGACGACCTCCAGCATCGCATCGACGAACTTGACGGTTGGCGGGTTGACCAGCGGGTCGAGCTGATGATGGCAGAAATGGCGCTGCCGCCCGACCAGCCCATCGCCGAACTCTCCGGCGGCTGGCGCCGCCGCGTAGGCCTGGCCAAGGCGCTGATCAGCAAGCCCGATCTGCTGCTCCTCGACGAGCCCACCAACCATCTCGATATCGTCACGATCCAGTGGCTCGAAAATCGCATCCGCTCGTGGCAGGGGGCCGTGCTGTTCATCACCCACGATCGCGCGTTCCTGGACAAGCTCGCCACCCGTATCTGCGAACTCGACCGCGGCCGACTGTTGAGCTTTCCCGGCAGCTACGACGAATACCTGGAGCGCAAGGAAAAGCTGCTGGAAGACGAATCCACAGCCAACAGGCTCTTCGACAAGAAACTGGACGACGAGGAAATCTGGATCCGCCAGGGCGTCAAGGCGCGTCGGCATCGCAACCAGAATCGTGTGCGGCGCCTCGAAGCGCTGCGCCAGGAATACACCGACCGCCTCACTCCGCTCAACCGGGCGCAGATCTCCATTGAAACTGCCGACCAGTCCGGCCGGAAGGTCATCGACGCCAAGCACGTCACGCACGGCTTTCGCGGCGAGGAACTGATCAAGGACTTTTCCTGCAAGATCACGCGCGGCGACCGGATCGGCCTGCTTGGCAACAACGGCGTCGGCAAGAGCACGCTGCTGCGCATACTGCTCGGTGAAATCAAGCCCCAGCACGGCACCATCAAGGAAGGCACCGCACTCGAGATCGGCTATTTCGGGCAGCTCCGTGAAACGCTGGACCCCGAAAAGAGCGTGGCCTACATCGTCGGCAACGGCAGCGACTACGTGAAGATCAACGGCCACGACCGGCACGTGATTGGCTACCTGCGCGGGTTCCTGTTCAGCGCCAAGCGGGCCATGACGCCGGTGAGGTCCTTGTCCGGCGGCGAGCGCAATCGCGTAATCCTCGCCCGGCTGTTCACCAAGCCCACCAATTTCCTGATCCTCGACGAACCCACCAACGACCTCGACGTGGAAACCCTCGAGGTACTTGAGGACCGGCTCGACGAGTACAAGGGCACCCTCATCGTGGTGAGCCACGACCGCATGTTTCTGGACTCGGTAATTACCAGCGTGTTTGCCTTCGAGCCACGCGGCCACATCGAGCGCTACGTGGGCGGGTACACCGACTGGTTGCGCCAGGGTCGTCCGCTGGCTGAAACCGATAACCCCCACCTGCAAAGGGGCGACGCCCCCGCACCCTCAGCCACCGAGAAACGCAAGCTGGCCTCCCGCCAGAATCGCAAGCTCAGCTATAAGGATCAGCGGGAACTGGACTCCCTGCTGCCAAAAATCGCAGCGCTGGAAACCGCGATCAAGGCGCTGGAACGCCAGACAAGCGCCAAGGGCTTCTACGACAAGCCCTGGCACGACACCGTGCCGGTGCTGGACGCTCTGCGCATCAAGCAGGGCGAACACGAGCAGGTCACTGCCCGCTGGCTCGAGCTGGAAGAGCAGAAGGACCGCGCGTAGAAAATGGGGACATGCCTCATTTCCCCATGCCAAAAAAACGCCCCGCCAAAGGCGGGGCGCTGTACTCGACTCAAGTCCAGTAGCGGTCTTTAAAGTACGTCACCGCCGAAGGACCATCCGGCGTCCACTCGAATGACGTCGCCACCCTCGTCCACGACGCTGAAGGCTTCGCTACCAGATATGGTCACTCCGACGCCGGTGAAGAAGTTCGGAACCCAGTAGTAGCGGCCACCAAAGCTATAGGTGGTGTTCTTGAAGTCCCCCGAGTCGCCATCGTTATCATCCCAACTACCATCGACGTAGTCGATCTGGGCGCGAATCTCGAACTGGTCACCGAGCTGATGGCGCAGGCCGAAACCAAGACCCCAGCCATCCTCATCCACATTGTAGGAGCCTTGGTCGCCCGAATAATCAAAGTAGATGGCGTCGACAACCAACTGGGTCTTGTCACCCACGCTCGGGTGCACGCCAGCACGGGCTTCGTACCCGTCGAAGTCGATATCAGACCCCCCGATGACATCCACCGAGCCGTCGGCATACGTCAGCTGCGCGTGCCCCATACCGGCAAATCCGATGCCGCCCCGAATGTCGATTGCCGTAGCGTCTTCATTGCCCGAGTCAGCAACGTTGTACCCGACGCCGGCCTCCGTCCAGCTCAGCGGATCGGCGCTGGCCATACCCGCCAGCAGCGTAATGGCGCTGGCGAGCGCGATCTTCTTGATTTCTGTATTCATTGCTTCGTCTCCCTGCTTTTAAGTAAGTCGTCGAGACAATCATCCAATTGCCCACTTGCCCGGGCCGACAACTATGAGAGTCATGGCAGCACGGACAGCATGTAACGTATACAGAAAAACAACGAGTGTCATTACGTAATATCCGCTAAGCGCGGCCATTTGCCGCAAGCTGGCCCATTTTGTTGCCTATCAACAACAGCACGGATGACTACTAATCCGATATGGCAAGTCCTTGTCACCGGAGTCGGCGGACACCGGGCAACGTCAGGACGTAGTCAGCACCCATCAGCATCGCCGGCGTGTAGAACCCACCGGTGACAGGGGTCTTCAGCAGGTACTGCACGATACCCAGCGCGCCCGTCAGGGTGAGGTCGTAGCCGTTCGGCGTGTCGATTTCCACGCGGCGCTGCTCGCCCTTCGCGTTGCACGCCTCGCCCCAGATCCGGGAGCGGGTGCGGGCGCGCTTCTCGTCCGAAGGCCCCTTCACCCGGGCCTCTATACGCCGCTGCAGAAAACGCACCACGGGCCGCAAGCCCAGCAGCGGCCGTAGCCAGTTGGCCCGTCGCGCCGTGGCGATGCCCTTCGGCGACACCACCAGGTAGGTTTCGATGTCCGGAATACCGGTGGAGACAAAAGCGGTGTAGAGATCGCCCCACGGAATCGTCATCGCCGTGCGGGGCTTGCCGTCGTGATCGAAGGTGCGGGTCTTGTAGGCCAGCGGCACCGGTACGAGTTGCCCCTGGCGTCGCACGCGGCCACCGCGGGCCAGTCCCTCCACGCTAGTCTTGGTCGTGCCGGGGCTGGCACCACCACCGGCCTCGAAGCCCAGGACCAGTGCCGTCGCGTCCGGCAAGTCGCGCTTCAGCAAGCCGGCAACACAGTCGGTGGGTACCACGTCGAAGCCCGCGCCCGGCAGCACCACGATGCCCCGCACCCTGGCCCGTGAATCCTGGGCGTGGCAGTGGGCGAACACGTCAATCTCCCCGGTGATGTCGAGGTAGTGCGCACCCGCCGCGAGGCAGCCTTCCAGCATGGGCGCGCTGGTGGCCGAGAACGGCCCGGCGCAGTGGAGAACGAGGGAGACGTCCTGCAGTCCGGCAGAAACCGCCCCAGGGCTGTCGAGAGCGAAGACGCGGACGGTCAGTCCGTGCTCGGCACCAAGTGCCCGGAGCGCCTCGGCATTGCGCCCCGCCAGGATGGGTTGCAGTCCCCGACGCACGGCTTCAGCGGCCATAAGCTGGCCGGTGAAGCCGTTGGCGCCGTAAATGAGCCAGGTGGGCATGAGTTAAACCTTTACCGTCGGTAGACTACCGCAGTGGCAACCGAGCTGGAAATTCTACGGGTGGTTAGCGATCGGCTGACCACTCAGGGTCTGGCCTTCATGTTGACGGGCTCATTCGCTCTCGCCTTTTATGCGACGCCACGAATGACCCGCGACCTTGATCTCGTCGTTGCCCTCGTCGAGGCCGACGTCGAGGGCTTGGTGGCCGCCTTCGAAGCAGACTTCTATATCGACGCGGACGCGGCCCGTTCGGCTATTCGCACCGAACAATTGTTCAACCTCATGCATCTTGCGAGCGGCATTAAGGTCGACCTGATCGTCCGCAAGGCCGCACCCTACCGCCAGCTGGAATTTTCTCGTCGTCAGGCTGTTGACCTGGCAGGGATCCGGACCTGGATCGTAAGCCGCGAGGACCTGATTCTGTCCAAGCTGGTATGGGCCCGGGACTCAGGCTCGGAACTGCAACTGCGGGATGTCCGGGCTCTGCTCGACACCACGGCGGACTCTGGGTATTTGCGGGACTGGGCGGCTAGACTGGGCGTTAGTGCATTGCTGGAAAAGGTCTCGTCTTGAAGGATACATCGGCGAAGGTTGAAGCCCTGGTCGCGGCACACCACCGCGCTATGGCCCCGGTAGAGCGCTGCCAGACCGCCTCCGCGATGTATGACGAAGCCCGGGCAATCGTTGAGTCATCCCTGCCGGCTCATCTGTCGCGGCGCGAACGACGTCTCGCTCTCGCGGTGCGCATGTACGGCAAGGAGCTTCCACTGGCGGCGCTCGAAGCTTTCGCCGCTCACGAATAGTCGTTGTCGATCCTGCCCCTTATGACCGACGCCGGCCACGAACCCCTCGCACCAATCCCCAGTCCCTGTGTCGGCATCTGTTGCATGGGCGCCGACGGGCTGTGCTTTGGTTGCTTCCGGACACGCGCTGAACTCACGGCCTGGAGCACGGCGACGGAAAGCGAGAAGCGCGACATCGTTGCCCGTAGTCGCTCCCGGCAGCCGTCCTCGTGAGGACCAATTTGGCGAATCTGCCACCGTGTTAGGCTGACCGGATGCTCACGGAACTGGACGTCTATCTTGTCCGCGAGGGCACGCATTTCCGGGCCTACGAGCAATTGGGGGCTCACCCCACGACCAGCGGCTCGATCGTTGACCAGACCGGGCACGATCAGCCTGGCGCGGGCACCCACTTTGCCGTCTGGGCACCGAACGCGGCATTCGTGTCCGTCATCGGCGACTTCAACGGCTGGAACCGGGACGCACACCCTTTGGTGCAGCGTGGCGATGAGTCGGGCATCTGGCAGGGGTTTGTGCCCGGTATTGGTCACGGGGCCCTGTACAAGTACCACATCGTTTCCCGGCATGGCGATTACCGCGTCGACAAGAGCGACCCCTACGCCTTCCGCTGCGAAACACCGCCACGGACGGGCTCCGTGGTCTGGGATCTGTCCTACGACTGGGGTGACGCCGAGTGGATGAAGCAGCGGGCCAGCGCCAACTCGCTTGCTGCGCCGTGGTCCGTCTATGAGGTGCACTTAGGCTCCTGGCGGCGGGTTCTCGAGGACAACAATCGCTCGTTGACCTATCGCGAGATGGCCCACGCGCTGGCTGACTACGTCACGGCTAACGGCTTTACCCACGTCGAACTCCTGCCGGTCACGGAGCACCCGTTCTACGGCTCGTGGGGCTACCAGGTCACCGGTTACTTCGCGCCGACCGCGCGCTACGGCACGCCGCAGGACTTCATGTACCTCGTGGATCACCTGCACCAGCGCGGCGTCGGCGTCATCCTCGACTGGGTGCCGTCGCACTTCCCGGCCGACGAGCACGGGCTCGCCTTCTTCGACGGGACGCACCTCTACGAGCACGCCGATCCGCGCCAGGGATTTCACCCCGAATGGAACAGCTCGATCTTCAACTACGGCCGCGCCGAGGTCCGCAGCTTTCTGGGCAGCAGCGCCCTGTTCTGGCTGCGGAACTACCACATCGATGCACTGCGCGTGGATGCCGTGGCATCAATGCTCTACCTCGACTACGCGCGCAAGGACGGCGAGTGGATTCCGAACCGCTACGGCGGACACGAGAACCTTGAAGCCGTGTCGTTCCTGAAAAGCCTGAACGAGGCGGTCTATCGCGACCACCCGGACACCCAGACAATCGCGGAGGAATCCACGTCCTGGCCGATGGTGTCGCGGCCGTCGTATCTCGGCGGCCTGGGCTTCGGACTGAAGTGGAACATGGGCTGGATGCACGACACGCTCGCCTACATGAAGAATGACCCCATCCACCGGCGGCACCACCACGACCGGCTGACCTTCAGCCTCTGCTACGCCTTCAGCGAGAATTTCATGCTGCCCCTGTCGCACGACGAAGTCGTGCACGGCAAGGGCTCCCTCATCGGCAAAATGCCGGGCGACAACTGGCGGCAATTTGCCAACCTGCGGGTGCTGTACGGCTACATGTGGGCGCACCCGGGCAAGAAACTGCTGTTCATGGGTTGCGAATTCGGACAGCGGCGCGAGTGGCAGCACGAGGAGAGCCTGGAGTGGCACGTCCTTGAGTACCCGGACCATGCCGGCGTCCAGCGCTGGGTCCGCGACCTCAACACGCTGCTGCGGGGATCGCCGTCGCTGTATCAACGGGATTTTGAAGCCGAAGGCTTCGAATGGATCGACTGCAGCGACCTGGGGGCCAGCGTGATCTCGTTTCTGCGCAAAGGCCAAGACCACCGGGATGTCATGCTGATCACCTGCAACCTCACGCCCGTGACCCGGGAGAACTACAGCATCGGAGTGCCGCAAGGTGGCCGGTGGCTCGAACGGCTGAACAGCGACGCGCACATCTATGGCGGCAGCGGTGCCGGCAATTTCGGTAGCCTTCAGGCGTCACCGCTGGCGGCACACGGCCAGCAGCACTCGCTCACCCTCACGTTGCCGCCCCTGTCCGTGCTGTACTTCTCGCCTGAAGGCCCATCTCCGGACCGTGCAGGGCCTTAAGGACGAAGAAAATTGCCAGGGCACCGAGCAGGTGCTTGAGGCTGTGGCCGCTAAGGAGGCTGGTTGCAGCGTATATGGCGGCATCGAAATGCTCCGCCAGCTTCGCCAGCGCGTAGGTCATCAGTGTGGCCCACAACCACGTCGCGCGAAGCCCGTTACCCCTGGAAGTGATCAGCAGCAGGGGAAGGAGCAGCATCGGCAGGAACTGCACCAGCCCGTACGCGCGGAGATCGCCCCGACCCTGCAACTCGGTCCAGTCCCAGTAGAGAACAGAAGCCACACCGGCCAACACCAGCGGCCATAGCAGCCAACGACCGAGCGACACCGAGATCCGGTCGCTGACTACGATCGAGAACAGCCCCATGAAGGCGACTGTCATCGGCAGCCGGTCCCAAACGAGCGTATCGCTGGTCGGCGCGTAGTGGTAATACGCGGAGCCGGCGCCGACCAGGATCGCGCCCATGCAGAACAGGAGGTAGGCGGGCACGGGCAGGTGACGTTGCAGTTCGGCCAGCTGGCGCAGCCCGAGCAGGCCAACCAGCACAAAGGGCAGGTTCGAAACCACGTTCCAGAAATTGGGAATGTTGACCAGCGTTACGCGATCGGCAAAGGCGTGATAGGCAGGGTCCTGCGGAATCGGCGGCAACAGGAATACCACGCCGACCGCAACCACGGTGACAGCTGCCATTGCCCAGGCTGGCCACATCAGGGCGAGAGCCGGGCCAGGATCGAGTCAACGTCGAGAAAGGTTGCAGCCCGGCCATCGAGGTAGCGACGGGTCAGGGTGGCGTGATCCGGTTCATTGGACCCGACGGCGTCGCCGGCAATCCAGACCTCCAAACCGTGTTCGTAAGCGTCCATCACCGTCGATCGCACGCAGCCGTGGAGGTAGATGCCCGCCACGACAACCGTACGCGCACCGACCTTGGCAATAAAGGCGGCCAGCTCCGGATTGCCAAACCCGCTGAAGAAACGCTTGGCAACCAGTGCTTCGCCAGCGACTGGCGCGACTAGCTCCGGCGCGAGCACGCCGGGCGTCCCGTCGACGCAGCTAACGGTTCCGTTCCGCACCCAGTGCGGCATCCGGTCGCTCCCGTCCGGCCGTAGCATCGTGTGCACGTGCACGACGGGTATGCCACGGTCACGACAGCCCTTAAGCAGCGTACTGGTACGAGCCAGCAGGTGGGGCTCGGCCGGTACCAGCCCGGGCCTGTCCAGGAAATCGCGCTGCAGATCCACGAGGATCAGTGCTACGGTCATCAGACCCATCCTCCGCTCCTCGTTCAGGCGTGACAAGTGGCTCGGGGGGCTTTTCCTCAGATTCGAGACAGCAGAGAATCGGCCGGGTAGTTCCACGTTGAAATGCAGGCAGGGAGAATGCGATGACACACCCTATTCGGAAATACTTGCTCACTGTGCTGGCTTCGGGGCTTGCCATGATGTCTGCGACGACGGCCATGGCGGTAGAGGTAACCAGCCTCGCGGGACTTGAGGATATTTTCGGGCGCTACGCACCGGCGGGCGATTGCAAGCGCCAGCCGCAGATTCAGGTCGAACTCAAGGGACTCACGTTCGAGGTCGGGGGTGCTACCGAGACGGTGACTAATCCCGAATACGCAGCCGCATACGGTCCTCACGACTACACCGGTATCAGCAAGTGGATCTTTCCCTTCCGTCTCGCTGACGGCTACTCCATCCTGATGACCTTCAATGCCAACGAAGAAAAGGGCGTGCTGCACATCGACGCTCAGGATGAGGGCTGGAAAGGGGGGCCGCCGTTGAGCCCGAGAAACAAGGCCCTGGTGGACGGCTCACCGTACGCCCGGTGCCAGTGAGGCGGCCCGGGCGAGTTCTGCCGTCACGGTCGCGTCAATCCAGCGATCGAACAGCGGGTGCTCGGTGAAGCCCTTGTCTACCAGATCGTAGGACAGGCCATCAAAATCCCGGCGCAGGCGGCCCGATACACCGCCCTGCCCCGTCATGATTGCCTGCAACACGATCACGCGGTGACCAGCGGCCGTGTGCTTGCTGATCCAGTCGCGCATGCGGTTTACATTCGCGGTGCGAATGGCCGTCGGTGCGTCATCCTGCAGGGAGTCGTAGTACACCTCCGATAATCCGGTTGCCGCCTTTACGGTCGCCGCGTGGCCTGCAAGGATCTTCAGCAGCTTGAGGTTGTCCTCCGCCTCCTGCGGACCATGCACCACCAGCATGGCGACCTCGTTCTTCGCATCGCGGATAGCGCTCTTCGCATAGTCCGCCAGGATTTCACCGATGATCGGGCTCGTCGTCGGCGTTCGGGCCATCAG
>JAQBGF010000032.1:20000-29741 GCA_032122615.1 Gammaproteobacteria bacterium | reverse complement strand
TACGCCGACACCTCGCCGCCAAACTTCGCCGCCATCACCTTGGTCAGCGCCGCTGTCAGCGTCGTCTTACCATGGTCCACGTGGCCGATCGTCCCCACGTTTACGTGTGGCTTCGTACGCTCAAATTTGGCTTTCGACATGGCTTTCTCTCTCTATCGTTTGTATTGGTGCGACGCTTACCGCGATTCAACTTGTCTTTACGCACGCTCTGGAGCCCACAACCGGAGTTGAACCGGTGACCTCTTCCTTACCAAGGAAGTGCTCTACCGACTGAGCTATGTGGGCGAATTCTCTCCCTTAAACTCAGCCCCGATCACCGCCACCTCGCGGAGCTGGAGCGGGTGATGGGAATCGAACCCACGTAATCAGCTTGGAAGGCTGATGTTCTACCATTGAACTACACCCGCGGATTGCACAATCTTCGCGAGAATGTTTTGTAGACCTTTGGGAACTGCAGCCCGCCTCTGAACCTACCCGCTGCCTCCGCCTCGTTCGATGGTGGAGGGGGTAGGATTCGAACCTACGAAGGCGTAAGCCAGCAGATTTACAGTCTGCCCCCGTTGGCCGCTTGGGTACCCCTCCGCTGAGTCGAGCAGAGTATTGTCTGGCGCGGGCGTGCTTGCTGTCAACCGTTGGTGGTCATGCCGGAAGAGGGACTTGAACCCCCAACCTACCGCTTACAAAGCGGTTGCTCTGCCATTGAGCTATTCCGGCCCGGATCGCCGGCGACCTGCGCCAAGCAACAAGAACCTACAGTATAAGGGCTTCCGGAGCCCCACTTTGCACCCGCGTCACTCACTGCCGGACGAAGCATCCGCGCCACAGGGTGCGTTTTCGGTCCTCATGATGCGGTCCCCGGCAATGCTGAGATCGGCTGACCCCAGGGTCTGACCCGCGCGAGGGCGGATCAGGAGCCACTGCTCGGCGGTGGGCCGGTAGCGGTCGCGTATCCGCACCTCGAAACCCAGGGTCTGTGCCATTCCGGCAAGCCGGTCGGCACGCGTCCGCTCCCTAAAAACACCGAGACTGATCATGGGTTCCGGTCCGTCCTGCATCAGGTAGGCATCAACCAGACCCCCCTCGATCAGGCGTTGCCGTGCAGTTTCCGCGTCGGACACCGACGAAAATCCTCCAATCTGGACCCAGTGACCAAGCCATTGCTCAGATTCCCGAGCGACTGGCACGGCATCGATACCCCGGGCGGTCAGCTGCTCGCGAACTTGCTGTGCTGCGGCACTACTGAGTAGCGGCCCCATCCGCAGGCAGGCGCCAACGCCCTGACCGACTGACAACACGGTTGGGGCCTGGCCTGATGCCGGTCCGAATACCGCCAACTCCCCCGGCTGGGCCACTGGCGGGGCGGGCTGGGACGGGTCGATCCAGACGTGCCACGCCAGAAACAGCAGATTCGCGAGGATCAATGCCAGAAAGAGGTTTCGCATCAGGCTTGCATGGTCCTGCTGATCATCCGGCAGTAGTGAAACACGGGGGATCGAGCGCCAGGCCTTCCAGCACTAGCTGGTGCCGGTGCTCGAGACGATGACCCTGCCGCACGTTGGCACCCTGAAATCCGCCCTGTCGGAGCAGCGCCGCATGTAAGACAAGTGCCGCGCCACCAGTGACCACGAGAACCCCGGGAATGGCCTCAACCGACCGGTCGGCACACAGCTCATCCATGCATTGTCGCGCAAGGCAGGCTGTGGCCTGCAAGCCACCGAACCGAATGGCGGCGCCAGTCTCATGACCAAGCACGATCCGGGACTCAACCTGGGAAGTGGATAACCCGGCGGCTTGAAACGCGCGGTCCAGGCCCGAGTCTGCGCCGGCAGAAAGGCGCGCCAGATCGCCCGTTCCGCGCAGCAGGGCCAGCTGCATCAGTTCAATACCTGGCAGGATCAACCCGCCTTTATGCTTACCGTCGCCAGTTACTAGGTCAAGGGTAGTAGCCGTGCCGGTATCCACGACACAAATGGGCGCCTTATAGCGGGAAAAAGCCCCGCAGAGGGCAAGCCACCGGTCAATGCCTAGTTGCCCGGGGTCGCTGTATCCGTTGCGGATCCCCGCGCCGACGGCGGCGGATCCAGCAAATACCGGTTTGATACGAAAGCGCTCGGCAAGGAGCGCTGCGATCCGGAATCCCGCGTCGGCTCCCGCCACATTGGCGACGCGGATTTCCTCCGGCTCGTATCGGGATTCAAGCATGACGCCCAAAGATGGCTCGACATCCCCGAATGCTTCGCCTTGGGCGACAAACCGGTCCGCGACACCAAACGCCCACTTGATGCGACTGTTACCGATATCGACCAACAGCTTCATGCGCGAACCTTCAGCTGGATATCCTCACGCCGGCATCCGCAGGGTAACGTCGCCGGCCACCACCGGAACGATGCGGTCGGCCGTCTCGACCAGGAGAGAGCCATCGTCGGCAATCCCCCGGGCAATTCCACGGAGAACGTCCTTGCCGCTGGTAACGACGACGGGCCGACCAGCCAGGTAGTCGGACCGGCGCCAGGTTTCCAGAAAGGGGTCCCCGCCCCCGTGGGTGAAATTCCGAAGACTCGAGTGAAGCGCGTTCAGCAAGGCGGCAACCAGCGCGTTACGTTCAAGACAACCCTCGCTGTGCAGTTCGTCCAGGCCCACAGCGGTGGAGTTGCCGCCCTCGTCCCGAAGTGTCGCCGCAATTCCCGGCACCGGTCGAACGTTGAGGCCAATGCCGATAACTGCACGCAGCGGTCCACCCGGCTCACCGGCTACCTCGACCAGTATGCCTCCCACCTTCCCCCCACCGGCCATGACGTCGTTGGGCCATTTTAGTTGTACGCCGTCCACGCCCCTGTCCGCGAGGGCGAGGGATACCGCCACCCCCGCCGCGAGACTGAGTGAAGGCAGGTCGCGGGGCGCAACCTCGAAGGCCCAGGAAACCGACAGGCAAACCCCGTGACCCAGGGGCGAAAGCCAGCGACGCCCTCGCCTGCCGCGGCCCCCGGTCTGATATTCAGCCACTACAGCCCAAAGCCGGCCTGCCGGTGGGGCGGGCCGCACAGTCAGACACTGGTTCGTCGACGCGGTTACCCTCAGCACGTCCAGCGAATCAAGCGCCTGCCGGGTTGCTGGCTCCAGGCCGCTGAGAATTTTGGCGGCACTCAGCAGATTGAGCGACTGATCGAGTCGGTAGCCGCGGCCACGCTCAGCGTTGACGGTCAGACCAAGTGTGCGCAGACCGCGCACCTGTTTCCATATGGCAGCACGGGACAAGCCGAGCGTCGCGCCCAGCGACACGCCGGAGTGCCAGTTCCCGTCTGCGAGCAGATCCAGGACCGCCGGCCGGGCGGTCGCCGCAGCTGGTGCGGGCTTCGTTAGCGGGAACGACGCCACAGCATCGCCTTTTCCAGGCGGTTTTCCCGGCCTTCCCGCAGGCGTTGAATATTGTCCCGATGGGTGAACACGATGAACAGCGCCAGGGCGATCAGAAACCCGAGCAGTTCCCGCTGCTCCGTGAATTGCGTCATTACTACCCACGCTGGCAAAACGGCTGTGCCCAGGATGGTGGCAAGACCGACGTAGCCCGTGGTGGCAATCACGAGGACCCAGACAACAGCAGCCAGCAATGCAAGTCCGGGTGCGATCCCGAGCAGCGCACCAATGGCCGTCGCCGCACCCTTGCCGCCCTTGAAATCAAACCACACCGGATAGCAGTGGCCGACGACAGCACCACCAGCACAGGCGAGGGTCAACCATATCCTGGAGACTTCCGGGTCGAGCGGCACACCAGGCAAAACCAGCGCAGGTAATAGCCACGGAGGAAGATACCCTTTGCCAATATCAATCAACACTGCCCTTAGCGCGAACCACTTGCCTTGCGTCCGCAGCGCGTTGGTGCCCCCTGCATTCCCGCTACCGAGAGCGCGGATATCAACGCCGCCCACAAGTTTCCCGACGATTAGCGCGCCGTTGAGCGAACCGGCGAGGTAGCTAAGCAGAACCTTCAGACCCAGTTCCAGCATGGAAAAAGTCTAACACCGGAGCCCCGGTGGCTAAGGCAGTCCGAGCCAGGCGTTACGACGGGCGACCGCGGCAGCGTCTGCCTCCGCGTCCAGCGTCAGGTAGCAGGTATCCCGTGGAGCCGGCACCGGCTGACAGACGACCTGCACCAGCTGTTGGTTCCGGAACAGATGACAAACCAGGTCGACCCCGGGAACAAGCCTGTCAAGCATGGTTTCCCAGTTGTCCGCGGCGATGCGCCGGCCCGCCAACGCCAGCAATTCATCGCCAGCGGAAATCCCCGCCCGCTGGCCCGGACTGTCGGCTGCCACATGACTAATGCGAACGCGGCCGTCCGCCGTCTTTACCTGGAAGCCCAGCCACGCTCTGGGGCGTTCTTCGCGACGACCGCGGATGCCACCGGCATCCACGTCACTTTCCGAACTGCGCATGTGCAGTCGGATCCCGAACTGCGCCAGCAGGATGCCGACCGGCGGATCGATAGTTGTCCGCAACGCCTGGCCGAAGAAGGCCTCCAGGTCCAGTCCACTGAGGTTTTCGGCCAGCTCCTCGAATCGTCCCTCTGGTAATCCAGAGCTGTCGT
The DNA here is from genome assembly GCA_032122615.1 of Gammaproteobacteria bacterium. Lineage (GTDB taxonomy): Bacteria > Pseudomonadota > Gammaproteobacteria > Steroidobacterales > SHZI01. Next base: position 25,156 of record JAQBGF010000032.1, on the reverse strand, counting down.
CCGCGCCATACTCCTGCCACAACGTGCGCATGACGGCGTCCAGAGAGCAGGTCCCGGCTGTCCGTGATCGCAGCTCCAGATCGAGGGCCAGCGCCACCAGCGACCCCTTCACGTAATAACTGACCGTGGCGTTGGCCGTGTTCTCGTCCGGGCGATAAAACTTGATCCAGGTGTCGAAGCTGGCCTCCTCTAGCGTCTGGCGACGACGACCGGCGGTCCGATACAGACGGGTCAGCGCTTTGCCGAGAATCTCCAGGTATTGCTCGACCGTAATCAGTTCGCAGCGCCTCAAGGCCAGATCGTCGTAGTAGGAGGTAATCCCCTCGAAAATCCACAATTGATGGGTGTAGGCCTCGGCACCGAGGTCCGCGGCCACAAATTCTGCCGGGCGAATTCTCTTCACGTGCCACGCGTGGAAGTATTCATGACTCACGAGACCGAGAAATCGCCGATACCCGGCTTCATTTCCGGCGACTCCGGGCTGCGGAAGATCATCCCGTCGACAAGCGAGCACCGCCGAATTGCGATGCTCAATGCCGCCATAGCCCTCAATCGAGACGCGCGCCAGAAAGACATACCGCGCCATCGGCGCTGGCCGCCCGAAGAAATCGATGTGCCAGGTACAAATCCTGGCCAGATCCGCCTGCAAACGCTCGCGGTCCGGGTTAGGCAGGCCCGCCAGCACGAGAGCGTGAGGCACGCCGGCGGCCATGAACTCCACGGTGGTGAGTTGGCCCATGAGTACCGGTTGGTCGATCAAATCGCTATACGAAGAGGCCCGAAAAGCGCCGAACTCGCCCTGGCCCCCGGTGAGACGCTGGAGCCCCGTGGACAGGCGCCAGCCCGAGCTGGACGATAAATTCGGGGGCGAATCCGGCGGATCAATGTGCACGACTGACGGGGCTTGCTCCTGGCCGTGAACCCGCAGGAAGACGCACACGCCGTTCACAAAACCCAGCTGGTCATCCAGCCATGCGCCCCGCACCGAAGGATCCGCTGCGTAGACCGTCATCCGTACCAGAAGCTCGCCGGTAACCGGGGCGACGCGCCAAGTGTGCTTGTTGATCTTCCGTGACTGTACAGGCTCCCCACCGCTTTCTGCCTGTAACTGAACGACCTGTCGGGCGTAGTCCCGGATCAAATAGCTGCCGGGTATCCACGCGGGAAGCGACAGCCGCTGCCCGTCGGGTGAGGGCCGCTCGATGCGGCAAGTCACCTCATAAAGGTGCGCGCCGGTCTGTAGGGGCCGAAGGTGATAGACAACGGGGGCACTGGCAGGCGATTCGCTCATACGCCGCAAGTTTAGCTGACAAGGATAACCAGCGCGTCCCGGTCCATGGATGTTGGTGATCGATATCCGCTGCGGCTGCGGACCAGAAATGGGGGCGCACCATAACGCTATCCCTAATCGTCAAAACCTGGTCAGGCACCTAGGAAACCAGGTGCGGCAAGACCAGTGTCGCCAGACTCAGGACCAGGAAGAAGCCACCAGTATCCGTGATGGTAGTCAGTACAGGCCCGGCAGCCAGTGCTGGATCGACGCGCATGCCCTTAAGAAGCAGCGGTAACGCACCCCCGATGATCACGGCAACTACGGTATTCACGGCCAACGCCACGCCCACAACAAGGCCGAGCCACGGATTACCCTTCCACAGCCAGGCGACGCCAGCGAGCAGCGCGCCAAGGACGGATCCCGTAACCAAACCCAGTACGACTTCCTTTAGGCAAACGCGAAGCACATCGGAGGGTTGAATAATGTCCAGGGCCAGCTCGCGCATGCTGACCGCCACTGCCTGGTAGCCGGAACAACCGCTCATGTCGGAAACGATAGGCAGGAAAACCGCCAAGGTAAACGCCGCCGCGATCGTGTCCTCGTAGAGCGCTATGACGCTTACCGCCGCAAGATTGAGGAAGATTTTCACGATCAACCAGGACAGTCGCCGTCCGGACCGGACGTACAGGGGCATCGAGCGAAATTCGTCGCCGCCCACGATGCCCTGACTCTTCAGGTAAGACTCGTCGGCACGCTCCGCGATGGCATCGAATACCGCGCGGCGCCGGATTGCTCCGATCAGCCGCCCGGAATCGTCAATGACAGGTGCCAGCGGCGTGTCCCGTGACTCGAAGAAATCTTCGAGCTGATCGAGTCCGGCCGTGGGATTGACGGCATCAACGGAGGTTGCGAGTTCCTCCAGGAATGAATTTGGCTTCGCCCTGGCAATGTCGGTGAGTCCGGCAACCCCTTGCAGGCGACCCGATGGCCCTACGACAAAAACGTGCTGAAGGTAGTAAATCGGATAGTCCTCGCCCTGAACGGCAATGTCAGCAACAGCATCAGTTACGGTCATCGTGCCGGGGTAGCTCAGGAACTCCTTCATCATCAGACCGCCGGCAGTCTCCGGGTCGTAGCCGATGAGCTGGCGGGCCTCTGCCGCCTGGTCAACGCCCATGAGGCTTAAGATTTCCTCTACGTCCTCCCGATCCATCTCGGCGAGAACGTCTGCCGCCTCGTCGCTGTCCATCTCATTGACAATGGATGCAGCTTCACCGGGCTCAAGGTAGTCGAGCAGTTCGGCCGCCTGGGCGTCCGGTACGTCGTCGATGAGATCGGCGGCGCTCTCTGGCGGCAGCAACGTCAGGAGCTTTTCCTGCTCGTTGGGAGTCAGTCGGAATACCGCTCGCACGGTCTCACCAGACGACAGCTGCTGGAGATACTGGTCGAGCGCTGCCATCTCCTCACGATGGAGGAGTTCGCCGATGATCTCCCAGGGCTGCTGCTGATTCATGATGCTGATGCTAACGAAAAAACCCCTGTCGCAGCGATGCGACAGGGGTTTTGGATAGGTGCCTGGCGGTGACCTACTCTCACATGGGGAAACCCCACACTACCATCGGCGCTGGGCAGTTTCACTTCCGAGTTCGGAATGGGATCGGGTGGTTCCCGCCCGCTATAGCCGCCAGGCAAACTTTTAACCATGCTGGTTCCCCTTCGGAGAACCAGCCACAACTCAGATGTGTTTGACGCCTCTTGCGAAGCATTAAAAGCTGTCGCAAGGACTGTAATCATTCGATTATCAATTGGCTCTCACCATGACCCAGAACCTGGAAATTTCAGGTTGCTTGAGTGTTATATGGTCAAGCCTCACGGGCAATTAGTACTGGTTAGCTACACGCCTTGCAGCGCTTCCACACCCAGCCTATCAACGTCGTAGTCTTCGACGGCCCTTTAGGGAGATCAAGTCTCCAGAGAAATCTTATCTTGGGGGGGGCTTCCCGCTTAGATGCATTCAGCGGTTATCCCGTCCGTACATAGCTACCCGGCGATGCCACTGGCGTGACAACCGGAACACCAGAGGTACGTTCACTCCGGTCCTCTCGTACTAGGAGCAACTCACCCTCAAATTTCTAACGCCCACGGCAGATAGGGACCGAACTGTCTCACGACGTTCTGAACCCAGCTCGCGTACCACTTTAAATGGCGAACAGCCATACCCTTGGGACCTGCTACAGCCCCAGGATGTGATGAGCCGACATCGAGGTGCCAAACCTCCCCGTCGATGTGGACTCTTGGGGGAGATCAGCCTGTTATCCCCGGCGTACCTTTTATCCGTTGAGCGATGGCCCTTCCATACAGAACCACCGGATCACTAAGACCTACTTTCGTACCTGCTCGACTTGTCTGTCTCGCAGTCAAGCTCCCTTATGCCTTTGCACACAACACGCGATGTCCGACCGCGCTGAGGGAACCTTTGTGCTCCTCCGTTACTCTTTAGGAGGAGACCGCCCCAGTCAAACTACCCACCATACATTGTCCCCAGCCCGGATTACGGGCCTAGGTTAGAACCCCAAACATATCAGGGTGGTATTTCAAGATTGGCTCCATGAGAACTGGCGTCCCCACTTCATAGCCTCCCACCTATCCTACACAGACAGGTTCAAAGTCCAATGCAAAGCTGTAGTAAAGGTGCACGGGGTCTTTCCGTCTTGCCGCGGGTACACTGCATCTTCACAGCGATTTCAACTTCACTGAGTCCCGGGTGGAGACAGCGTGGCTATCGTTACGCCATTCGTGCAGGTCGGAACTTACCCGACAAGGAATTTCGCTACCTTAGGACCGTTATAGTTACGGCCGCCGTTTACCGGGGCTTCGATCAAGAGCTTCGCCTTGCGGCTAACCCCATCAATTAACCTTCCGGCACCGGGCAGGCGTCACACCCTATACTTCCACTTTCGTGTTTGCAGAGTGCTGTGTTTTTGATAAACAGTCGCAGCCACCTGGCATCTGCGGCCCCCGCTAGCTTTGGAGAGCAAGTCTCCTAACCGGCAGGGGCGTACCTTCTCCCGAAGTTACGGTACCAAGTTGCCTAGTTCCTTCACCCGAGTTCTCTCAAGCGCCTTAGGATTCTCTCCTCACCCACCTGTGTCGGTTTACGGTACGGACACGAACTGCCTGAAGCTTAGGGACTTTTCCTGGAAGCGTGGCATCAGCTACTTCTCGGCCTAAACCGATGGTCTCGCATCTCGGCGTTAAGAAATCCCGGACTTACCTAAGATCTCCGCCTACCTGCTTTCCCCGGGACTTCCAACACCCGGTAAGCCTAGCCTTCTCCGTCCTCCCATCGCAGCAATCCGTGGCGCAGGAATATTAACCCGCTTGCCATCGACTACACCTTTCGGTCTCGCCTTAGGATCCGGCTCACCCTGCGCCGATTAACGTTGCGCAGGAAACCTTGGGTTTACGGCGTGCGGGTTTTTCACCCGCATTATCGTTACTCATGTCAGCATTCGCACTTCTGATACCTCCAGCATGCCTCACAGCACACCTTCACAGGCTTACAGAACGCTCCTCTACCACTCACCTTGCGGTGAATCCGCAGCTTCGGTACACAGCTTGAGCCCCGTTAAATTTTCCGCGCAGACCGACTAGACCAGTGAGCTGTTACGCTTTCTTTAAAGGATGGCTGCTTCTAAGCCAACCTCCTGGCTGTCTGTGCCTTTCCACATCGTTTTCCACTTAGCTGTGATTTAGGGACCTTAGATGGCGGTCTGGGTTGTTTCCCTCTTCACGACGGACGTTAGCACCCGCCGTGTGTCTCCCGTGCTCGGCACTTCCTGGTATTCGGAGTTTGCATCGGTTTGGTAAGACGGGATGTCCC
>JAQBGF010000032.1:0-15000 GCA_032122615.1 Gammaproteobacteria bacterium | reverse complement strand
AGCCTGTTAATCGAAGTAAGGCCCGGTGACACGCTGGATAGCCTGTTCCGGGACACCAATCTAAGCCTCGTGGACCTCGCTGATATCCTGCAACTGGACGGGGCACGCAAGAACTTGCGAATTCTACGTCCGGGCGATGTCCTTAAAGTCCGCCACGTTGGCGGGTCCGTCCAGTCCCTGGATCGCGAGCTCAACATCAGCTCCCGGTTCGAAGTCCGGCGCAGTGACGCCGGCTTCCAGGCCAGTGTCGTCGACCTGCCGCTCGAGCATCGGCTCGTAACCGCCAGTGGTCAGATCCAAAGCTCCCTGTTTGAGGCTGCGAACGAGTCGCGGGTGTCCGAGAAGCTGATCATGAGGGTCGCTGAAGTATTCGAGTACGACATCGACTTCGTCAGGGACATCGGCCGGGGCGACGAGTTCGCATTGGTTTACGAAGAGCTTTGGCGCGATGGCACCAAGCTCGGCGAGGGCGACGTGCTCGCTGCGGAGTTTTTGAATCGTGGCGCCCGTTATACCGCGATCCGCTATCAGGAAACCGAAGACAGCCGGCCCGAGTACTACAACCACGATGGCCAGCCGATGCGCAAGGCCTTTGTGCGGGCGCCTGTGTCCTTTACTCGCATCAGTTCCAACTTCAATCCGCGGCGACGTCATCCGATCCTGAACCAGATCCGGGCGCACCAAGGCGTGGACTACGCCGCACCGAAGGGCACACCGGTCAAGGCATCGGGCGATGGCAAGATCATATTCCGTGGATGGAAAGGCGGCTACGGCAACGCCATCATCCTGCAGCACGGGGGCAATGTGACGACCCTTTACGGGCACCTATCCCGCTTCGAAAGACGCGGCTACGGCAGCCGGGTCAGACAGGGTGATGTCATTGGGTACGTCGGTGCCACCGGCCTCGCCACCGCGCCCCATCTGCACTATGAATATCGAAAGAACGGACGGCACCTGAATCCCCGGACCGTCATCCTGCCGAACGCGAAACCGCTGCCGCCGCAGGCACTCACTGCCTTTCGCGCAACGGCAGAACCGCTGATGCAGCGCCTGGCGGCTCGTAACAGCATGCTGGCCGCAAATCGTCCGGCCAACCTGTAATCGGCTAGCCATCAGGCCCATTCGCTGACGAACACGGACCTCTACATCGGTCTCATGTCCGGGACCAGCATGGACGGCATTGACGCCGTCCTCGTTGGGTTCCCGGACCAGCGCTGCGCCATTCATGCTCACCATCACCGGGACTACCCCGCCGACCTGCGGGCATTGCTCGGCCGCGTCACGCGCGATCCGGCGGGGGGAACGCTTCCCGAACTCGCCGGACTCGACGTCCGCATTGCGGAGGAATTCGCGGCAGCGGCGCGCCACGTATTGGCGGACGTCGCGATTGACCGGCAATCCATCCGGGCCATCGGGAGCCACGGACAAACCGTGTTCCATGCCCCCGACGGACCGGCACGCACAACCGTCCAGCTTGGCGATCCCGCACTGATTGCCGCGCGCACCGGGCTCACCGTTGTAGGTGATTTCCGGCGCGGAGATGTGGCACTGGGCGGCCAGGGCGCGCCGCTCGTGCCAGCCTTCCACCGGTATGCGTTCACTGTTCCAACGGAGGCGAGAGCTGTCGTCAACATTGGCGGGATAGCGAACGTGACCCTGCTGAATCCCGGAGCGCCATTGATCGCTTACGATACCGGCCCCGGGAATACCCTGCTGGACGCCTGGTGCACCGAGCACACGGGCTGTGCATTCGACACGGGTGGCCGCTTCGCCGCCAGCGGTCGTGTGAATGAAGCTCTACTCGCAAAATTGCTCGCCGACGACTACTTCGGCCGACTCCCGCCGAAGAGCACCGGCGTCGACTACTTCAACCCGGCCTGGATACACTGCCGGATCGGATCCGGCAGCAAAATCCGGATCGCTCCCGAGGATATGCAGGCCACTCTCGCGGAACTCACGGCGGCCACCATTGCATCGGCGCTGGCTGGTGCTGCGGGGCTCGCCGTTTGCGGCGGCGGCGCCTACAACGACGATCTGCTGGGCCGCCTGCGGCGCCAATTGCCCGGCTGCGTTGTTCATACCACTACAGACTGGGGTATCCCCCCCGAACTGGTCGAAGCCGCGGCTTTCGCGTGGTTCGCCCGGGAACGGCTGGCAGCACGCCCGACCAATGCACCGGAAGTTACGGGCGCCACAGCGCGGCTGTCGATGGGTGGCGTCTACCTCCCGCCCGCAGGGCCGTAACGGGCCATTTACCAGCTTTGCCGGGCTGCGGCGATCCGCCAAGTGTGACGCCCGCAACGCGCCGGAATCCCGCGGCTGTTATAGTTTTTTCCGGCTCAGCGGATTACTCGCCTTGGATACCCCAAATTTCAAAATTCCCGACTACTTCATCAATCGGGAACTCAGTGCGCTCGAGTTCAATCGGCGGGTTCTGTATCAGGCCAAGGACACTTCCATCCCGCTTCTCGAGCGACTGAAGTTCCTCTGCATCGTTTCCACAAATCTCGATGAGTTTTTCGAAATCCGTGTCAGCGGCCTGCGTCAGCGGCAGGATCTCGGCCTGCCTCCCCAGGGCCCCGATATGCTCACTGCCAGGCAGGCGCTTGCCGACATCCGGGAGCGCGCACACGCGCTGGTGGACGAACAGTACCGCCTGCTTAATGAGGACCTGATACCCGCGCTGGAAAATGAAGCTATCCGCTTCGTGCGTCGGACACGTTGGCGGCCGGCGCATCGGGACTGGCTGCGCGACTACTTCCATCGCGAAATCGAGCCCGTGCTGAGCCCCATCTCCTTAGATCCCGCGCGCCCGTTCCCGAAGATCCTGAACAAGAGCCTGAACTTCATCCTGGACCTGAAGGGCATGCACGCCTTCGGCCGCCCGGTGCAACGAGCCATCGTGCAGGCGCCCCGCTCGCTGCCAAGACTCATCCGTCTTGATCCCACGCTGCCGGATACCGGTCCTAACGACTTTGTCTTCCTCTCCTCCGTCATCCATGCCTTCGTGGACGAACTGTTCACTGGCATGGAAATCCAGGGTTGCTACCAGTTCCGGGTGACCCGCAACAGTGACCTCTACGTCGAAACGGAGGAAGTAGACGATCTGATGCGCGCCGTTGAAGGAGAGCTCATCTCGGCACGCTATGGTGAGGCCGTGCGCCTGGAGGTCGCCCACGACTGCCCGGCCGAAGACATGGACTACCTGCTGGAGATGTTCGAACTCGACCGCGCTGATCTCTACCCCGTCGACGGCCCGGTAAACCTCAATCGCTTGATGGCTGTGTACAACCTGACCAGCCGCGATGACCTGCGTGAATTGCCATTCACTCCCGGTCAGCAGAAGGCTGTTGCCGGCGCCGAAAACCTGTTCGCCGCCATCGCTGAGCGGGATATCCTGCTACACCACCCGTACGAATCATTCGGCCCGGTCATCGATTTTGTCGGCAGGGCGGCCCAGGATCCGGATGTACGGGCCCTGAAAATCACGCTGTACAGGACCGGAGCCGATTCGCCCATAGTCGACTCGTTAATGCGTGCCGCGTTGGCGGGCAAGGAAGTGACGGTCAGCATCGAGTTGCGAGCGCGCTTCGACGAAGCCGCGAATATCCAGCTGGCAAACCGCCTGCAGGAGGCTGGCGCGCACGTCGTATACGGCGTGGTTGGTTTCAAGACCCACTGCAAGATGGCCCTGGTTGTGCGTCGCGAGGGCGGACGCCTGCGCCGATACGTGCACCTCGGAACCGGGAATTACCATACCGGCACGGCCCGTCTTTACACCGATTACAGCCTACTGTCGGCCGACGAGGCTCTTGGTGAAGACGTCCACCACGTGTTCCTGCAACTCACGAGCCTGATGCAGACGCCGCCGCTTCGGCGTCTGTATCAAGCGCCATTCAACCTGCACGAGCGGATTCTCGAACACATCGACCAGGAAATCCGTAACGTCGATGCCGGCGGCGCCGGCCACATCATCGCGAAACTGAACGCTCTGGTTGAACCGGAGGTAATCCGTGCGCTGTACCGGGCGTCCTGCGCGGGCGTAATGGTGGACCTGGTCGTCCGTGGCATTTGCTGCCTGCGCCCGGGGATACCCGGCGTGTCAGAAAACATCCGCGTTCGTTCGATCGTTGGGCGCTTTCTGGAGCATTCACGCGTGTACTACTTTCACGCCAACGGCGACGAGCATATCTTTTGTTCGAGTGCCGACTGGATGGATCGCAACTTCTTCCGGCGCGTGGAGGTGTGCTTCCCTGTGCACAGCGAGAACCTCAAGGCAAGGGTTATTGCAGATCTTGACCTGTCCCTGTCGGACAACTGCCAGGCATGGGAATTGCAGGCGAACGGCACGTTTCGTCTGGTCAGGCCAGCACCCGGCGACGAGCCACTCTCATCCCAGACACAGCTCCTCCGGAATCTGGCCGAGGCGTAGCCCGCGTAGGAGCGCCTTCAGGCGCGATAAGTACTGGTTCGAATCGGGTCGCGCCTAAAGGCGCTCCTACATAGCTGTCCGGCGCTGGATGATCAGCGTGTAGTCGGCATCGTCCAGAAATTCCCGCTCCCGCTCCAGATTCGCCAGGGTCAGGGGATTGCCCTGCAACCAGGTCGCTGGCACTTGCAGGCGCAGGGTACGGCCCTGAACGCGAAGTCCGAGCTCCGGCGTAGCACCGCCAGTCCGGCTCCGGTGCACCAGCGCTGCAAGGCGCAACAGGATTGCCAGTCGCAGCGCAGGCCGCTGAGACGGCGCAGGCAAATCATTGAATGCACTCCGCTCGAACTTGCGCCGATGAGCAAGCACGAGACACGCCAGGATCTGCTGCTCCTCGCGCGGAAAACCCGGCATGTCGGCGTTTGCCAGAACGTAGGCTCCATGCCGGTGATAGTGAGCGTGAGCAATGTCGAGCCCGAGTTCGTGCAGGCGAGCTGCCGAAGACAGCAGGAGCTTCTGGTTGTCGGCCAGATTCCAATCTGCGCGAGCCTGGGAGAAGAGATTCAGTGCGGTGGCCTCGACACGCTCGGCCTGTGAAAGATCTACCTGATAGCGCGCCACCATGGCGCGCACGGTGCGCACCCGGGCATCCTCGTCCGTGAGTCTACCGATCATGTCGTAGAGGATGCCCTCGCGAAGGGCACCGTCGGCAACTGTCATGCTCTCGAGTGCCAGAGCCCGCATCACCTCGACAAGTATGGCCACGCCGCCGGGAAATACCTCGGCCCGGTCATCGGATAGTTCCGGAAGATGCAGATCACCAATGCGGCCGGCAACGACCATTTGCTCGATCAGATACTCGAGGCCGTCGACCGTGACGCCCTCCGTCGTCCGATTCAGCGCTGACAGCACCGCGTGGGCGGCCCTGATGCTGCCAGATGTTCCCGCCACCTGGGCCGGCGCCACCTTGCGGAACTGGGAGCGCACGGGCTCCATTTCAAGGCGAATCTGCAGACGGGCCTTGTCGAAGTTTTTCGCCGAGAGCCGTCCCTCAGGAAAGCACCGCTCGCTGACGGACACGCAACCGATCGCGAGGCTCTCCATTGTGGACGGCACGAGACCCTTGCCGGCAATGATCTCCGTACTGCCTCCCCCGATATCAACTACCAGTCGTGGACCATCAACGGCCGGCAGATTATGGCTGGCCCCCAGGTACACAAGCCGCGCCTCCTCGATGCCGGAAATAATCTCTACCGGGTGGCCCAGCGCTTTGGCAGCACGCTGGAGAAAGCGTCCGGTCGACCTGGCATTGCGCAGCGTATTGGTGGCGACCACTCGCACCCCGCCAGCCTGCATGTCGCGCAGTCGCTCACCAAAGCGCTGGAGCGTAGCAAGGGCGCGCGACTGGCTGACCTCAGTGAGGTGGCCCCGGGCATCGAGGCCCGAGGCGAGACGGACCATTTCGCGCAGCCGGTCAATGACGGTGAGCTGGCCGTGACCAAATCGGGCCACCACCATGTGGAAGCTGTTCGAACCGAGATCCACGGCGGCCAGAACGTCATGTTCGGGCTTCGGCGTGCGCCGCCGGCTGTCAACCACCGGGATCGCCACTGGCTCCGGTATCGGGCTTCGGTGGCAACCCGTCCGGGAAGGCGATTGGCCCGAGTTGCTCGAGGGCCTGCCGGTAGACCTCGCGCTTGAAGTAAATCACGTCGCTCAACGGTTGCCAGAAATCGACCCAGCGCCAGCGGTCAAATTCAGGTGTCGGGGTCGTATCCAGCTGCAAGCGGCTCTCGGCGGTCAACATTCGAAGCAGAAACCAACGCTGCTTCTGGCCGATGCAAAGGGGGCGCATTCTCTTCCGGACGTACTGCGGAGGAAGCCGATACCGGAGCCAATCCGCCGTACAGCCGAGAACGGCAACATCCTCCGGGTGGAGGCCGATCTCCTCCTCAAGCTCGCGGTACATGGCCTGCTCCGGGGATTCCTTGCGGCGAATACCGCCCTGGGGAAACTGCCAGGCGTCCTGGCCCACACGGCCACCCACCAGCACCAGACCACGACGGTCGCACAAAATAATGCCAACGTTCGCGCGAAAACCTTCTACGTCAATCTGATCCACGCACCACCTCTGATTGCGGCCAAATTCTTTCATAGCGGCTGCGCCTGTGTCACGGTTGGATTGAACCATCCAGTACACTTCCGGCACTCCGCCGACCCGGCTGGCTGCTCTCGCCACAGGTAATGCAAATAGCGCCCCGTCGACTACTGGTAATTCTCGTCGTACTCAGCGTCGCATCGCTGCTGCTTGCGCTCGGCACCGGCAGCGGCCCTGCGGGTCCAGGTACGCTGCGCGCACTTCTCGCCGGCAGTATCGACCCTTTGGAGGCGGATATCCTGCTCCGGCTGCGCCTGCCACGAGCCCTGGCGGCATTCGGCACCGGCGCCGCGCTGGCTCTCGCCGGCGCGTTGATGCAGGTTCTGCTGCGCAATCCGCTCGCCGACCCGTACGTTCTCGGCACCTCAGGTGGAGCTGCCGTGGCGGCACTCGGCGCGATGCTCCTGGGTCATATCGGGCTGATCGTCGACGCCGCGGCATTTGCCGGGGCCTTGCTGAGTACGCTGCTCGTCTTTGCCCTGGCACGCAGTGGCGGCGCCTGGCACGACGGTCGCGGCTACAACGGCAGTAGCGACTCGAGCCGCCTGTTGCTCACCGGCATCGTGGTCGCTTCGGGCTGGAGTGCCGCTGTCAGCCTGCTGCTGGCGATCAGCCCGGAAGCGAATCTGCGTGGCCTGCTGTTCTGGCTGATGGGCGACTTTTCCTTCGCCGAACGTCCGGCACCCATCCTGATGGTGGCCACCGCGGGTGCGATCGCGGGCCTGCTGCTCGCGCGTACGCTGAATGTCCTTGGCACTGGCGACTGGCAGGCAGCCCTGCTCGGCGTAGAAGTGGGCCGCGTACGGGTTGCGATTTACGCGCTCGGCGCACTGCTCACATCGGTGGCCGTAACCACAGCCGGCGTGGTGGGCTTCGTCGGCTTGATCGTGCCACATTTCGTGCGGCTTGCCGGGGGTAGCGATCACCGGGTCGTGATTCCGTGTTCGGCACTCGCCGGCGGCACGCTGTTGGTGCTGGCCGATACGCTGGCGCGCACGCTCATGGCGCCACGCCAGCTGCCGGTGGGCGCCATAACCGCCATGGTTGGCGTGCCGGCGTTCCTGTATCTCCTGCGTCGAAGCCTGCGTAGCGGCGGCTAGCCAGTGTCTGACTCTGGCGACTAGAGGCGGCTCGCCAGATAACTGCGCCCCTGCTCCATCAACCGCAGGAAACCAGGCTCGTCGCCCGTACGGACGATGTCGGCAATGCGGGTAACTGCCCGCTGCAATTCCTCAAGAGCCGCCAGCCCGAAGGGGTTCTCCGCCTGTATGGCGAAGTACATGTTCGGATTTTCCAGGGCGACGCGGCCCGCGATCTGCAGCTGGGCATCAAAGGTGGTACTCGAAATGTCAGCCAGCTTGGGTACCGTCTCACCGCTGTCGGCAAGTGCCGTGAAGAAGGCAATGTTCAACGCGTGAGAGAGCCCCAGCACGTAGGCGATCAGCCGGTCGTGCTCCTCGATGTCCATCCGGATCTGGGCGGCCATCGTCGATGCAAACAGCTGTATGGCATCCGTGGTCGCCACCGAACAGCCCGCATCGAGAAAGAGCACGTGGCGCCCCGACAGCAGCTCGGTGTCAGGGCCAAACATGGGGTGAACGGACGTCGCGTGCAGTCCCTGGCTACAGAGGTCCTTCAGGTCGGCGATAAAGGGCGACTTGAGCGAACTGATGTCGAATATCAGTCCGGAACGCTTACGGGCCCCGAGGTCGCGGAGAATACTGCCGGTCAGCGCGATCGGCGCCGAAACGACCGTTACGGCGAACTCGTCCGGCGTCTCACGCCAGTCCGCGACGTGTTGGAAGCCCGGAACCGGACCCGTCGGGTCAGCCACCGTGACATTGAAGCCCTGCGAGTGCAGAAACTCGGTGAACCAGCGGCCCATCTTGCCGCTGCCACCTATCACCAGTGCCGGCTTCCCGGAGCCCTGGCCTTCTGCGCGAACACGGGCCTGTTCCTGGTTGGCGAGCGACGAACGGATCAGGAGGCTCAGCAGCGCCTCCGCCAGACCCGGCGAAATGCCAAGGCTGGCCGCGAGTGTGCGCGCCCGGTCCAGGACCTGCTTTTCCCGCACGAAGTCGCGGGTAGGCCGGCCCGTGGCCTGCTTGAAGGCGCCGATATCGCCCGACAATCGCTGCCGCTCTGCAACAAGCTCCAGGATCTGCCGGTCGATCGCAGACAGCTGGTTACGCAGTTGTTCCAGATCCATGGCGCGGGCGAGAGTACCGGTCTGCACGCCCATTGAACAGGCAAAATCGGGCAACCGGGCATCGTCACCGTTGGAATTCTTTACAAGTCTGCGGGCACTTCAGCGCCCGAATCCGGGCCATTCAGCTGCGATTAACTCATCCGGGGCCCAGTAGCTGGGCGCAATTGCCCCTAAGGCCGGGCCGAAGGCTGGCCCCCTCACAACCCGTGCTCTGGTGAGCCCGACTGGCCGGTCTGAGCGCGTGTCGGCTTTCCTTACAAGTATTGAAATTCGGCTCGCAAGCCGAACCACCAATTATCGCCATGGCACTGTTATATAGCCATTTTTCAGCTCGTGGCATGGGACTTGCTCTAGTCTTCCTGCGCACAAAAAAGGTCTCTGTGCCGCGCGGCAGGAAAGCTCGACATCTGTAACCAGACATCGAAGCCAGAAGTAGCTCACAAGAAGAAGAAGAAACCAACAATTAGAAGTAGAAGCGGCAAACAAAACAAGAAGAATCCACCACAAACTGACGCACGCTCCGAGACCGGATTCGCGACAACAACAAAAACCCGTATAACCCCGCCACTGGCGGGGTTTTTTTTGCCCGGCTCTCCCACTACAGTGCCGGCCACATGCTGACCAGTTCCGCACTCGGGGTAAGCGTTGCCGGCCGTATGCTGGTTCGCGACCTGACGTTCAATCTCGCCCCCGGTGATGTCATCGCCCTGCTGGGACCAAACGGCGTCGGCAAAACCCTGACACTCCACACGCTGGCAGGCCTGCGTCCACCCTGCCAAGGCTCAATCCGCCTGGGCAGCGACGATCTCGGCGGACTGGGACGTCGGCAGATCGCCCAGCGGCTGGGACTGCTGTTGCAGGATGACGCGGAAACCTTTCCCGCGACCGCACTTGGGACCGCGCTGATGGGTCGGCACCCGCACCTCGGCAACACCGCAGCAGAATCCCCGGATGCTCTGCAACGTGCGAGGGCTGCACTGTCGGCCATGAATCTCCGCGGCTTTGAAGACCGGCTGGTGTCCACGTTATCCGGCGGTGAGCGGCGCAGGCTCGCCATGGCGCGCCTGCTGACCCAGGACCCGGGTGTACTGCTGCTGGACGAACCAGTGAACCACCTCGACCCCCGCCACCAGATCGACACGCTGGAGCAACTGAGCGCGCTGGCCATCCGTGGCCATGGCGTGATCATGACGCTGCACGACCCGTCACTCGTGATGCGCTTTGCCAGCCACGCCTTGCTGCTTTTTAGCGACGGCACCTGGGTGTTTGACAAGACGCGCGCCGCACTGACTTCGACGAATCTCGCCCGCCTGTTCCAGATTCCCTACGACGAGTACGTCAATGCCCGGGGCAATACCGCTCTGCTGCCCGGCACTTGACTGGCCCACAACCCGGAGGCTAACTTGAACCCCGTTCCTGCCGGTGCCTGACGGTCTTCCAGACCGAAGGGTTCAACGGGAAGTGCGGTGCGTCGGCCTCTCCTCGAAGATATGGCCGGCAACGCCGCCGCTGCCCCCGCAACGGTAAGCGCAGGATCAGGGTCATCACACGAGCCACTGGGCACGAGCGCCTGGGAAGGCGATGGCCCCGGATGCAGAGCCTCGAATGGCTCCGTGTCCCCCGCGCGAGCCCGTATACCGGCCGGCAGGTGTCATCGGATCGTCAGGTCTCGGGTGGAGACCGTGTGACGGCACGAGCCCTGCTGGCTGCGTGTTTCATCTGCATAGGCGCTTGCCCGTGTGGCTGTCACCTCTCCTCCCCTTGACCAGACGCTACTCACGCCCGGGTGTGGGCGTGTCATGGGGAGAACCGCGTGCGTCATTCATTTTGCCTGTGCATATTTCTGGCTACTGCCGCCCTGTCGACCACGGTCGGCGCAGAAGACCTCCGCGACACGGTTGTCGTCACGGCATCACGAATACCGATACCACTCATCACCGCCGGCAGCTCCGTATCAGTTATCGATCGGGAGCAGATTGAGGCCCGGCAATCCGTCTTCGCCGTGGACCTGTTGCAGGACGTGCCCGGCATTGCCGTCAGCCGGTCCGGCGGTATCGGCTCGCAAACGCAGATTCGCATGCGGGGTGCCGAGGCGAACCAGGTCCTGGTCCTCATCGACGGCATTGAGGCCAACGACCCGGCTGGCAACGACGAATTCGCTTTCCAGCACCTGACCACCTGGGACGTGGAGCGCATCGAAGTCGTGCGCGGACCCCAGAGCGCGCTATGGGGAAGCGACGCGCTGGCTGGTGTGGTGAACGTCATCACCCGTCTGCCAACGGAAGAGTTCTCCGCTGGCGGCTTTGCAGAGGCCGGGGCCTACGACACCTATAGCGCCGGCGGCCGCTTGTCTGGCGCGGTGCTGGGGGCCCGGGCCGGCCTCTCCCTGTCGCGAGTCGACTCCGACGGCTCCAACAGCTCCCGCTCCGGCGACGAGGACGACGGCTACGAGAACACCACGGCGACACTGACCCTTACCGGCAGCCCGACTGATGCCGTAGACCTGAACTTCGTCGGCCGTTACACCGACACCACGAAGGCCTTCGATAGCACCGACTTTGGCACGGGGCTGCCTGCCGATTCTGGCGATGAATCTGACGTCGACCTGGGTTACTTCCGGGCCGGCGGCACGTTGAGACTCCTCGACGGCCGCTGGACCCAGTCCCTGCGGACGGCCTGGACCACGACTGACACGGAGAACACCGGCGACTTCGGCAGCACAGGAACGACGGCGGCCGACAAGTATGGCGTTTACTACCAGACCACCTTTCAGATCACACCGGGAGCGGCCGACGGCGCGGGCAATTCGGTGACGCTCGCGCTCGACCACGAGCAACAGGAACTCCGTCAGCGGGGCGAGATCATCGTCATCGATCCGGACGATCCGACCCAGGACTTAGATCCCAACCAGGACCGGGATCTCGACAACACCGCGGCCGTGCTGGAGCTGCTGCTCCGCCCCTTCGAACGCGCGTACCTGTCCCTGAGCGGCCGCTACGACGACAACAGCGACTTCGACGATGTCAGCACCTTCCGCATCACGGCAGCCTGGACCGCCGACGGCACCGGCACCCGCCTGCACGCGGGTCTTGGCACTGGCCAGAAGGCGCCGACCTTCATCGAGCGTTTTGGCTTCTTCCCCAACCAGTTCATTGGCAACCCCGACCTTAAGCCCGAGAAGTCCAGGGGCTGGGAGGCCGGCATCGAGCAACCGCTGTGGAGCAGCCGCGTCAGCCTTGGCGCCACGTACTTCCATGACGAGCTGAAAAATGAGATCAACGGCTTCGCTTTCGACCCGAATACGTTTCTGTTTACCGCCGAAAATCTGGACGGGGACTCCAAACGACGGGGCGTGGAGGTCAGCGCCCTGGCCCGGGTCACCGAAACCCTGCGCCTCACCGGCTCCTACACCTACACAGACGCCACCGAGCCCGACCCCTTCACCGGCGCAGACACCCGCGAAATCCGCCGGTCCCGACACTCGGCCAGCCTCAACGGCGACTGGCGCTTCCTTGCCAGCAAGGCCGACCTGAACGTCAACCTGACGTACGTGGGCGACCAGAACGACACGTTTTTCGAGGTCACACCACCCTTCGGCACCCAGACCATCAACCTGGATTCCTATTATCTGGCGAGTGTTGCCGCCAGCTATCGCCTGACGGAGCAGGCCAGCGTCTACGCCCGGGTGGAGAACCTGCTCGACGAAGACTACGAGAACGTCTACGGCTACAACACGCCCGGCGTCGGCGCCTACGCCGGCATCCGGCTGGGCTTTTGAACCGTCAAGGCTGGCCGCGGTTACACTCGGCACGCAGCGCCTGCAGGACAGCAACACATGGGCAACCGGCTGACGAAGATCTACACCCGTACGGGTGATGACGGCACCACCGGCCTCGGTAACGGGGAGCGCGTGGCGAAAGACTGCCCGCGTGTGGAAGCCTTCGGTACCGTGGACGAACTGAATTCCTGTCTCGGGCTGATACTCGCCACGCCGGAACTGCCGTCCGTGATCCGGGCAAGCCTTACCGGAATCCAGCACCGTCTCTTCGATCTCGGTGGCGAGCTTGCCGTACCCGGCCGCGACGTCATGCTTGCGGCAGACAGCACCGACCTCGAGCAGGTGCTGGACGAACTCAACACTGACCTGCCACCGTTGAAGGACTTCGTACTTCCCGGCGGCACCCCGGGCGCTGCCGCTTGCCATCTGGCCCGCGCGGTGTGTCGGCGTGCAGAACGGTCCGTCATCACCCTGCAACGGAGCGAGGCGGTAAACCCCGAGTCAGTGCGCTACTTAAACCGGCTCTCGGACCTGCTGTTTGTCATGTCGCGGGTGCTTTGCCGCGTGGACGGTGGCAGCGAAGTGCTCTGGCAGCCTCGCCAGAAGCAGTAGGAGCGGCTTCAGCCGCGACCCTTGGCACTCCCGTAGCCCGCGTTCCCACGCGGGAAATCTTTTCCGGCTACCGTGCGGCACGGTGAGCGCCGGAAAAGTTTCCCGCGCGTGCCCGCTGCGACGGCGCGGGTTCGCGGGCGCGGCTGACGCCGCTCCTACGGCTCCTGCACCGGCCCGTTCAAGGCCGCGCAGAGCTGGGAAATGCCCACCAGCAACCGTGGCCCCGGCACGTCCATGAGATGCGGATCGATCAGGTACAAGCGGCCAGATGCCACTGCCGGCAGTTGCTTCCAGGATTGCCAGCGATCCAGCGGCGAACCGCTGCCAGGTCTCCCGGGACCGCGCGTGTAGTTGCTTGCCACGATCACGTCCGGGGCCTCCACCACCACCGCCTCCACGCTGACGACAGGCGTCAGCCCCGGCACGGCCGCGAAGATATTCTCGCCTCCGCACAACTCAACCGCCTGACCGATGAAGTGCTCGCGATTCACGGTAATGAGCGGCTGGGGTGCAATCTGGAAGAAGACCCGCCCGGATCGCGCCTCGTGGTAGCGCGTCTTAAGGGCGCTAAGCCCCTCCCGCCACGCGCCGGCGGCCTTTTGCGCCTGAACATCGGTACCGGCGAGCCGGCCAATCGCCTCGATGTGGTCACCAACGTCGGCCAGCCGTCGCGGCTCGAGCTCCACCACCCGGTACCCAAGCCTGCGGAGCCGGTCGAGCGTCGTCGGCGAATTGCCGCTCGGCCAGCCCAGGATCAGGTCGGGCCGGGTTGCGGCGAGAGCCTCGAGATCCAGTCGAAACGCATCACCCACACGGGGCAATGCGCGCGCCGCGGCCGGCTCGTCACTGAACTCGACTACTCCCACCAGCAGCGGGCCAGCGCCAGCCGCAAAGGCAAGTTCCACAAGGTGCGGCGACAGGGCCACGATGCGCCGCGCCGGCTGGCCGCTGTCTGTAGCGGCGGGCGTGGCCGGCCCACCGCAGCCGGCGAGCAGGGTGATGAGCAGCAGGATCGCGCCGACCAACGCTCCGCCGATAGAAAACCCGTCAGGTAACCCAGTCATAGAGCGTCAACACGGCGATCACCGGGCACCAGATCATCCACAGGGTCCGCATAACCAGCGCCCGGGCGCCGCGAATCCGGTCCAGCGCTTCGACCGCGTCAGCAACATCGAGCCCCGCGCGACCGGACGCGGCGATACCGATCCGCGCCACGACTTCCAACGTGCCGTCGGCAAACAAGAGCGTCGCCTCGCGGCCGGCGTTTCGCCAGCTGGCAACCGCCTCTTCGAAATTTCCGGCCAGTGCGTAGCCAAGCGCGAGCAGCCGGGACGGAATCCAGGCGAGCAGGCCGTGCAGCGTCCGTACGGCCTCCATGGTCGATGTGGCACCCTCCTCCGCGGCCCTTCGTTCCGCCCGGTGGCGGAGCAGGTCCAGGACGCGAAATGCCCAGGCGCCGGGTGGCCCCAGGACGAGAAACCAGAAAACCACACCGAAGATCCGGTTATTCGCCTGGACGTAGATGGCCCGCTCGATAGCTTCATTACGCTCTTCGGGCAGTTCGGGCGGCGGCCTCTCCAGCAGTTGCTCTGCAACTCGCTGCTGGGTTTCCCAGTCGCCAGTCGCCAGAGCTTCAGCGTAGTCTTCGACCTCGTCGTCCAGATCGCGTGGTCCGAGCGAGAACAGCAGCACGACGACGGCAAACAGGAAGTATGGAATCTGCAGGAATTCGTCCTGCAGGACCCCGGAAAACAGAGCGATCGGCACCACCAGTAGCGCCACGAGGAGGGCGGTCAGGGCCAGTGCGGTCCAGC
>JAQBGF010000031.1:0-3055 GCA_032122615.1 Gammaproteobacteria bacterium | reverse complement strand
GCGAGCATGGCAATCACGGCTTCGGGGCCGTTTGGCAAAAACGCCGCCACCCGGTCGCCGGGACGAACGCCGAGCCGGCGCAGGCCCGCGGCCGCCCTGCCCACCTGTTCGTGCAGCTCGCGGTAACTGTATTCACCCCGGCGCCCGGTCTCGTCGCGCCAGATCAGCGCCGGGCGGTCGTCGCGAAAGCGCAGCAGGTTCTCGGCGAAGTTGAGCGTGGCGCCCGGAAAGAAACGCGCGCCGGGCCAGCGATCACCGTGCTCCAGCACGGCGTCGGGCGCACGGCGAAAACGTACGTCACAGAAGGTGGCCAGGCTGCCCCAGAAGGCGGCGGGCGATTCGATGGACCAGCGGTGGAGGCTTGCGTAGTCCGGGAGCGGGATGCCGTGGCGGGCGGCGACGTGGTTGATGAAGCGTGTGAGGTGGGCGCGTGCGATGCGCGCCGGATCCGGCTGCCAGAGGGTCGCGGCTGAAGCCGCTCCTACGGGGGAAGCGGGCATGACTTAGCCACCGATGTAATACATCTCCACCTTCTCGGTGCCAGGCTGCTCGGCGCGGAGCTCACTGTAGCGGTCCTCGCGGTTGTTCCAGACCCCCGTAATCAGCGCCCGCAGTTGCTCGTCGTCGAGTCCGGCGCGCAGCGGTCCCTTGAGGTCGGTGCCCCGGGAGGCAAACAGGCAGGTGTAGAGCTGGCCATCGGACGACAGGCGTCCGCGCGTGCAGGAGCCACAGAAAGGTTCCGACACCGACGATATAAAGCCCACCTCGCCCACGCCGTCGTCAAAGCGGTAACGTTCCGCAACTTCACCATGGTAATTCGGCTCCACCGCGGTCAGCGGCCAGCGTGCGCGCAGCGTGGCGAGCAGCTCGCCGGACGGCACGGTGTCGCTCGCCTGCCAGTGGTTGATGGTGCCCACGTCCATGTACTCAATGAAGCGCACGATCACGCCGGAGCCGCGAAAGTGCTCCACCAGGTCGACCACCGTGTGCTCGTTGACGCCACGCTTGACCACCGCGTTCACCTTGATCGGCGTGAGGCCGGCGGTAACGGCTTCGGCGATGCCTTCCAGCACCTGTGCCTTGCTGCCGCGGCCGCCACTCATCTGCAGGAACACGGCGTCGTCGAGCGAATCGAGGCTGACAGTGACGCGCGACAGGCCGGCCGCCTTCAACGCCGCCGCGTGCTGGGCCAGCAGGATGCCGTTGGTGGTGAGCGCGATGTCGTCGATGCCCGGCACGCGGGACAAATCACCGACCAGCTCGGCAATATTCGGCCGGAGCAGCGGTTCGCCGCCCGTGATTCGCAGCTTGTGCACACCCAGGCCGGCAAAAATATTGGCCAGCCGCAGGATTTCGTCGAAGGACAGCCGTTCGCTGCTCTTCAGGAACTCGAATTCCGGGTGGTATTTGTCTTCCGGCATGCAATAGGGGCAGCGGAAATTGCAGCGGTCCATCACCGAGATGCGCAGGTCGCGCAGCGGGCGCTGCCCACGGTCAAAAACGGCCGGCTGCTCGCCCTTGCGGTGTAGCCTGATGACCTTTTCCGGCATGCCGGGATGGTAGCAGACGGACTTCCAGGGGCATTGATATCGCTCATCCCGATATACTCAGCCCATGCGCGCGCAACAGCCTTCATCGCTGCCCGCCTCGATGCAGGCAATCGAGATTTCGCAGCCGGGACCGCCTGAGGTGCTGCTCCCCTCTACGCGTCCGGTACCGGCCCCGGGCGAGGGCGAAGTCCTGATCCGCGTGGCGGCGGCGGGCGTGAACCGGCCGGACTGCCTGCAGCGGGCCGGCGGTTATCCACCACCCCCGGGTGTCTCCGACCTGCCGGGACTTGAGATCGCCGGGACGGTCGTGGCCGCAGCGCCGGGCGTGTCCGCGCCGGCCCTCGGTGAGCAGGTCTGCGCACTGGTAGCGGGTGGCGGCTACGCGCAGTACTGCGTGGCACCCGCCGTACAGTGCCTCCCGGTGCCGGCGGCATTCAGCCTCGTCGAGGCCGCGGCCATTCCGGAGACCTTCTTCACCGTCTGGACCAATGTCTTCGAACGCGGCCACCTGCAAAGTGGCGAGAGCCTGCTGGTCCACGGCGGGGCCAGCGGCATCGGCACGACGGCGATCCAGCTCGGCGTGGCCTTCGGTGCCCGCGTCTACGCGACCGCGGGCAGCGACGAGAAGTGCGCACTGTGCGTTGACCTTGGCGCCAATCGCGCGGTGAATTACCGCACGGAAAAGTTTCTCGATGTGCTGCTTGAAGAAACCAGAAAGCGCGGCGTCGACGTGATCCTCGACATGGTTGGCGGCCCGTACCTCGCCGACAACATCCGCCTGCTGAAGGAAGACGGGCGGCTGGTTTACATCGCGGCCCTCGGTGGCGCGAAGGCCGAGATCAACATCGGGCAGGTGTTCGTCAAGCGTCTGACGATCACGGGTTCCACGCTGCGCAATCGCCCGCCGTCCGAAAAAGGCCGGATCGCGCGGGCGCTGCAGGAATCCGTGTGGCCGCTGCTGGAGCAGCGCGCGATCGTCCCGGTGATCCAGAGGGTGCTGCCGCTAACCTCCGCGGTGGAAGCCCATCGCCTGCTGGAAGCCGACCAGGCGATGGGTAAAATCGTGTTGCGGATGCCTGGCGACGCATGAGCGTCAAGGCGCTCCTCAAGCGCTTCGACGCCTGGCGGGACGAAAGCCGCACGCTGGTCCTGGCCACCGTTATCGGCAGCGCGGGTTCCACCTACACCAAACCGGGCCATCGCATCCTGCTTGCCGACTTAGGCGACTACGAGGGGCTCATCAGCGGCGGCTGCCTGGAGGGCGACCTGGCACTGCACGCCCGGCAGGTCGTGGCATCGGGTGACGCGCGGGTGATTACCTACGACCTGAGCGGCGATGGTGAGGAACTGTTCGGTCTTGGCATTGGCTGCGACGGGCTGCTGCGCATCCTGCTCCAGCGGCTCACGCCGGCGAACAACTACGAACCGTTCGCGGCACTGGGGGCTGTTCTGCGGGGTGACAGCGCTGGCCACTGCGCCATCGTCCTTGCCGATCACGGCGATTT
>JAQBGF010000030.1:0-2862 GCA_032122615.1 Gammaproteobacteria bacterium | reverse complement strand
TTCGTGAGCGAGGGCCGACAACCCTCCGAGCTCGGCTGGGGCACACACGAGAAACATTTCCCGCCCGACGGACACCGCCACGATCACGGCTGCGACGCGGCGATCTACCTCGACCGGCCCGGCATGTCGGTGAGAGTCCGTTCCTGGACGCCGGACGAGGGTCCGTTTCACGGATTCCTGATCACCCATGGTGAGGCGATTTCGATCGCCGACTACTTCACCTTGCGGGAGAATGGAAGCGCGATCTATCGCCCGACCTGCCATTATGCTTATCACCCGTGCGACGACGCGGTCCTGTCGAATCACGAGATGGGGGGCAAGAGCTGGATCGCGCAGCCGAACTATCGCATTTTCATGGACGAGATCTTCGAAGGCGTGGACGAGCTGGGGGCGCTCCTCATGGGGCATCCTAAGAACGCTTACTGGTTCGGCTCACGACTCTCGATCCAGCAGGCGCGCAAGCTCGCGCCGTTCAACAATGCCACGAGCTTGCAGGTCGTGGCCGGCGTGCTGGGCGGGTTGGTCTGGATACTGGAAAACCCCGAGGCGGGTCTCGTGGACCCGGACGACCTCGACTACCGGCGCGTGCTAGACGTCGCGGACCCGTACCTGGGGGACATTGTGGGCGCGTATTCCGACTGGACGCCGCTGAATGACCGCGGGTGGCTGTTCGAGGAGGACATCGACAAGTCCGATCCGTGGCAGTTCAAGAATATCCGCGTCATCTAAGAACCGTAAATCGTAAATCGTGATTCGTAAATGCCGGCTGCGCGAATGCGCCTATGACGTTCTCGATTCACCATTCACCCTTCACCATTCACGGCTTTTCTGATGATCGCCGTCATTTTTGAAGTCATACCCGCCGCCGGGCGGAAGCAGGAATACCTCGATCTCGCCGCGAGTCTCCGGCCCGAGCTGGAGAAAATCGACGGCTTCGTGTCGATCGAGCGCTTCGCGAGCCTCAACAACGAGGGCAAGATTCTGTCGCTTTCGTTCTGGCGCGACGAGGACGCCGTCAAACGCTGGCGCCAGTTCGAGGGACACCGTGCGGTGCAGGCGAAGGGCCGAGGGGGCATCTTTGCCGACTACCGGCTGCGCGTCGCGGATGTCATCCGCGATTACGGCATGTCCGATCGCGCCCAGGCGCCGGAAGACAGCCGCGCCATTCACGATGCCACGAAGTGACCAGTAACGCGTGACCAGTAAGTTTAGAGCGCCTGACAAATTTAACTCCCCTCCTGCCCGAGGAGGGGTGCCCGCGCAAGCGGGCGGGGTGGTGGGAGTAACAAGTGCCCACGCAACCACCCCGTCTGCTTCGCATCCACCCCTCCTTGAAAAGGAGGGGAGTAAAGTAGGGGCGGTCATTTTTTAGGCGCTCTTAGTAATTTGTAGTCGCCGATGAACACCGATAGCATCAAACGCAATCAACGACAGATACGACGGAAAGAGCGCAGGAGAACGCGCACGCGGGTGTGCCCGTTTTTCAACCGGTCACGGGTCACGGGTCACAGGTCACTGTAATGGGCGGCGATCCCCACGACCTCGCGACGCCATCGGCGTGGGTGATGCGCTGGGCCGACCGGATCCCGGCTGGCGGGCGCGTGCTGGATATCGCCTGCGGCCGAGGGCGGCATGCCCGACTGTTTGCCGCCCGGGGCCACCCGGTAGACGCGGTCGACCGGGATCCTGCGGTGTTATCGTGGCTGAGCGGCGCAGCGAACGTCACCGCCCGGTGCGCCGATCTGGAGAAAGGGCCGTGGCCCTTCGAGGGGCAGCGCTTCGCCGGGGTGGTGGCGGTCCACTACCTTTGGCGGCCGTTGTTTCCCCGCCTGCTGGCCGCTGTAGCGCCCGGGGGAGCGTTGATCTATGAGACTTTCGCGGCGGGCAATGAACGCTACGGCCGCCCTTCCAATCCCGATTTCCTGTTGCGGCCCGGAGAGTTACTGGAGGTCGCGCGTGGCCGCCTGCGAGTTCTTGCCTACGAGGATCTGTTTGTGTCCGATCCCAAGCCCGCAATGGTCCAGCGTATCTGCGCGGTCGATCTGCTTTAAGGCAGGGGCGATAGGGGACGGTTTTTGGACTGATTGCCGGGGACCGCGGGGAACGATTCGTTCGTCTCGCCTGTCACCTTGTTTATGGAATTCATCGCAATGAGGTAAAATTACACCGTTATACTTTGAACTCAGGCCCTGTTTCAGAAGGAAATTTTCCAGATGGCACCGCTGCAGGGCAGCAATGTCGCGATCGTGACGCCGATGCAGATCGACGGCGTCCTTGATCTCGACGCATTCCGCAAGCTGATCGACTGGCACATCAAGGAAGGTACCGACGGCATCGTCGCGGTGGGTACCACCGGCGAGTCGCCGACAGTCGATTTCGATGAACACCGGCTTGTCATCAAGACGGCGGTCGATCACGCGGCGAAGCGCGTTCCTGTCGTCGCCGGTACGGGCGCCAATTCCACGAGCGAGGCGATCGAACTCGCCGCGTACGCCAAACAAGCGGGGGCGGACCTCAGCTTGTCGGTCGTGCCGTATTACAACAAGCCGACGCAGGAAGGACTCTACCGCCACTTCAGGGCGATCGCGGAAGCCGTGGATATTCCGCACATTCTCTACAACGTCCCCGGGCGCACCGTGGCTGATCTGCAGAACGAAACGGTGTTTCGGCTCGCGCAAATTCCGAACATCATCGGCATCAAGGATGCGACCGCCAATCTGGAGCGCGGGTCGGACCTGATCCGGCGTAAGCCAAAGGACTTTGCGGTCTACAGTGGTGACGACGCGACGGGGCTGGCTTTGATGCTGCTCGGCGGCAATGGCGTGATTTCCGTTACCGCAAACGTCGCGCCCAGGCTGATGC
>JAQBGF010000029.1:0-5932 GCA_032122615.1 Gammaproteobacteria bacterium | reverse complement strand
GGCCGAGTTGACCATCTTAAGCGCCCAGGCGCGGCAGGAAAGCCGTGGCCTGCACTGCAATCGCGACTACCCGTCTGCACTCCCCGACCGCGACGCGCGTGACACGATCCTCATCCCGGTTGGCGCTGCACGTAGGCGGGCCTGATTGCGCTAACCCTCGTCGTCCCGGCGAACTGCATGCTGCGCTTGAATTCGCTGTCGAGAATCGCCAGCACCTTGGCCACACCCGACTCCCCGAAGGCGCCGAGGCCGTACAGGTAAGGCCGTCCAACGCAGACTGCATCGGCACCGAGCGCCAGCGCCTTGAAGATGTCGGTGCCGCGGCGAAATCCGCCATCAATCAGCACTGGCATCCGGCCGGCCACCTCGTCCACCACTTCGGGCAGGCATTCGAGGGTGCCCCGGCCGCTCTCCTCCTGCCGGCCGCCGTGATTGGAGACGATCAGGCCAGCCACTCGCTCCCGTACAGCCAGTCCGGCGTCCTCGCGGGTAACGATGCCCTTCAGGAACACCGGCAGGCGGGTGTTGGCCCGCAGCCAGTCGACGATCGCCCAGGTCAGGGAGGAGTCTCCAATCCGCGGCGGGCCCTTGTAGCCCTCGAAGTTGCCCATCCGGGGCGGGCTCTTGCGGGTCGAGTGCCGGGAGAACCAGCGTTCCCCTTCACGATTGCCCCGGGTCGGGGAATCCACGGTTAGTACGACAGCGAGGCAACCGGCTGCCTCGGCCACACCGAGCAGGTGTCGCATCAGGCCCTGGTCCGGTGACGCGTAAAGTTGAAACCACAGCGGCGCGGTGCCGGCGGCGCGGATCTCGCCGATGCTGTTGCTGGTCACCGTGGATGCAATCATCAGGTGGCCACGCGCCGACGCGGCCCGCATCGTGGCGAGTTCACCATCGGCGTGGATTGTTCCCTGGGCGCCGACCGGCGCCAGGAGAATGGGCGTCGGCAATTTCTGCCCGAGCAGTTGCACGCTGGGATCAACCGCACTGACGTCCACGAGACGGCGCACACGCAGTTGCCAGGCATCAAAGGCGTGGCGATTGGCATCCACGGTACGCATGTCGTCGGCGCCGTTGACTATGAAGTGCCACGACTCCAGGTCCAGCTTCTGCTGGGCCATTCGTTTCATCTGAAAGACGTCGAGAACTTCATCCAGCGTTTCGGGAATGGCGAATTCCGGCCGCCCGAGCACGCGGGCCGGCCCGAACAGGGCGGGCGCCGCCAGCAGGGGCGAGCGCAGGAGGAAACGCAGCAACCGGCGTCGGGCCAGATCGCGACTCCGGGCATCCATCGCCGCACTCATGGGCGACTGCCGCCGGCACCAGTCGCCTGGCGTTCCCTGTACTGCGCATCGACCTGATCACTGAAGGCTTTGAAATCCGGTTTCACGATCTTCTGGCGCAGCGCCCGGACGTAAGTGTCGGGGCCAAGGGGACACTGCGCATACAGGATGTGCTTCCAGCCATCGGGCGTTCGCCGAAAGATCGTCAGGCAACGGTCGAATCCGGCTGTCGGCGGCGCCGGTGGACCTACCGCTAACTCTATTTCATAGAAGTGATCGAAGAGTGCCAGAGCCAGGTCTGTTGTCAGGGCCTTCACCTGCAGGTTGGAAAATTGCCATCGGAAGGCTCGCAGAACCCGCCGGCCCGGACCCCAGTATTTCTCGATTTCGGGCCACGTTCGAAACGCCGTCTCGACCTCCTCCGCCACGTACCAAGGCTCCGGATCGTCCGAGTCCCAGACATCCTTGAGCCGGGAAAACTCCTGACTGTTCCAGATTTCCTCGGTCCTCCGGAGAACGGCGTCGATTTCGCTCCACAACGCTCCTTGACCGGGTGCCGGCACGTTGCCTCCACTCACCTCAGCAGCAGCCGAGGAGCCGGCCAGCCCGCCCAGGGCTGCCATCATTTGTAATACGGTCCGGCGATCGACGCTGCCCTCTGCGGCATCGGGTGCTTGTCTGTCTGTCATCGGGTCAGGACTCCTGCTGTGTAACGCGGACTCTGCGCTGACGCTAATGCAATGGCCGGTGGCCGTCCACAGGATGCGCCGTTGCTACATAAACCGGGCCGCGGCGGCGCAGGGATTTGGCGAATCGGGTTATCCTTTGACCGATTGGCGGACGGCGTTGTAATCGTCCGCGGGAGCGAAAAAGCATGGCGGTTCGGCGATCAGATCTGGAGCAAAGCGACGAGGAACTCCGGGAGTGGGTGGAATCTATCGAGTCCGTGCTGCGGGCCGAGGGGCCTGACCGGGCGAAGGCGCTGTTCCGGGCCGTGCGCGACTACCTGACGGATGCCCACGTGATCGTCGAAGACGCCACGCTAAACACCCCCTATCGCAACACGATTCCTCTGGAGCAGCAACCGGCCTACCCCGGCAACATCGAAATTGAGAAGCGGATCGAGAACATCATCCGCTGGAACGCCATGGCGATGGTACTGCGCGGTTATGACAGCGGCACCGGGGTCGGCGGCCACATTGGCACCTACGCGTCGGCCGCCACGATGCTCGAGGTGGGCCTGAACCATTTTTTCCGCAACAAGGGGCCGGATTACGGCGGAGACCTGATCAGCATCCAGGCTCACAGCTCCCCCGGCATTTACGCGCGGGCCTTTCTGGAGGGCCGGCTGTCCGTTGAACAACTGCAGAATTTTCGCCGCGAATTGCAGCCCGGTGGCGGCCTTTCCTCCTACCCGCATCCGCGCAACATGCCGGACTTCTGGGTCTCGCCCTGCGCGTCCATGGGCCTGTCAACGCCGAGTTGCATCTACCAGGCGCGCTTCGCCAAGTACCTGGAAAACCGGGGATTAAAGCCAAAGAACGGCGGCAAGGTCTGGAACTTCATCGGCGACGGCGAGGCCGACGAGCCCGAGGTTCTGGGCACCGTCAATATTGCCGCCCGGGAGCAGCTGGACAACCTGGTCCTGGTGGTCAATTGCAACCTGCAGCGCCTGGACGGCCCGGTCCGTGGCAACGGCAAGATCATCCAGGAACTGGAGCGCAGCTTCCGGGGCGCCGGCTGGAAGGTCATCAAGGTGATCTGGAGTGGTGAGTGGGACACGCTCTTTGCCATTGATCACGAAGGCATCCTGCAAGCCCGAATGGAACAAGCCGTCGACGGTGATTACCAGATGTACTCGGTCTCCAGCGGGCCGGAGGTCCGCGCCCACTGGAACGGTACCGACACCCGCCTGGCCGACATCATGCGCATCCTTTCCG
Organism: Gammaproteobacteria bacterium; assembly: GCA_032122615.1. Classification (GTDB taxonomy): domain Bacteria; phylum Pseudomonadota; class Gammaproteobacteria; order Steroidobacterales; genus SHZI01. Next base: position 2,709 of record JAQBGF010000029.1, on the reverse strand, counting down.
ACGAGGAAATTCGGGGCATCAAGCGCGGCGGGCACGACCGGCGAAAGATTTTTGCCGCGTTTCAACGCGCCGTGCAGAGCGACGGTCTCCCGACGGCCATCCTCATCAAGACCATCAAGGGTTACGGCATGCAGGGGTACGAGGGCTCCAATCTCGTCCACCAGAAGAAGAACCTGAGCGTCGAGGAACGGCAGGAGACAGCGCGGCGCCTCGGTATTCCCCTCTCCGACGAGGCCATCGCCCGCGCCGATTTTTTCAGGCCGGGACCCGATAGCGCCGAGCTGCGCTACTTGTCGGAACACCGCGCAAGACTCGGTGGCAGCTGGCCGCAACGGGACGTTCAATGCCAGCCCCTGGCGGCACCAGACCTCACGCTTTTCCAGGAGCAGCTGGCCGGATCCGGTGACCGTGCGCTCTCCACAACCATGGCCTTCGTTCGCATGCTTTCCAAGCTGCTGGATCATCCCGAGTTGGGCCGGTACGTGGTTCCCATCGTGCCGGACGAAGCCCGCACCTTTGGCATGGAAGCCCTGTTCCGCAAGGCCGGCATCTACTCCTCCGAAGGCCAGAAGTACCGGCCCGTGGACAGCTCGACGCTGATGCCCTACCGCGAGGCCACTGACGGCCAGATCCTGCAGGAAGGCATCTGCGAGGCCGGCGCCATGGCGTCCTTTATGGCCGCAGGCACCGCCTACGCCGTCCATGGGGTGCCCACCATTCCGTTCTACGTGTTCTATTCGATCTTCGGCTTCCAGCGCGTCGGCGACATGATCTGGAGCTGTGGCGACATGTTGTGCCGGGGGTTCCTGCTCGGCGGCACGTCTGGCCGCACGACCCTGAACGGAGAGGGACTGCAGCACCAGGACGGTCACTCCCAGGTGGTCGCCGGCACAGTGCCCAACCTCCTCAGTTACGACCCCGCGTTTGCCTATGAACTGGCGGTGATCGTGCGCGAAGGTATCCGGCGAATGTATGAGCAACAGGAAAGCGTCTTCTACTACATCACGATCCACAACGAGAACTACGCCATGCCGGCGATGGCAGACGCGCCAGCCGAGGGCATCATTCGCGGCATGTACCGGTACTCATCGGCCAGGCCGGCAGCGAAGCCGGAACGCAAGGCGCACCTGTTCGGCAGCGGCGCGATCATGACCGAAGTAATGCGGGCGCAGACGCTACTGCAGGAGTTCGGTGTCTCGGCCGACATCTGGAGTGTCACGAGTTACAACGAACTGTGCCGGGAAGCGCTGCGTGTGGAGCGGTCAAACCTCCTGGCCGGTGGAACTACCGACGTTGGCGCGCCGGCCCGTCCGTGGGTGCAGGAACTGCTGGCCGGGGAAACGGGTGTGTTCGTTGCCGCCAGCGACTACATGAAGGCGCTGCCGCTCGGCATTTCCCACTGGGTGCCGGGGCCTTACGTGGTGCTGGGCACCGACGGCTACGGGCTCAGTGAGTCCCGGCCGGACCTGCGCGCCTGGTTCGAGGTGAGCGCGGAGTACGTGGCCTGGGCCGCGCTGGCGGCGCTGGGTGACAAGGGACTGGTCAGCGGGCCGGAACTGGCGACGGCGGCCGCGTCGCTGGGTATCACCCCGGAAAAGAGAAACCCCGCCTACGACGGACCCTCAGGCTCGTTGTAGGCGGGGTTTCAGGATTCGAAAATCAGGCGGCGCGACGGCGGCGGGCCACCGTGAGCATGCCGAGGGCCGAACCGAACAGCCAGACAGCAGCCGGAACCGGCACTTCCACCCCAACCGGGATCACCGTGTTGATCTCCAGGATCAGCTTCTTCTCGATATAGGCCAACTCGGAACCCACGGTGGTATCGGAGGTGAATGCGGTCAGCGTGTTCTGGATGGTCAGTTGCAGGTTATTCGCAACCTGGGTCAGCAAGGCCGACGGATTGATGGTCGTTGACATGTCCCAATTCTGAAGGCCGCCGGAGTCACCCGCGAAAGCGACGGAATCCGTACCGACCACACTGGCCTCGACCGCATTGAGCCCGAAGGCGGCCAGGTAAAGGTCGCCGCTCGCGGTGCCATCCGCGTAATTGATTTCGTAGTCGCCCTCTTCATACGCATAGATGGAGGCGATTTCGTTATTGGGATTGATGGACCAGATCCGGCTGAAAACCCAAGTGGCGTCAGCAGTGTCGGTGTTCGTGCCAGAGTGAATGCCAACGCCGTCAGCGGAGCGCGCTTCGAAAATGTTGGGCAGGAAGTAGGCGTCGTCCCCCGAGAACCCGGGCTGGCCGTAATAAGCGACTGCCGCCTGCGCGTCATCGTATTGGTAACAGAGGTTCGGACCGCAATACTGAACCACCGCGGCGCTTGCCGACAGCGCGAAAAACTGAAGGGCGGCGGCACCAGCTGCAGCGACAACGCCAGTAGTTGTTGATTTCATTATTAGGGTCCCCAGTAGATTTTTTGATATTGCCGGTGGCTTATTTAGTTCCACCTGTAGCTTAAGTTGAGACTACTCTGTCGAGTCGCGATCAAGCAAGCGATTTATCAGTTTCTTTTTGATACATCCTGCCACTTGATCTGCGGGTTTTACATAACCTTTTAAGGCTGCGCGGCAACCGCGCGACGGCGTGCGACGGCGAGCACCCCGAACGCCGAACCGAGGAGCCAGAGGCCCGCCGGCACGGGCACGGGGTTGGTCGTGATGACAGTGACAGAGAGCTTTTTCTCGATCCAGGCGAGTTCGGAA
>JAQBGF010000028.1:0-2824 GCA_032122615.1 Gammaproteobacteria bacterium | reverse complement strand
TTTCAGAGCTAGATCAGCGGTTATTTGGCATAGCCCGCGAACATCGAACAATCTATCCATATGGCGCGTCGCACGTATATCCAATAACGCGTCCTCAACCGAATCTTTCTCGGAAAACCTACCGCGCATCGCGTCCGTGCGGAATTCGGGCTGTGGGATAACCGCTCAAGGGCGTTCGAGCAATGAAGTCACAAGTCAGAGAAGGGACCGACATTCGCGAAGGTGTGCGAAGGTCAGTTTCTGTGCAGGTTTCTCGGACGCCGTGTTGCCGGGGTTGAGCATGGCGCGGTGTTTGTCGGCGTCCGAGAAGCGCCAAGGCACGAAATCGCGGGGGCGGTGCGCGGAGGGTTCAGGAAGCCCTATGGGGAATTGACGCCAGCGCGGCGGGCGTCTTGGGGTGCAGCCAGGCCAGTGTAGATGAATGGCCTTTGGTTTCGCACCGCTTTTGGTGGTGCATGGCGGCGCGGTGAGGCTCGGGCTGGCTGTCGCCGGGCCCGGATGGTGCTGCGGCCCTGAGGATGGCGCACAGGTGATGGTAGCCGCAGCGGGCTCTCGGATCGGTCATGGTGTGCAGGAGGCGCTGTGGCAGGGTCATGAGCTGTCGATGCCCTCCGGGGCCGGTTGATGGCGCGGCGCACCTCCCGGGCCGAACGCCTCGACGATGACCAGACGCCCGCCGCAGCAGGGGCACGGGAGAACGAGGACGCGCGGCCCGTCCGCAGTATCGGCGGCCTCGGTGTCGGACACGGGTGCGGGTGCTGCGAGCAGTTCGCGAATGCGGGCGATGTTGGCGGCGCGATTTCCATTGCCCAGGAACCCGTAGTGTCGGATGCGGTGCTGGCCTTTGGGAAGCACGTGGATGAGGAAGCGGCGGATGAACTCGTGTGCCTGCAGCGTCATGGTCTTGTATCGGCCGGGCCCGTCGACCCGGTAGTCCTTGACCTTGAAGGTGACGCTGTCCGCGTTGGCCCGGATCAGGCGGCTGTTGGAGATGGCGACGCGGTGGGTGTAGCGGCTGAGATAGGCGAGCACCGCCTTTGGCCCTGCGAATGGCTCTTTGGCATAGACGACCCAGTCGGACTTGCGCAGGGGGTCGAGGAAGGCGTCGAAGGCGGTTTTGTCGGCGAGGGCTTCGTGATCGCCGAAGAAGGCCAGGCGGCCCTCGCGATGGAGCTTGACGAGACCGTCGAGAAACCGGCGCCGGAACAGCCGCGAGAGCACGCGCACGGGGAGGAAGAAGTTCGCCCGGCAGGGGATCCATTCCGATCCATCCGCCGACAGGCCGCCGCCCGGCACGATCATGTGGACATGCGGGTGATGGGTCATCGCCGAGCCCCAGGTGTGGAGCACCGAGGTGATGCCGATCTTCGCGCCGAGATGCTTGGGGTCGCCGGCGATGGTCAGCGTGGTCTCGGCACTGGCCCTCATCAGCAGGTCGTAGAGCGCCCTCTTGTTTTGATAGGCGATGTCAGCAATCCGTGCCGGCACCGTAAAGACCACGTGGAAATAGCCGACGGGCAGCAGCTCGACCTCGCGGGCCGCCAGCCAGTCACGGGCTGCGCCAGCCTGACACTTCGGGCAATGCCGGTTGCGGCAGGAATTGTAGGCGATGTGCTCATGGGCGCAGTCCTCGCAGCGCGTGACATGGCCGCCGAGCGCCGCAGTGCGGCAGCGCGCGACCGCGCTCATCACCTTCAACTGGTCAAGACTGACATGCCCGGCATTGGCCAGACGCCATGCGGGCCCGTGGTCGCGGAAGATATCCGCGACCTCCAGAGCAGGATGGGGCACGGCGGCGGGTTACGGCGTCCCGCCCCCGGTCTTCCTGCGCTTGCGCCGCCGTGTTGATCGGTGCGTGCTCAGATCGTCGAGCGGGCTGTCCACCGCCGCGATCATGCCGGTCGCCACCCGCGTATAGAGTGCCGTCGTCTCCAGCTTATGATGGCCGAGCAAGGCCTGGATCACCCGGATGTCGACGCCGCGCTCCAGCAAATGCGTTGCGAAGCTGTGACGCAGCGAATGCAGTGTCACCGGCTTGGTGATCCCGGCCGCGGCGACCGCCACATGGAAGAGGCGCAAGAACTGGCGGGTCGTCAGCGGCCGGCTCGGCTTGTATCCCGGGAAGAGCCAGCGCTCCGCCATCGGCGCATCGGCATCCTGGCGGGTCGGGCGCTCCCGCCACCATTGCCGCAGCAGGCCAAGGATATCGGCCGGCAGCATCACGTTGCGGTCCTTGCACCCCTTCGACTGGACGATGCGGATGATGTTCTGGGCGCTGTCGATGTCGCTAACCCGGAGCCGCACCACCTCGCCGGCGCGCATCCCGCAGCCATAGGCCAGCGACAGCATGACCCGCACCTTGATGTTCGCCGCCATCGCCAGCAGGCGCCTGATCTCGGCCCGGCTCAGCACCAGCGGGACTTTCTGTGGCTCCTTCAGATGGTAGATCTCGGCCGCCAGGTCGTGCCGCCGCAGGGTGACCCGCAACAGGAACTTGATCCCGGTCATGATCCGGTTGCGATGGACAATACTGGCGCCGCTCTCGATCAGGAAAAGCTGGAAGCGGCGGATGTCATCCGCCGTCGCCGTCTCGGGCGAGCGCGCGAGATACGCCGCGAACCGCGCGCAGCTGTTGAGATAGTTGCGCTGGGAATGTCGGCCGAGATTGCGTCCCCGCATATCTTCGATCATCCGCTGACGCAGCGGCGTGGCCGGGGTATTGTTCTGGATGTTCATCGGAAGCTCCTGTGCTGGTCGAGGCAAAATCACCTCGACCAACACGACAGCGCCCTCAGACCGCTAACGGCAATCGCCGCCTCGGTCA
>JAQBGF010000027.1:0-38278 GCA_032122615.1 Gammaproteobacteria bacterium | reverse complement strand
GCGTGCCGAACAGGAACGACATGAGCCATGTCCAGCCCAGCGCGAAGTGCGCGGCGAGAGTGGCCCCCAGCAGCGTGACGGTGGAGCCGATCGTGATGAGCCGCTGGATGACGCCGGAGGCGCGTCGCAGGCGGCGGATTTTCAGGTTCAGCCCGCCTTCGAAAAGGATAACCGCGACGGCGAACGATACGAGGTGAGGTAGCGCATCCCGAACGTCGTCGGGCCGTATGACGGCCAGCGCGTCCGGACCCAGCGCAGCGCCGGTTACGAGAAGCAGCACGATTCCAGGCAGCCGCAAATGGTGGGCAGCTGTTTGGGCTGTCAGTCCTGCCAATAGGGCCAGGGTGATGGTCAGCCCGGGGTTTAGGACCTCATGTTCCACGACGCCCACCCTAGCATGGGCGCAGCGCCTGCCGGAGGCCTGTCAGAGCCGGTCGATGGGCTGGTTACGCGCGTCCCGCTAAGCTGCGCAGCGGACGCACCGGTCCGTGTACGGAACCGTGGCGAGACGCTCCGCGCCGATTCCCTCACCACAAGCTGCGCAGGTCGTGTAATTGCCGGCATCGAGGCGTCGCAGAGCGACACTGATTTGATTGAGCTCGCTGGTGGCCGAGTCGCTGATCACGGCCAACACCTCGTCGTTGCTGCGCTGAATCGCCTGGTCCGCGAAATCCGCGGTCAGCGGGTCCCGCTCGTGGCGCAGGTCCGAATTGACCCGATCCTCCCGATTCCTCAGCTCCGCCTGGCGCTTGATCAGGCGGCTGCGAATCGCATTGAGATCTGCCACGGCGTGCTCCCTTAATTTAGTCAAGGTGTGAAGAATGCCACGTTACCGGCGTCGCATGCATAGGTACTCCCCACGATAGGCACTGATTGCTGATGGCCCAGAATCTCACTCGTTACCCAGGGAGTACCAATGAAATCGCAATTTCGAAGCCTGATAAGAGCCGTTGCCCTGCTGGCCCTGGCTGGCGCAGCTACGTCCGCCATTGCCGGCCCGGCAGACCCCCACAAGGCGGGTGATATGTGGGTGCGGGGCGGTGCGTGGCAAGTGTGGCCCACCTCGGACAACAACGCGATCGTTGATGTGGACGATGCGCTGGGATTTGGCTTCAACCTTACACGGATGATTACGGACACGGTTGCTGTCGAGTTGCTGGCTGCGATGCCGTTCAAGCATGACATCCGGCTGAAGAGCACAACCACAACGATCGGCAGCACGCAGCAATTGCCGCCGACGCTAAGTGTTCAATACCACCCGGCACTGAACAGTGCGTTCAAGCCCTATATTGGTCTTGGCCTGAACATGACGATCTTCTTTGATGAGGAGATCGACGGGGGCGTGGGCCTTGGCGAGAAGCTCGAGCTCGACGAGGTCTCGTTTGGTGCGGCCCTGCAAGCGGGGGTGGACTACTACTTCACGGACACGCAGTTTTTCAATCTCGACGTTCGCTACATCGATATCGACACTGACGCGAAGGTTACGGGCTCGCAGGGCCCCATTGACGTTGGTACCGTGAAGATCGATCCACTGGTCATCGGGATCAACTTCGGCTGGAAGTTCTGATTACGGCCGGGGCCTGGCTGGTAAGCAAACCGTGAGCGGGCGATCCGGAGTCATTCTCAGCATCGCCTTCCGCCCGTTTTTTCTCCTGGGCGCGATCTTTGCCGTGGTTTCAATGCTGCTGTGGCTCGCCACACTGCACGGCTTCGGCTGGCAGCCGGCGGTAGCCGACCCGGTGGTCTGGCACGCTCACGAAATGCTGTTCGGCTTCGCCGGTGCGGCGATGGCCGGGTTCCTGCTCACGGCGATTGCAACCTGGACCGGACGCCCACCGGTGTCCGGTGCCACGCTGGGGATGCTGGTCGCCGCCTGGATTACCGGCCGCGTGGCCATGGCTGTGGGTCAAGGCTGGCCGGAGCCGGCGGTAGCGGTCGCAGACCTCGCATTTCCCGTCCTGCTGGCCGGGCTCGCGACGCGGGAGATCCTTGGCGGTGGCAGCCGTCGCAACTTCGGAATCGCGGGGGTCATTGCCGGGTTTGCGGTGCTCGACGGCGTGTTCCACCTCGGCTCGTTCGGCATCTGGCCAGGCGCCGGGCGAGTGGCGCTGTTTCTCGCGGCCCATGGGCTTCTCGTACTGATCACGGTGATCGCCGGCCGCATCATTCCCGCGTTTACCGGCAACTGGTTGCGCACCCGTGGCAGTTCACGTCTTCCGCAGTCGCGTGCCTGGCTGGAAATCGTGATCATCCCCGTGGCGATCCTCGCGGGCATTGCGGACAGCGTTGCGGCACCAGCGATGATCGTCGCTGTGCTGTCGATTACGCTCGCGACACTGCACGGACTCCGGTTGTCAGCCTGGCAGTGGCGGGCCGCTGCCGCGGAGCCGCTGGTTTTGATTCTCCACGTCGCCTACCTGTGGCTGCCGATTGGCTATCTGTTGCTCGGGCTCGTGGCGCTGGGATTGCCGGTGCCAAGGTCGGCCGCGCTGCATGCGTTGACCATGGGCGCAGTGGGCACAATGATTCTTGCCGTTGCCACGCGCGTGGCGCTGGGCCATACCGGGCGGCCCCTGACGGCTTCGCGGCTCACGGTTGCCGCTTACATCGCGTTGAACGTGGGAGTGCTGGTCCGTGTCCTGAGTCCGTTGGCACCGGGGTCGTACTTCGCACTCATCGACACAGCAGCGGCGGGCTGGATTGCCGCGTTTGGGCTGTTTCTCTGGGTATATTGGGGGATACTGACCCGGCCGCGGAACTGACGCGGCACCCGTAGCGTACCTGGAGAAGTAAATGGCCACATCGTCGTCGAAAGTCGTGCTGATCACGGGCGGCAGCGCAGGTATAGGCCGTGCCACTGCAGTGGCCTTCGCGAAAGCAGGTGTCCGCGTGGTCATTGCCGCCCGCAGGCGCTCGGAAGGCGAGGAAACGCTGCGGCTGGTTGAGGCAGCGGGGAGCGAGGGGCAATTCGTGCCAGCTGACGTGCGCCACGCCTCCGAGGTCCGGGCAATGGTGGAGGCCTGCGTTGAAGCCTACGGCGGCCTGGATTACGCGTTTAACAATGCCGGGATTGAAGGTACGGGCTACGTCAAGGCAGCGGATTACGATGAAGAAACGTTCCGGCAGGTCATCGACGTGAATCTGACCGGCGTGTTTCTGTCGATGAAGTATGAGATTCCGGCGATGCTGGCCCGCGGCGGTGGCGCCATCGTCAACATGTCATCCGTCGCAGGGCTGATCGGCGGTGTCGTGGGTGTTGCTTACCATGCCAGCAAGCACGGCGTCATTGGCCTGACCAAGACGGCGGCGCTGGATTACGCCAAGGACGGGATCCGGATCAATGCCGTGTGTCCCGCCGTCATCACCACAGACATGGCCAGCCGCCTCTTCTATGCGGATCCCAAGGTTGCGGAGCAGATCGTTGCCGCGCACCCGGTGGGCAGGGTTGGCACCGTCGACGAGGTGGCCAACGCCGTGGTCTGGCTGTGTTCCGACCAGGCCAGCTTCATCACCGGCGAAACGCTACGCATCGATGGCGGCATGCTGGCCGGCTTTGTCTGATGCCCGGGCGCGACAGCGCCAGTTGCTCGTGCGGCGATCGAACCTGCTGTCACCTTGCCCCGGCGGTTGCGCGCTGCAGCCTGTCACGGATGGCCAGCCAGGCGATGGAAGAGGGTGGCGCCTCGATCAGGATGCGCTGGACGCCATCTGCATCCAGGGCGCGCAGCGCGCCGTAGAGTCCTCGCGCATAGGCATCCGGCGCCGCGGGCAGGGCGAGCCCCTCGGCTGCCACCGGCAGTTCGCCGATGGCAAGCACGGCAACGGTCTCGTGCTCTTCGTGGGCCCTTGCGAGGCGCGCGCCGAAGCCCTCTCGCGGCACCAGTTCGGCGCAAGCGCGCGGCGCGTAGTGACTGCGCAGCGAGCCGGGAACGCGCGGACCAGAGGCGGCCTCACCCGCGGCTACGGGCGTGTCGAGCAGGTCAGCGAGCGACTCGATCGGGATCTTTCCCGGCCGCAACACACGCGGCCGCTCATTGGAGAGATCCACAATCGTGGATTCAATGCCGATATCGCAGGGTCCGCCGTCTAGCACCAGCGGCAGGTCGGCGCCAAATTCGGCGCGGACGTGTTCCGCCAGGGTTGGACTCAGATGACCGAAGCGGTTGGCAGACGGCGCAGCGAGGGCCCGGCCGAAGCCCCGCAGGACGGCAAGCGCCACCGGGTGCGCGGGCATCCGCAGTCCCACCGTGTCCTGGCCGCCCGTTACGAGTTCGGACACCGTCGCCGCCCGGCGAAGGATCAGCGTCAAGGGCCCCGGCCAGAAGCGCTCCGCCAGTCGCCGCGCTGTCGCTGGAATATCCCGAGCCCATTGGTCGAGCCAGCTCGCGTCACCGAGGTGCACGATCACCGGATGATCAGCCGGCCGGCCCTTGAGGGCAAAGATGCGCCGGACCGCATCGGGATTGGCAGCATCGCCAGCGAGACCGTAAACAGTTTCCGTCGGCAGCCCAACAACCTCGCCTCGCGCCAGGGCCGCGATGGCCGCCTCAATCGAGGGTCCCGTGGTGGTCGACGGCGGGGCTGGCATGCTCATCCGTACAGCGTAGCCCGGCGCGCCGGGCGGCGTATACGTTGTTCGGAATCCGATCCACGGGAGACCGGTGGGCCGGCGTCGATCAGCCGGGCAGCATGTGGCGCAGGACGTTGTCCCTATCGATGAAGTGGTGTTTGAGTCCGGCAAGCACATGAAGGCCGGCGAGCGCGAGCAGTACATTGCCCAGGATCTCGTGCACTTCCTCGATGAGGTCTTCGCTGGATTCGCCGCCGGGGACAGGCAGCGCGGGGACCGCGAACCAGTTGAAGAAGCTGACAGCATCACCCTCAGCTGACACCAGCAGCCAGCCGGACAGCGGCAGCACAATCAGCAGGGCGTAGAAAATGAAGTGGATGGCCCGCGCGGCGGTCCGCTGCCACGTGGGTGTGGTGGACGGCAGGGCAGGGGGCGTGTGTGTTAAGCGCCAGGCGAGGCGCACGAGCATCAGCGCCAGCACCAGCAGTCCGAACGTTGTATGCCAGACAAACAGACTGCCATCTTCATCGGCTTCCACCTCGAAGAACTTGCCCATGGCGAGCTGCGAGAACGCCAGCAAGGCGATCAGCCAGTGCAGCGTCTTGCTGACGCTGCTGTAACCGTCGACGGGGAAGGTTTGCTTCATACCGGATGCTCTCAAAGACGAATCACATACTGCCGGCGACGGCAGTCGGGTCCACTAGGGACTTGTACCTAGAGTTATCGATTTCCACGATGGTCAGGGTTAGTGTTGAAGAAAGCCAGTACAGCCACTGAGGTTAAGCCATGAGACCGACTCCGATCGCCATCCTGCTCTCCATTATCCTGTTTGCCGCCTCCGCGCAGGCGGCAGATCCCGGCCCGGCGGATGTCGTCAAGGCATTCAACGGCGCGATCACGGAGCGAAAGCTGGACGCTGCGCTTGCGCACGTCGCGAAGGGGTCGGTCCAGTACACGCTGCGGGCGGCGCATGCGGGCGTACCAACCGGTGAAGGTGGAATCACCAGCGATCTCAAGGCCCACTGGAGCATGATCGGCCCGGTGGTGATTGGCGCGACGTCGTCCTACCAGCGCATTCCCGAGATCCTCGACACACGAATCGACGGGGATCTCGCCACCGTCTGGGCGCAGACTTCAAGTGAATCGGTCGATCGCAACGGCAAGGCACAGCAAAACAAGTTCAGCGAGGTTTACCTGCTCGTAAAGACTGCTGGCGGGTGGCAGATTGGCGCCATGGCGGATAACCGTGGTGCCACCGCTTTCGCCGGGGCGCCGACCGAACCTGCCGGGTCAAAGTAGGTTCGGGGTCAGCGAACAGATCCTGCCGCTGTGACCAGGCGCGTGTCGGGAAAGGCGAGCGTGTAGATCAGGCGAATGCCCGGGGCGAGAATCAGCAATAGCCCCGTCGCGAGCCCCACGCCCGAAACCAGGAACACCAGCAGATACGGGCGAATCAGCGCCATCATTTCCTGGAAGGAAGCTCCGGAGTAGGTGCCCCGCGCGAGGCCGGCGGCGATCAGCGCTGCAAAGAAGACCAGCAATGCGCCGTTGCCAAGCCAGTATCCCGCCCTCACCGGTACCGCATGGCTCGCTGGCAACGGAATCCCGACCCGATCTTCGATGATGCAAAACACGGACGCCAGCAGGATCATCGTATTGATACCGATCGTGCTGCCCATGGAATGGGCAACCGTGATATGAGTTCCGTGGGTGATCAGGTTGGCTGCTGGCACGGAAATAATCAGGGCGAGGATCAGATTGAGAAAGATCCACCACTCGGAAGCTGCCAGGAACCGGTACGCGTGTTGATGGCGGTATTTCTGATGGGTTGACAGGGTCCGGCGCCAGTCCCAGATAATCTTCCCAAGCAAGATCAACTCGCTCATGCTGACGATGTAACCGATGTTTCTGATCAACGGCGCGTTGGGAATCGGATAGAGATGGTGGGACCAGCCGAACAGCAGGTTGGTGAAGCCAAGAAGATACAGGGCGAAGGCCAGTCTGGAACGGGCAGGCTTGTCGTCACCGCTGACCCGGCTCATCACAAAAATGGCCGTGCCGTACGACAGCATGTTCCAGGAGCCGACCAGTGCGCCGTAAGCCTTCCATTGCACCGTAATTTCCCGGACGAAGGTTTCCCGGAAGTACGGGAATAACCAGAGATAGGCCTCACTGAACGTCAGGAGGAAGAAAATGCAACCGGTGCCCCACATCCACAAATAGACCGGCCACGCATCGCGCTTCCGGGCCACGGTCCGGAAGTAGTTGATGCCGAACAAAATCCAGGAAACAAAAATGGGGATGGACAGCACCGCCGGAAATTCCCAGTATTCGCGCCCGCCAAACCGGCCGGCAAAATAGCTGCTGAGGATGGCGAGGCCGGTAATCAGGAATAGCCAGAAATGCAGCCGCGCCAACTTCCCGGAGAATAATTTCAGGCCACAATGTCTGGGCAGGTAGTAATAGATGCCGCCCACAGCGGCCAGGAAGATCCACGATACGACCAGGGATACGTGCAACGGCCGCGATTTGAAAAACGGCACCTGCTCCAGGAAGCCCGGGTACAGAAACTGGAACGCTCCGATGGTCCCGAAGACCAGGCCACCGCCTAGCGCCAACAACCCGAGCAGGATGAACCACAATCCGATGTTGTCATTATCGCCAGCGTCGCTCATTGTCTGCCTTCCACCGTGCCATACCAGCGAATCCTGTAGTTCTCGGTCGGATACTTGCCCGCCGCATCCACGTATGTCAGGAAGGCAATCACGGCATCGGTTTGTTCATCGGTCAAATGGAAATTCGGCATCTTGACTGTGCCATTCTTGATGAATGCCCTCGCATACAAGGGCCCCTTGCCGGTCGCGGAGATCACATTGGTCAGGTCAGGTCCCATGTAGCCGCCTAAGCCGTAGAACTGGTGACAGGCTATGCAATTGTTTTCCTGAAAGAGCTGCTGGCCCGCGCTGACCTTGTCATCAAAGGCGACCGGCTGCGGCATTTGGGTGCCTGCCGTATACACGTACATCGAGTAGGCCGTGAATGTGGCAAACAACGACAGGGCGACAAATCGTTTCATCAGCGCGCTCATTCAAGAGACTTCAAAGCTTAGCTGTGGGCGCGCGCAACAGGGTCGCGTATTAAGGCGTCATATCACTCCGGGGCAAAACAATGTTGTTCAATTCACCCATAATTGTGGTGTTTTGTTTCATGGATTAACGAGGCAAGGAAACTCTCGATCAGCCGCAGCGGGATGCCACCCTCACCAACGCTGGTATCGCCGTGGCCGAACATTACCCGGCGAGCAGTGCCAGCGGGTCCTTCAGCACGTCCGGGTGCCGGCGTTTCGTCAGCTCCAGGTAGTAGGGCGGAAGTTCCTCGATGCTCGCCACGTGCACGCCCGAACCGCGGGCGATCGAGTGGCCGGGCGTGTCGCCGAAGCCCATCCACGGGCGATAGGTGATCAGGCTCTGGTACTGCACCTGGGTAGGCAGTGTGGAAATTGCCGGATCATCGAGTTTCGACTTGCGCGCGTAGTACGTGGTGAGTTCGTTGTAGACGAAGGGTTTCGGCCCTGGCGGGCCATCCACGTTGATCTTCTCGGTTACCCAGATGTTATCGCCGACCACCACCGGTGTCTGAAAGGAATGCTGAATCTTGAGGCCGGTTGCTTCCCCCGAGGGTCGCGGCACGGTGAGACCGTCAGCCGTTACGATGATTCGCGAGGGTCCCATCCGCGTGTGCTGCACGTCTATCGTCGTGCCAGTCACCGGGTTCTTCCACGTCTCCAGCAGCTTGCCGGTGGCCAGGTCGGTGAAGTAACCGATTTCCAGGGCACGCGCCTCGAACGTGTTCTCGTCAAGGCGCCGGTACTGGCTGAAGGTGGCGGCAAGGATGCCCATCATCGGGATGGCGCGGTGTTCGGGTACGGCGTAGCGTGCGCCGACCACGTAGCCGATCACCAGCCGTGTGTCGGTGGCGCCCCTGAGCTTGACCAGCGCGGTCAGGAGATCACGGCGGTTGCCAAGATCGAGCCCCGGGCGAGGCCAGGCCGGGCGCGAGAGGGTGCCCAGGGCGAGGGCGCCGAAGCCGGTCAGAAGGGATCTGCGGTCGAGCATGGTGGACGACTCCTTGGCAATCCGGGAACGGTCGGTGTCAGTCGTGATTTGGCGCTGGCCAAGCCGCAATTATGCGTCAGAGGCTGTTCTCTGCATCCAAAGTGGCCCCTGGCTGCATCGTAGATGCAAAGGGCGGGAATTAACCCGGCCTACACGGAGAATAGAGTCGTGGAATACTTGCCTGAAATGCTGATTCCAATCGTTTTTTTCACGTCGATCGTGCTGTTCCTGTTCACCAGCCTCGTTGAGGAGTTCTGACATGCCATCGGTAATCATTGAGACGGACCAGCCCGCCGATACCGGAACGCTGGTTGGAGAAATCGTCGCCGCCGCCGGCGACCATGAGCGGTATGACCGGCGGCCAGAGGGGCTGGTTGAGAACCTCGTGCCGATCGTGTTGTTCCTGGCCATCGCCGTCACTTACTGCCTCAAGTACTACTTTTCTTACCGCGGCCGTCAGGACGCACAAAAGACGGTGCGTGTTGCGCTGGAACGCGGTGATCCCCTGACCCCCGACCTGCTGGACCGCCTGGTACAGGCTCCCGCGCCGAAGCGGACGGACCTTCGTCGCGGCGTGATTGGCATTGGTCTCGGGATTGGCCTTGGCGCGTTCGGCTTCATTGTTGGCGAACCGGACGCCGTCCGGCCCATGCTGGCTGTCGGGCTGGTGCCGCTGCTCCTCGGGCTGGCCTACCTGGTTTTGTGGCGCCTGGGTGGTGACAAGGCCTGAGCCCGGACCGCAGGGGTCATGCATGTCCTCTGACGAGGAACTGGTTGCCCGGGCGGTGGCCGCCCGGGACCAGGCCGCCTTCGGCGAACTGGTGCGGCGGCACCAGTCGCGGGTGCGGAACTGGCTGCGCCAGCTCACACGCAATGCGGCCACAGCCGATGACATCGCCCAGGAGGCCTTCATCAAGGCCTGGGACAAGCTGGATTCCTTCGGCGGGCAGGGGCGGTTTGCCGCCTGGCTGATGAAAATTGCCTACACCGAGTTCCTGATGTCGCACCGCAAGTCGAAAGGCGAGCAGCGCCTCGCCGCCGCCGTCGAAGCGGCAACGGCCGAGGCCCCGGTTCACGATCCGTCCGGCGAGCAGGCCGTGGCGGCCGATCTGGAGCGATTGCTTGCTATCCTCACAGGCGATGAGCGAGCGGTGATGGTGCTGTGCTACGCGCAGGGGCTATCGCACGGGGAAGCGAGTGAGGTCACCGGCATCCCCGTGGGCACCGTCAAATCACATATCAGCCGCGGCAAGGACAAGATCCGCCAGCGGTTCTTTCCGGAGGAGGTTCGACATGCGTGATTCCCTGACCGAGGACGAGGACGGTCGCCTGGAGATGCTGTTTCGTCCGGCCGCCCAGCCGCTGGCCGATGCTGGCTTTAGTGACGAGGTAATGCGGCGTGTCGCTCGTCATGTCTGGCGACGTCGCCTGCTGCTCGCCGCGGCGGGCGCCGTCGGACTGATCGTTGCTGTGCAACCCGCCTGGCAGTTCGCTGCGATGCTTGGGCAGCAACTGGTGATTTTCGGCAGTCGTTGGCCCGATGTCGCGTGGCTTCTGGAGACTCCGGTTGCGTTGGCGGCAGGCCTGCTGCTGATGGTCGGCCCGGGGTTGTTGCAGTGGCTGGAAGAGTAACCCGGAACCTGGCAGAGGCCCTGGCCCGCCCGCCGCTGCTCGGTCTCGTTGCCTTTCTGACCATTCTGCTGTGGCGGCCCGTTGCCCACAGCCTGACCATGCTCGTCCACGAGCTCTTCGCGGGGCCATCGCGGATTGCGGTTTCATTCGCACTGGGCGCCGTTGGTTTCGCACTGATGTGGCGTGGCTTCAAGCAGAGTGAATCGGCCGCGACTGTGCTCGGAATTCTCGCCGGCTCGCTGATCTGGACGGGCTGGTTCGAGCAGGGGTTCAATGGCTTTGCGGCTGCGCTCGGCGTGCAGCCGCTCACGTGGCGGGGATTTACGCTGTTCACGCCGGGGCTGCTGATGATCGAGGCATCCGTCGTGCTGATGCTGGGCATGCTGATCTTGCTCGGCGCGAACAAGGACACCCAGTGCCGGATGTTCATGTGGTTCCATCGCCACCTGCGCATCTGGCCCGGCCGGAAAACCGCGGGCTACCAGCGGCAGATTGCCCGGGTAACGACCCTGGAGTACCTTTTTGTCGTCTGGTTCTTCTACGTACTGAACATCGTCATCTTCGATCCGCGCGTGCTCGGTCCCGAGCATCCCGGTGCGATGGTGATGCTGGCGTTGATCGCGGTGTGGGGTGTGTATCTCATCGGAAAGCTCACGAAGATCCGGGGCTCGGGCCTGGCGCTGCGCTACGCGATCCCGTGTGTGGGCTGCGTCTGGCTCCTGATCGAGAGCGCGTCGGCGATGCGCCTGTTCCGCGAGATCTGGCTTGAGCCGCTGGCGTTCCCCGTGACGATGGGTATTTGGGCCATCGTTGCGGCGGCCTTGTTTCTCGGCTACCCGCGGCTCAAAGGGCCAGCCGACGCACCCGGGGCGTGAGCGGAACTACTTCCGGCGCAGGGCACCGAGCGCTGCAAGACCGGAGACCAACAACAGGAACGGCGCCGGCACTGGAACCACCGTTGGACCCACGGTAATAACCAGATCGGTGCCAAGCACCGTCGTGCTCGTGTTGAAATTGTCTCCCGAGGTCAGCGTGTTGTTTAGCGATGCTGAGTCTGCGCCCCACAGCGTGATGCTGCTGCCCGCCACGCTGTTAGCCTGGAAACCGTTGGTCGAGGTCGCGTAGTTTCGATCAACGAAGGATTGTTCCAGCAGATCCGTAATCGTCCCGTCCAGTCCCTGCAGGAAAGCCAGTCCCGCGGCATCGAAGTCCCAGGTGATGGTGCCGATCAGGCCCCCATCCTGGCTGCCAGGTGCACTGAAATTGGCGCCGAGTAGGTTGGCCGACGTACCGACAGCCGTGCCCTGCAACGTGGTCAGTGCCGAGTCGGAGTAAAGATTGACGTGAAGCTCAAGCGCACCTGTGCCGGCGTTCCAATCGTTGGAGGCGCCAAAGGAAGAGTCGAGATCCATCCAGGCCCAGACCGTGCCGCTGGCGCCGCCCGCGCTATTGGCTGAGTGAAACACGTTGTGAACAAAGCCGCCGCCCGTTTCCTGGGGCGTCGCGATGATCGTCGCCGCGCTGGCCAGTGGTGCTGCCAGCAAGAGCGCCAGGCTGCTGGCCGCAAGAACGCCGAGAAAATGGAATGAGTTGCGATGCTGCATACAATCCCCGCTGTAGTTGGGTTTTTCTGCGATTCGGCGACCGTCATTCAGACGCACGCTTCAATGGCTTTCTACACCAACGTCAGGACGCCGACAAGCGATCGGTTTTTTTTGCGAATGCAGATGACAGCGCGCCTCGCCCATGACCTTCCTATTGCAGTGCAGGGACCACCCGACTGCCGATCAGGCGAATGGCGTCGGCCTGATCGTGATGCAGTTTCAGGGCAACTTCGGTGAGTCCCAGGTCCCTGAACTGTTTTAGCCGCTCGATGTGCCGGTCGATATCGCCTTCATCGCCGGTGCAGGTCAGGTGCTCGACAAGCTTGTCAGTAATGGAGTCGGGAACTCCGTCGATGATGGGGGAGTTCTTTTTGTAGGCGGCGAAGAAGGCTTCGCGGTGAGTGTCAACGAAGCGGCACTCCTCTTCGCTGAGAAAGGTGCGCAGATACCAGGGATCCAGCATTCCCCTCAACGCCAGTTGTTGACGGGCCTCCGCCACGGACTTTCGACGGTCAGCCTTCACGTGCCAGGCCACCAGTGCGCTGATCCGCAGATCCTGGCGTCGGCGGCCGGCTGACTGCAGTTCCCGGTCGAGGGTGGCCATCGCGGCGGTGATCACGTCCGGCGTCGGGTCGCCCAGCATGATGTTGTCCGCCACCTGCGCCGCCATCCGCAGCATCTGGGGCTTGTTCGCGCCTACATATATAAGAGGCGGGCTGTCGGTAGCCCACGTTGGCCGGTATCCCCAGACCTGGAAAATCTTGCCGTTGTAGTTGAGCGCCTGGTCGGGTCGGACGGACTTCAGGATTTCTGCGCACTCGCGGACCCGGCCGACCATGCGGGTCACGCCCATGCCCATGGCGGCGTTCACCCCCGTCGGGCCGCCGATCAGGATGTTGGCCCGGCCACCGCACAATTCATTCAGGCTCGCGAGGGCTTTTGCAGTTTTGTAAGGGTGCAGCTCGTACGGTGTGATAACCAGCGGACCAAGCCGGATGGTGCTGGAGGCGAGCGCCAGGGGGCAGAGGCTGATGAAGGGGTCGCGCGAGGAGGGGTAGTTGGACGTCCAGACGGCACCGATACCGTGGCGTTCGGCCAGCAGGCCCAGCTCGGCCACCTCGCTTGGCGAACAATCTGGCGACAGGATGACGTCAACTCTCATCGATTCGTCGGCAACTCAGCCATCACGTTCCTTGTTGAGCAGCAGGATAAAGTCCCGGTCTATCGTCGTTACCCCGCGCTCCTTCGCTTCCTTCACGATGCCCTTGAGAGCCGTGCGCAGAAATAGCGCGGGAATCCCCGTGAGTTCCTTGCTGGCGTCAAGAGTGAACTTGATTTCATCGTCGATACGGTTGGCCTCGTAGTGAACCGCCTCGTACTTTGGGCCTTTGTCAGCGGGGATCGGTAGCCAGAAAGCGGGCTTCGGTTCCGCAAACCAGAATTTCGCGCCACCGCGAAAACCGAAGGTAATAGGCATGCGCGGCATGCGCTCACCGCCGTTCTCGAGATTCTTCTTCCAGGTCTCCTTGAGCAGGATGTTCTCGATCCGCAGCACCAGGTGTGCGGAGGTCGACCTCTTCAGGAATTTCTCGAACTCCCGGTCTTCCTCCCAGGTGCATTCATAGACCTGGAAGGCTTCCTTGATGATTTTCGGGTGAGTGTCGTTCGACTCGCGGCCGGGCGTGGGGCTGTCCATCAGCGTGAAGCAACTGTCCTTCATCTTTTCTTCCGGGGACTGGCCCGGGTAGCCGAAATCGAGGATCGTCTTGATCTGCTTGCGGTTGAATTCGACGAAATGCAGGGCGCACTTTCTGGTGCGCCGGACGTTGGCAGAGGTGTTGGACGTCGGGCGGCTGATCACCATGAACGAACGGTCGTTGATTACCTCAAACGGAAAGGTGAGCTGGTAGGGGCCGATGCTGGTAACGCCTTCCTCATTGACGCTGGTGATCAGCGCGAAGGACGAGCAGTAGTAGGAGCTGGCCTGGTACCAGTTGTCCCGCATCGGACTGTCGACGAAGGCCTCGTTGTCGGTGTTCTTGCGGAAGAAATTGAACATCTAGTGGAGAGCCTGTTGAAGTTCCGGTTGGTCGAGCCACGCGCGAACATCCTTGCCGATCTCGGCGCCGGCTTCCTCGACAGCCATATGGCCCACGCCGGGGTAGCTGATCAGCTTCAGCGACGCGGCGTTCTTCAGCAAATGCATGAATTCGTCAGCTTGCTCAAAGTGGGCGGTGGTGTTGGCTTCCCCCCACAGCAGCAGCACCGGCGCTCGCACCTGGCCGATCACGCCCTGAATATCACCCGCCTCGTACTGTGAAAGGCGGTCGAGCTGGGCTTCGCGCTGGCCTTCGTGCATCCACATGTCGTACCAGCGATCCACCAGCGACTCCGGCAACCGAGACGGGTCACCGAAGCCGCTGCGAAGCATGAATTCGGGAAGGGCGCGGGGCATGATGTACTTGAGCGCATAAGCAAACTTCGGGACGTTACCACGGCGCTTTTGTTCCTGGCCCTCGAGGGATCCGGGGCTCAACAGGATGAGGCGCTCGACGCGCTCCGGGTGCGCCGCGGAGTAGTGGATGGCCACCGTTCCGCCCATGGATGTTCCACCGAGTGTGACCTTTCCGAGGTCCAGCGCGTCAATCAGGCGCTCGGCAAGCGCTAGCGTGCGTTCCTGGCTGTAATCGCCGGTGGGGTCCGGGCCGGTCAGTCCGTGGCTCGTCATGTCGAAACGAATCACGCGGTAGCGGTCCTTGAGCGCGTCGACCCAGGGATCCCAGTCGATCAGGTTGGAAAAGTTGGCGTGCATAAGCACCACCGGCGGGCCGCTGCCTTCGTCCCGGTAGTGGATGCGCGCGCCGTCGATGTTGATGAAGCGGGACGCCGGGCTGGCGTAGCGCGCTTCGAGTTCAGCCGCGGGAATATCGCGGTAGACCCACAAGGCGGTGGCCAGCGCGATGATGCCGATCACCGCAACCGTGCCAAGTCCTCTGAAAATGAAACGCCGCAGGCTCATGCACGTTGCTCCGGCGCGTCGGGCCAGTTCAGGCCGACTTTTTCTTCTTCTGGAACCGCTCCATCAATTCGGGCGTCATGCCCTGTTCTTCGGCATAAGCATTGAAGCGTGCATGGCTCACCTTGTGGTCGCCCTTGGACTGACAGTAAGCCTCGGTCTGGTCGGTGACCATCTTGCGCACCATCGGCGGGATGGTCATCAGGGCCTGCAGGGCATCCGCGTCCCAGGCCATGTTGAGCTTGACTTCGCCACCCTTGAAGGCGTCCGGCGTTTCGCCCAGCTGATGCATCGAGATATGGCCGAGCGTGGTGTGGAAGTAGTCCTGCCGGCTTTCGTCGCCGAGGCCAATTGGCAGATTCATCTTGCGGATGCGCTCTTCGCGACCCATCTCGATCAATTCTTCGTCGAACACCAGCGCCTTGATCTTGGCGATGACGATGCCGCTGCTCTTGTCCAGTTTGATGATCTCTTCGGCGACGCACTCGGCGATCTGCGGGCACTCCTTGATGGTGGGTGGCTTCACATGAAGCGACGGGATCATCGTGAATTTGGTGTGCTCGAGTTCATTGACGCCTTCAGGGAAGAAGCGGGCCGTTTCCATCATGTCGTCGAGGTGCTCGGCGGTCGGGCAATTGACGACGAACTCCTTGGTGTTGCAGATGTTCTGGAAGGTGTGCGAGTCCTGGCGGAAGCCGACGATCATCCGGGGATTCTTGGCCATCACGTCGTACTGCATGATGTGCGAGTAGGGGGCCGCGTTGATGCGGCCTTCCTTGTCCAGGCTCGTGATGATCGTGATAAGTTTCGGAAAGAGCCACACGTCCGAGTACCAGAAGGGGCGGATTTTGGCTTCTTTTTTCATCGGGTAATCTCCGTGGGATCCTGCGCAGAGTATGTCGCGACCTTAAGGGGTCACTGTAACAAACTGTAACGCCATCTTGGCCCAGGCCGACCCTGGTACATACTGGACCCGAAAACCTGACCTACCCGTGGACACGGAGAAGTAAAAACGTGAAGAACCAGCAGTCTGTGGCCCTTAGTCCGGGTTATCGCTTTGGCCCCCTTGAGTTTGCCTCGGGCATGAGTGGCCGCAACGCCTGGACCTACCTGTACACCAGCCTGGCGATCATGCCGATCGTCAGTTTCTTGAGTTTTTCCCAGCCTTACGTCCTCACCGAAATTATTGGCATCCCCCCCGAGCAGCACGGGCAGATCACGGGCTTTTTGATCACGATGCACGAGATCGTCGTGCTGGCCCTGATCAGTTGGGTGGGCGGGCTTTCTGACCGCTTCGGTCGCCGGCCCATCTATTCCACCGGTACCTTCATCGCCGGTATCGGTTTCGGGATGTACGGGATGGCCACCGTAGTGGGTGATCTGTACGTCGGCCGGTTTGTGTATGCGATTGGCCTTTCCCTGGTCGGGGTGATGATTGCCGTGACGGCCGCCGACTACCCGGCCGAGACCTCGAGGGGCAAGCTTGCCGGCGCCACCGGCGTGCTTAACGGGCTTGGCATCGGGGTAGCCACCGTCCTGTTTGCTGCTTTGCCATCGCTCTTCAAGGCGCAGGGCATGAGCAGCGCAGACGCCGGGCGGAATATGTTGTTTGTAATGGCGGGCATCGCGTTTGTCACGGCGCTGATCATGCAACTGGGACTCAAGGGAGGAACGCCGACCGGCACGAAGGCGCGGATCAGTCTCCCGCGCGTTTTGCAAATCGGTATCCAGCAGGGGCGGGAGAATCCGCGGCTGCTGGTGTGTTACGCCGGATCATTCATTTCCCGCGCCGACCTGACGTTGGTCGCCACCTTCGTGTCGCTCTGGTTGCAGCGGGTCGGACGCAACGAAGGCCTGGATGGCCCGGAGGCCCTGGCCCGGGCGGGGCTGCTGTTTGGCCTCATCCAGGGTACGTCGCTACTGTGGGCGCCGGTCGCCGGCGTATTGATCGACCGTTACCACCGTCTGGCTTGCGTGGTGGTGGCGCTGCTGCTCGGTGCCATCGGGTACACGCTGCTGGGCCTCCAGGAGCATCCCTTCTCTCCGATGGGCTACCTGGGCTGCGTGCTGGTCGGTATTGGCCAGATGAGCGTGATCCTCGCGGTGACCGGCTTGCTCGGCCAGGAGACGCCCGTGGATATACGCGGTTCGGTAATCGGCCTGGCCGGACTGTGCGGCTCGATCGGAATCCTGATCACGAGTTTGGCCGGCGGTTACCTGTTTGATCACTGGCGAATTTCGGGGCCGATCATCCTGGTCGGGCTGGCCAACCTGGCGGCCTTCGTTTTCGCGCTGGTGGTGTGGCTGCGCAGTGGCCGGCCACTGCGGATTGATCCCGCCGAGGCGCGATCCGGAAGCATGCTGGGATCTGTCGCTCACTAGATGCAACAAGAAGTGAACTGATGGCTGGCATTGAGTTTGGCATCGTCATGGAGCCCTCGCCGGGCTATACGGCCCGGCTGGCAGCGGAAATCGAGGCCATGGGCTTCGACGCGCTGCTGTGCCCCGACACCCAGTGCCTGAGTCCCGAACCCTACGGCCAGCTCAGCCTGGCGGCAGCGAAAACCACGCGCTTGTTCCTCGGTACCGGCGTCACTAATCCGGTGACCCGGGACGCGTCGGTGACTGCCGGCGCGCTGGCCACCTTGCAGATGGAGTCCGGTGGTCGCGCACGGTGCGGCATCGGTCGCGGCGATTCCTCGGCGGCCCACATCGGCCAGCGCAATGCGAAAACGGCTGAGTTGCGGACCTACCTGGAGCAGGTACGGGGCTACCTGCGCGGCGAGACTGTGATGCGCGGCGAAACCGGTTCGCGGATGCGCTGGTTTGAACCGGGCGAGCTGCCCAGCGTGCCGCTCGATCTGGCCTGCACCGGCCCGGCGACCATACGGATGGCCGCCGACGTGGCGGACCGCGTGAGCTTCGCAGTGGGCAGTGCTCCCGAACGCATCGAGTGGGCGTTGAATACCTTAAACGCCCGCCTGAAGGAAACCGGCCGCGACCGCGCGACGCTGAGTGTTGGCGCGTACATCAACCTGGTGTGCGATCCGGACGAGAAGCGTGCCATCGATCTCGGCCGCATGATTTCCGGCATGGTGGCGCACTTTGCCGGCATGAAGGACTCACCCGTCGAACACCTGCCGCCGCAACTGAAGGCGCTGGCCGTCAAGATGAAGTCCGGCTACGACATGGCCCGGCACGCCCAGAACGAGGGCTCGCACCTGCAAATGGTCGATGACGAGTTCGTCGACTGGTTTTCCATTTGCGGACCCCCGGCCAAGTGCGTGGACCGGCTGGGCGTTCTGATCGGCCTCGGGCTCGATCACGTCAACCTGCTTGGCGGTTCGCCGGTGCCAACCCCGCACGGCGCCCGGCAGGAGGCAATGGTGCAGCAAACACGATTGTTCGCCGAACAGGTCATGCCCCGGCTGCGTTAGGCCTGGAAAAGGACCGATCCTGTGAGCAAGGCCTTTACCCGCGAAACCGATGGCGATGAGGCGGAAGACGCGGCGGACTTCGAAGCCGCAAACCCGCTGCCTGCCGGCGCCAGGAATTACATCACAGCCGGTGGGAAGCAGCGGCTTAAGGACGAGCTTGAGTACCTGCTGAACAAGGACAGGCCGGCTGTCACGGCCGTGGTCTCCTGGGCGGCCCGCAACGGCGATCGCAGCGAGAATGCGGATTACCACTACGGCAAGCGACGCTTGCGGGAAATCGACCGGCGCATACGTTTCCTGACCCGCCGCCTGGATCTGGCGGAGGTGGTCGATCTGGCGAAAGCTCCGGGTGACGCGCGGGCCGGTCGGGTATTCTTCGGCGCCACGGTCACCTACGCCGACGAGAAGGGCAGGCAAAACACCGTAACGATCGTTGGCGTGGACGAGATCGACCTCAAGCGCAATCACATCAGCTGGGTATCGCCACTGGCGCGGGCCCTGATGAAATCAGGGCCGGGCGACAGTGTGGTGGTCCGCGTGCCCGATGGCAGCGAAGAGCTCGAGATTATCGACGTGCGTTACCTGCCGATTGAGACGCCGCCGTTCGAGCCGATTACAACGGCGTTCAAGGCCGCGACCTGACCGGCGGACCTGCCCGGCCCAACCACGCTGCCACCACCAGCCCAAACCCCAGCACCGCCAGACCAACCACCGCGCCCACCCGCACGTAAGCGAGGCTTGACCACAGCACGAAGAGACTGCTGGCGGTAAACAGCAGCGGCAGCAGCGGGTAGAGCGGGGCGCGGAACGGCCGCGGCGTGTCCGGGTGCCGCCGCCGAAGTATCATCAAAGCGACACCGCTCAGCGCCATGAACAGCCAGTACACCGGCGCGGTGTAGTCCACCAGGGTGGCGAAGCCCTGCCGGGTCGCGGTGCCAAGCCCGATCAGCACAAGCGCAACGACACTCTGCGCAATGATCGCGGCGGCCGGTATGCCGCGCGAGTCGTTCCAGTCGCCGAGCATTCCCAGCGCTGGCCAGTCCCGGGCGGCCGCAAAGGTGGTTCTCGCGCCAACGATGATCGTGGCGTTGATCGAGGTCACGACAGCCGCGAAGACGATGGCAATCACCGGCAGCTCGGCCGCCTTGCCTAACGCCAGTTCCAATAGCTTCGACGCGGGCGCTTCTGCGGTGCCGAGCCCGGACAGGCCGAGGCCGCGCCACAGCGCCCAGTTGATGACCATATATAAGACTGTCACGGCGCCAAGGCCCAGCATCAGGGCCCGGAGCATTCCGCGCCCGGCATCGCGCATCTCGGCCGACAGCGTCGCGATTTCGGTCCACCCGCCGTAGGCCAGCATCACGAACACCATCGCCAGCCCGAACGAGGCCACGCTGCCGGAAACGGCAGGGGCCGGGTCGAGCGCTGGTAGGCCGCGAAACACAAACAGCAGGCCAACAGCGCCGATCAGCAGCACGCCGCCAATAAGCGCCAGTGTCAGGCCGACCTGGGTATCGACGCCCATGGAGCGGCTGCGCAGGTTGATCACGCTGAGCACGATCAGCGTGACAGCCGCATAGATCGACGATCCGAACGCACCCAGTGGCACGGCGGCCTGCAGGTAGTCGCCGAGCACGAAGGACAGCAGGGCGAGTGAGCCGGTGTTGATAACAGCGAACCGTGCCCACGCGAACAGGAATCCGACCCGCCGACCGTAGGCCAGAGTTAGGAAGCGGTAGTCACCACCCTGGCTGGGAAAGGCCGCGGCAAGCTCGGCGTAGCAGGTGGCCCCGAGCAGGGCCAGCAGCCCGCCCAGCAGCCAGGCGCCGAATAGGGCGGCGTCGGAGCCAACGTTGGCCGCCACCAGGGCCGGTGACTTGAACAGGCCGGCGCCCACTACCATGCCGACGGCAACGGCCGCCGCGGCTCTCGCCGTCAGGAGGCCAGCAGGTTGATCGGAAGTCGCGAAGGTGCCCGGTTGATTCACTTTGCGTGATACTACTGGCCTGTAAGGAAAAGCGCCCGTCAGGCGTCCTGTAATTCACCGGTTCCGGAGATCTGCTGTGAAAATTCGTCGCATCTCATTGGCTGCTGGCCTTGCCGTTCTTGTTAATGGATTATTGGTTCCAGCGGCTCAGGCGGAGGACCAGACGCAATCCCAGTCCCAGTCGGGCCCCACGAGGGCTGAGCTTGAGAACATCATTGTGATCGGTACGCGGGCCGGCGACCGGACCGCGCTGGACACGCCGGTTCCGGTGGATGTGCTCGGCGGCAACGAACTCCGGGCCAGCGGCGCCGTGGCGGGTGAGGTGGGCCAGGCACTGTCCGTGCTCGCGCCGTCGTTCAATTTTCCCCGCCAGTCGAATTCCGGA
The DNA here is from genome assembly GCA_032122615.1 of Gammaproteobacteria bacterium. GTDB lineage: Bacteria > Pseudomonadota > Gammaproteobacteria > Steroidobacterales > SHZI01. Next base: position 17,532 of record JAQBGF010000027.1, on the reverse strand, counting down.
ACCTCCGATCTCGTGCGGGCTGGCCAGTTGCGCGGCATGAGTCCGGACCAGATGCTGGTACTGGTCAACGGGCGCCGGCGGCACACCTCGGCCATCGTGAACACGGAAACCAAGATCGGGCGCGGTACCGCGGCGGTCGATTTCAACAACCTGCCATTGAATGCGCTCCAGCGCGTCGAGGTGCTGCGCGACGGCGCCGGTGCGCTCTACGGTTCTGACGCCATCGCCGGCGTGATCAACCTCGTGCTCGACGACAGCCTAGGTTTCGAGAGCAACATTGCCTACGGGCAACACTGGACGGACTTAAAGCCGATTGGCGACGACATTAATGACGGTGAAACGTTCACGCTCGATGCCAAGTACGGCTGGCAACTCGCGGACGACGGCTTTGCCATAGCCGGCGCGGCCTATCGCAATCGCAATGGCACGAACCGGGCCGGCTTCGACCAGATCCCGTTCTTTATCGACCAGACGCCGGCCAACCTGGCCCTCGCCGGTCAGCGCAACTACGCCGAGGGCGACCCGGAGGTTGAAGAGTTTAACTTCTGGTTCAATGGCGAAATTCCGCTCGGCGAGCTTGAGTTGTACGCCTTCGGGACGCTCGGCAATCGCGACAGCAACGGCGGCGGCGCCTTCTTCCGGTATCCGGACGGCACCGACAACGTACCCGCCATCTACCCGGACGGATTCCGGCCAGGGACCTACGGCAAGGACCGGGACTACGCCGGTACGGTGGGCTTGCGCGCGCTGGCCGCCGGCTGGGAGGTGGACACGGCGCTAAGCTACGGTCGGAACGAATTCGAATTCGGCGTCGAGAATTCGCTGAACGCGTCGCTGGGGCCGACCAGCCCCACCTCCTTCAAGTCCGGAACCTACACGGTCCAGCAGACCACCCTCGGCGTGGATGCTACCCGCGACTTCAACGTGAGCTGGCTCCGGGCGCCTCTGGCTGTCGCGCTGGGCGCAGAGTACCGCGCCGAGGATTACGCCACCGATCGCGGCGACCTGGCGTCCTATATCGATGGCAGTTACGGCAATGTGGGCTGTGTGGACCTCGACGATCCCCTGGTCGATGACGACATTGAATTCTTCTGCGACATCGGCGCCCAGGCGGCCCCGGGCCTCACGCCGGACGACGAGGTGTCCATCGACCGGGGCGTCTTCAGCATCTATGCCGATCTGGGTTCTGATCTCACTGAGCGCCTCTTTGTTGAAGTTGCGGCGCGGTTTGAAGACTACGACGACTTCGGTACAGCGCTCACCGGCAAGCTCGCCGGCCGCTACGAAGTCAGCGACGTGGTGGCACTTCGAGGTGCGGTCTCGAACAGCTTCCGGGCACCCAACATTGCCCAGCTGGGCTTCTCCGACACCACGCTTAACTTCGGCGAGGATCGGGCGCTGATTCGCACCCGCACGCTGCGGGTCGACGATCCGATTGCCCGTTCGCTCGGTGCCACGGACCTGGATGAGGAGCGGTCATTCAATCTCAGCGCGGGCGTTGTCGCCGAGTACGAAAGCATCCGGTTCAGCCTTGATGTGTTCCAGGTCGAGGTCGACGACCGCATCACCCTGTCGGAGCGGCTGTTCAGCGATCCGCTCGTGGCTTTCATCCAGACGCTGCCGGGTGGCGACGATATCGAGTCCGTGCGCTTCTTTACCAACGCGGTGGACACGCGCACCCGAGGCTTCGATGCCGTGCTCAGTTACGTGGCGCCGCTATTGAATGGCGATTTCCAGGTGACGGCGGCCTACAACTACTCGAAGACGGACGTGCAGACAGTGCGCGGTACCACCCCCGAACTCGAAGCCATCGACCCGACGCTGACGCTGGTCGGCGTGGAGGAACTCAATACGCTGGAAGACGCCTCTCCGCACAGCAAGTTCATCCTGAGCAGCACCTGGTCGGGCGACCGCTGGGATTTCCTGGGCAGAGTGTCGCGGTACGACAGCGCTGTGCGCGTCTTCAACTTCGGTGGCGGCTTCGAGCCACGCCAGGAATACGGTGCGGAATTCCAGGTGGACGTGGAGGCGGGATACCGCTTTACCGAGCAACTGGCTCTCTACGTGGGTGCCGCCAACCTGCTGGACGAGTACCCCGACCTGTCGTCGTCGGATATCAACTTCTTCGGCAACCTGCCCTACGACATCCTTTCCCCTGTCGGGGTCAATGGCCGCTACCTGTACGCCCGGGCAAGCATGAAGTGGTAATGAAGCGCATAAAGGTACTCGACCGGACGCTCGCGTATACGGACGAAGGTGCCGGCGATCCGATCATTTTCCTGCACGGCAATCCCACGTCGTCGTATCTCTGGCGGAACGTGCTGCCGCACCTCGTGCCACACGGCCGATGTATTGCGCCGGACCTGATCGGCATGGGGGAGTCGGACAAGCTGCCCGATGCCGGGCCCGGAACGTACCGCTTCGCCGATCACTATCGCTACCTGGGCGCGCTTCTCGATAAACTCGAACTGGGCGCGCGCGTGACCCTGGTGTTGCACGACTGGGGCTCGGCGCTCGGGTTTCACTGGGCCCGCGAGCATGCGGACCGGATTGCCGGCATCGCCTACATGGAGGCGCTTGTGCGGCCAGTGACCTGGGAAGAGTGGCCCGCGCCGAGTCGCGGCATCTTTCAGGGCTTGCGCTCGGAGAAGGGTGAGGAACTGGTTCTCCAGAAAAACGTCTTTATCGAGCGCATCCTGCCCGGATCAATCATGCGCAAGCTCAGCGACACGGAGATGGACGTCTACCGCAAGCCGTTCATCACGCCCGGGGAAGATCGCCGGCCGATGCTCTCCTGGCCGCGCGAGCTGCCACTGGATGGTGAGCCGGCGGACGTGGTGGCGATCGTTCAGCAATACGCGGACTGGATGTCATCGAACCGGATGCCGAAGCTGTTTATCAACGCCGAGCCCGGCGCGATTCTGGTGGGCGCGCCCCGCGAGTTCTGCCGGAGCTGGCCAAACCAGACAGAAGTGACCGTCCCGGGGATTCACTTCATCCAGGAGGATTCGCCGCACGAGATCGGCGCCGCGCTGTCGGCCTGGGTCGGTGGCATTCGATGAAGCAACCCCTGCGAACGCCCGATGAGCGCTTCCGGAACCTGCCGGAGTACGACTTTGCGCCTCACTACGTCGATATCCCGGACGAGCGCTTCGGCAGCTTGCGGATGCACTACGTGGAGGAGGGGCCACCAGGCGCGCCCGTTGTGCTCCTCCTGCACGGCCAGGGCAGCTGGGCCTACCTTTATCGCCGGATGATTCCGCTACTGGTAGCCAGCGGATTCCGTGTTATCGCCCCGGACTATATCGGCTTTGGCCGGTCGGACAAGTTGCCGTCCGCCGACGACCACACCTTCCAGCAACACATCAACTGGATGACGGCGTTCTTCGACGCCATGAAATTGCGTGACGTAACGGCCTACCTGTTCGACTGGGGCGGGTACTTCGCGTTGCGCATTGCGGCCGAGCGTCCGGAGTTTTTCGGGCGCCTGGCGCTCAGCCACACCATGCTGCCGACCGGGCTGGGGAGCGGAGGCGACTGGTTTCTCAACTGGCGAGAGCAGCAGTTCGCGAAGCCGCGCTTCCCCCAGGGCGAGATGGTGAACGATGGTGTGGTGAAAAAGCTCCGGCCGGAGATCATCGCGGCTTTCGATGCGCCATATCCGGACGAGAGTTACAAGACCGGTCCGCGGCGCTTTCCGATGATCCTCCCGATCAGGCCTGACGACCCGGCGGCGATTGCGAACGCGAAGGCCTGGGAAATCCTGGCGGGCTGGCAAAAGCCCGTGCTGACGCTGTACAGCGCCGCGTTCGCCGGCACATCGATGGGGCCCGAGCGGCTCATCGCTCACCTGCCGGGCGCCCGGGGGCAGCCGCACGCGCTGCTGAAGGAGGCGAACTTCTACATCACCGAAGACCAGTCCGGGGAACTGGCCTGGCGCATTGCGGAATTCGCAACGGCGCCGATTTCCTGAGGCATCGCGTTGGGGAACGAACTGAAGTTGCGGCCGATCGGGGTCGTGCACAGTGCGCTCAAGTCCAAGGTTGAGACCGCCCGGCAGCCGGCCTCGGCGACCGAGGCGACGGCACGCATCGAACTGCATCCCGGGCAACACTTCGAGCACGCGCTCGAAGACCTCGAAGGCTGGGAGCGAATCTGGGTTCTCTTTTGGTTCCACCTGAACGACTCGTGGCGCCCCAAGGTGCTGCCACCCCGGAGCACCTCCGGTCGCAAGGGCGTGTTTGCCACCCGGTCCCCCTACCGCCCGAATCCCATCGGTTTGTCCGCCGTCCGCCTGGAGCGAATCGAGGGCCTGACACTGCATATTCGCGATGTCGATCTCGTGGACGGCACGCCGGTGCTGGATATCAAGCCCTACGTGCCCTACACCGATGCCTACCCGATTTCTGCAACGGGCTGGCTGCACGACGAGGGCCTGGCGGTTGCCGGTGCAACCCCGGCGGATCCGATCACGGCCTGGGCTGTACATTTCGAGCCGCTGGCCGCCGAACAGGCCGCCTGGATTCTGGACCGGACGGGCCTTGAGTTGCGCGCACGCATTGTAGCGACGCTGATGCTCGGGCCGCAGCCGCACGCGTACCGGCGAATCCGGCGTGATGGCGCTGACTACCGGCTCAAGGTCAAGGAGTGGCGCGTGCAATTCACGCTGGATCAGCGTGATGTCCGGGTGCTGGCGATCAGTTCCGGTTACCGGCCGGCGGAAATTGCCAAGTCGGCGGGGGCGAGCGAGGATCCGCTGGCGGTGCACCGGGACTTCCGGGCCACGTGGGAGTAGGCTCGGGCACCGTACAATGGCCACCAGATAATGGTCGCGAGGATGACACGCGAATGAGCAGTAATCAGGAACTGCACAAGCGCCGCGAACAGGCCATGGCCCGCGGCATGCCGAGCCAGTTGCCGGTTTATATCGACCGGGCGGCCAATGCCGAACTATGGGATGTTGAAGGTCGCCGGTACATCGATTTTGGCACCGGCATCGCCGTGCTGAACACGGGCCACCTGCACGCGGGCGTGCAGGCTGCGGTCCGGAAACAGCTGGAGCGCTTCAGCCACACCTGCTTCATGGTGACGCCGTACGAGTCGGCGGTGGCGCTGGCCGAGAAGCTGAACGCACTGGCGCCGGGCAAGACGCCGAAGAAAACGCTCCTGGTAACCACCGGCGCCGAGGCCGTCGAGAACGCGGTGAAAATCGCCCGCGTGCACACCGGCCGCACCGGCGTTATCAGTTTCGGCGGGTCCTTTCACGGCCGCACGCTACTGGCGATGGGTCTTACCGGCAAGACGGCGCCCTACAAGTCCGGTTTCGGACCCTTCCCGGCCGAGCTTCACCACGCGCCATTCCCGATCGCTTATCACGGCATCAGCGTGGCCGACTCGCTTGCCGGGATCGAGAGTCTGTTTGCGGAAGAGATCGAGCCCACGCGGGTGGCGGCCATTATCGTGGAGCCCGTGCAGGGCGAGGGCGGTTTCTACATCGCGCCGCCGGAGTTCCTGCGCGCACTTCGTGAACTCTGCGACCGGCACGGCATCGTGATGATCGCTGACGAGATCCAGACCGGCTTTGGTCGCACCGGCCGCATGTTTGCGATGGAGCACTCCGGCGTAGAACCGGATCTGATGACCGTGGCCAAGAGCCTGGCGGGCGGTTTTCCGCTGGCAGGCGTTATCGGCAAGGCGGCGATCATGGACGCGCCGGCACCGGGTGGGCTCGGCGGAACCTACGCGGCCTCGCCGATCGGTTGTTCTGCCGCCCTGGCTGTCCTCGAGGCGATGGAAGCTGAGAAGCTACCGGCCCGTGCCAATCATATCGGCGAACTGATTACCGGCCGGCTCAGAGAGCTCGCGCAGCGTTTCGACTGCATCGGCGACGTGCGCGGACTTGGCGCCATGGTGGCGATGGAACTCGTGAAGGGCGGGAACGCGGATCTGCCAGAGGCGGACCTCACGCGGGATATCGTGCAGGCGGCAGCCCGCAATGGCCTGGTGCTGCTCTCCTGTGGCCGGCGCAAGAACGTCCTGCGTTTTCTCGTGGCGCTGACGGCCACTGATACGCTGATCAGCGAAGGCCTGGATATCCTCGAGCGCACTCTGGCGGAACTGTGCGCGGAATCCGCGCCGCCTGGCCGTCGGCGCCAGGCCTGAGCGGGCGTGATTCTCATCGTGCGGATTTAGCGGGCTGCCGGTGCTAATCCCACGATCCCGACATGCAAGGCGCGTGGCTCTGCCGTCGTTCAGCGGGCGGCTGCACATTCCCGACCAACCAACCTCCGCTGTAGTCATCGGCGGCGGGCTGGCCGGAATTTCAGCCGCCGTCGTAATGGCCGAACGCGGTGTGGAGGTCACCCTGCTTGAAAGGGACGATTTCCTTGGCGGTCGCGCCGGTGCCTGGCCCGATCGGCTCCGCGACGGCACTGCCTTTGAGATGGAGCGGGGTTTCCACGCGTTTTTCCGGCAGTACTACAATCTGCGGCAATTGCTCCGGCGTATCGATCCGGACCTGAAGTTCCTCAAGGCCACTACCGACTACCCGATCCTGACACCCACCGGCAACGAGTCTTTTGCGGGGCTGACGCACGCGCCGCTGGTCAACGTGGCCAAACTCACCTGGCGTACCGAAACACTGGGTCTGCGTGACCTGGTGAAGGTGAACGTGCCGGCAGCGCTCGCCATGCTGCGCTTCGACCGAACGGAAACCTATGTCGGGTTTGATCAGCGCACGGCAGGTGCTTACCTCGATTCGCTCAACTTCCCGCCGCTCGCCCGTCAGCGACTACTGCACGTGTTCGCGCACTCCTGCTTCAATCCGCAGGCCGACATGTCGGCAGCCGAGCTGCTGCAAATGTTGCATTTCTATTTCACAGCCAATCACGACGGGCTCGTGTTCGATGTGGCTGACCGGCCCTTCTCCCACTGCATCTTCCGGCCGCTCGGCGTGTTGCTCGGTAAACACGGTGCCAGCGTTCGCACGGGTGTGAGTGCGCGTGCGCTGGTACGGCGCGAGGCGGGCTGGGTGGTTGAGACGGACAGCGAACCGCTGGTTGCCGATCTGGTGGTGCTGGCCACCGACGTGGGGCCGCTCAAGGAGATCGTGGCGGCCTCCCGTGGCCTGGACGATGCCGGCTGGCAGCGCCGGATCGACTCCCTGCGCGTGACGAACGCATTCGCGGTCTGGCGGCTGTGGCTGGACCGTCCCGTGGCGAAGAACCGGGCCGGCTTCGCGGGCACGGCGGGCGTAGGGCCACTGGACAACATCTCCGTGTACGACAAACTGGAGGATGAAAGCCGCGCGTGGGCGCAGCGCAGCGGTTGCTCGGTGCTGGAACTGCACGCCTACGCGCTGCCGCCCGCGACCGACGAGGCGGCATTGAAGCGGCAGCTACTGTACGGTCTGCACGCGCTGTACCCCGAAACGGCCGCGGCGTCGATTCTTGAAGAGCGCTTCCTGCTCCGGCAGGATTGTCCGGCGTTCGCGCCGGGCAGCCACGCGCTGCGGCCGGAGGTGCGGACTCCTTTTCAGGGCCTTGGCCTCGCCGGAGATTTTGTGCAACTGCCGTTTCCCTCTGCGCTGATGGAGCGCGCCGCGTCGTCCGGGATGCTCGCCGCCAGTACGCTGCTGGACGCGCTCGGCGTGGAGCCGGAGCCACTGTGGTCTGTGGCGGTTCGCGGGCCGTTCGCGCGATCGGGCGGGGCTTCGTGAGAAAACTCATCCTTTTCGGTCGTTCCCTGCCGGAGTTGCCTGCGGCGTCGACTTTGCCCGACTGGCAGCAGGCGGACCCCCGCTGGATGGACACGGCGTTGCAGACGGTCCTCGGCCGCTCCGGTGGCGGCTGGTTTGTGGTCGATGAACGGCGCCGCTTCGGCAACGTACCGCGGTGTTATCGCATCGACGACCGCGAGTTCGTGTTCTGGACTGGCGAACACGGCCTGATGGCGGCGCCCGACGCCTGCCCCCACATGGGCGCCTCACTGGCTGCAGGTTGTGTACGGAGCGGACGGCTGGTGTGCCCGTGGCACGGGATGGAGTTTTCCGACAAGCCGCACGGCGCCTGGCGTCCGCTGCCGATTCACGATGACGGCGTACTCGTGTGGGTTCGGCTGGACGATGCCGGCGAGGCCCCGGCAGAATTGCCCGTCCTGCCGGCGCGTCCTGCCCGCTATATTGATGCCGTTGTCCGTTTTGAGGCCCGCTGCCGCCCCGAAGACCTGCTCGCCAACCGGCTCGATCCATGGCACGGCGTGCACTACCACCCGCACACATTCAGGCGCCTGCGGGTGGTCGAGCGCCGTGACGACGAGATTACCGTGCGGGTCGCTTTTGCCGTGCTCGGGCGCCTGGCAGTCGAGGTGGATGCCCGGTTTCACTGCCCCGACTCGCGCACGATCGTCATGACAATTGTCCGGGGCGACGGCGTTGGTTCGGTCGTGGAAACTCACGCCACGCCAATCGACGAAGACCGCTGCGCCGTAATCGAGGCGACGCTCGCCACCTCCGACCGGCCGCAATTGAAGTACGTGCTACCGCTGGCCCGCTGGGTGCGACCGTGGATTGAGCGGCGTGCAGCGCGACTGTGGGTGGAGGACGTGGCCTATGCCGAGCGTCGCAGGATCGTGCAGGAGCAGCGGCGCGGCGTGCATGGCAGTGCCGGGTAGGTAATTCCCCGGATTCTGCCCTGGCCGCGCGGGCCTCTATGGTGATCAGATGATTACCACACTCCGCAAGATGCTCCTTATCGTTGCGCTGCTGGTTGCGGCCCCAGCCGGTGCGGCGGGCGAGCTGCAACCGTTTATCGACTACAGCGGCGACCAGTTGTTCCAGCGTTTCTGTGCCAGCTGCCACGGCCGGGCCGGATACGGCGACGGTCCGGTCGCCCCTTCGATCAAAGTCATGATCCCGGACCTCACCCGTCTCTCCCAACGCTCGGGTGGCAGGTTCCCGGCCAAGCGTGTGCTGGAAATCATCGACGGGCGGGCCGTGTTGCCGGCGCACGGCACCCGACAAATGCCGGTCTGGGGCTATGAATTCGAGGCGCAGGTGCCACCCGATGAGCCCGGCCGTCCCACGGCCCAGACGCTGATCTACCGGCTCGTCGAGCACCTTCGTTACATGCAGCAATAGGCGGGAATGCAATGGTGAAATCCAGTGCGTGGCGCTCCATTACGGTTGTTGTCGATCCGTTGCAGAAGGGCCACCCGGGCCTGAAAAAGGCGGTGGCGCTGGCACTTGCCAGCCGCGCACGCCTGACCCTTCTGAACACTTTTGTACTGCCGCAGCCCATGGTTGACGTCGGCCGCATTTCCGCGAAGGAAATCGTCAGGGCCGCCATTCGTGACCGGCGCCAGAAGCTGGATAAGCTCGCGGCCGGCCTGCGCCGTCGTGGCTTGCAGGTGAAGTGCGTGGTGGAGTGGGACTATCCGCAGCACGAGGCCCTGGTTCGGCACGTGTTGACGTCACGCCCGGACGTGCTCATCGCCGAGTCGGGGCGCCACGGGCGGATTGCCCGCTGGATACTCTCGAACACCGACTGGGAGCTGATCCGGAGTTGCCCCTGTCCCCTCTGGCTGGTGAGATCCGACTCGCTGCCCGGGAAGCCGACACTGCTGGTGGCCGTCGATCCCGGTCACGCGGACGCCCGGCGCTCGAGGCTGGACTCGCGACTGCTCGGCGCGGCGCAGGAGCTGGTTGGCTGCTTCGGCGGAACAATGGCAATCGTCCACGCCGACCATGCCAACGACAGCCAGATTGACGCCGTGGAACGGCTCGCGAAACGGTATGGCGTCCCGCCAGCGCATCGCTATGTGATTCCCGGCAAGACGACGCGGGTTCTGCCCGAAGTGGCCGAAATGGCCAAGGCGGATATCCTGCTGCTCGGCGCCGTATCGCGCAGCCGGTTGCAACAACCCTTCATCGGGACCACGGCCGAGCGCGTAATCGATCGCGTGGAGTGCGACCTCTTCGTCGTGAAACCGGTGGGCTACAAATCGCCCGTGTCACGCCGCCGGCCGAGCATCCCGGACTGATGGCGGCGACCCGGTCCCGGGGTTTCTGCTCAGTAGCGTTTGAGCCTGGCCGCGACGGCCTCGGGCAATCGACGCGACACAGTAATATCCTCAACCTGGGCAATCTGGCGAAAGCGCGCCGGGTCCAGAATCTGGTAGCGGCGATCGAGGCGTCGCAGCAACTTTTCGCGCGCCATCCGGCTGAGGGTGCGGCTGACGTGCACGTGGCTTAAACCCGTCGCGTCGGCGATCAGTGCCTGGTTGGCCGGTAATAAAAAGGTGTTTTGCTCGACAAGGCCAACGGCGCGCAGCCGGGTCCACAGCTCCCAAACGAGGTAGGCAATCCGTTCGTAGGCGGTCAGACGCCCGACGGCCACCAGGTGCGCCCGCAGGTACTGTCCTTCCTGGGCATCAAGCCACCAGAAGAAGGCGCCCAGGCGTGGCGAAGCGGCTATCAGGTCCAGGATTTCCGAGGCACGAACCAGTGAGTAAGTGCCGTCAGTGATGGCGCTGACGGCGCAATCCGCCTGCCGCTGGAAGTAGCAGCTCGGGTCGCACAGGTCGCCAGGCAGCACAAAGTCGATGATCTGCCGGCGGCCATCGCGCAGGGTGCGGTGGCGAATTGCCCAGCCCGAGTGCAGCAACACGGCAACGCCGGTGCCCCGGCCCTGATCCAGCAGCACATCGTTGGGCCTGGCCGGTTGCACGTGACCGCCGATCCGGCCGAGCGCTGCCTTCTCTCCCGGGGTCAGCGGAATGAACTGCCGAAGTTTTCGGATCAGGGGGGATTCCAATTTCGCCCTCCGGAAAAGTCACGGTAGCCCTGATAACCCAGGTTAATGCGGCGTGCCCCCGCCGGCCGAATGATGCTACGGTGAGCTAGTTACCCATGCACATCTACAGGAGTTAATGCCATGGCGACAGCAGAAGCAATCGTTCGGCCCGATGTGACTGCCCGGACAGGCGTGGACGTTCGGGGAGTGGTAGTACGGGGTGAGCCGAAACGGGCGGAGGGGTTACCGAGGGAACCGGTGGCGGATTCACCGGCCTGCGGTGGCGAAGACCGTTGTCGGATGATCGCCGAGGCGGCCTACTACCGGGCCGAGAGTCGCGGATTTGAGGGCGGAAGCGACCTGGACGACTGGCTGGCGGCCGAGATGGATATCGATCAGTTCCTCGGGGTGGTGGCTCCGATCGACGACGCCTAGGGTCTTACCCGACACCCGGGCAACCGGGTTTCGGTTTCCCCCTACACACAACCGCGCCTTGAGCGGGGGATAATGGCTGCGTCCGGAATTTACGCGGGATGTAGCATTGACCCAGAGCCCAAGCATCAAGGCCTCGACCCTGAAGCCCTTTGCCGCCGGGGATATCTTCCTCGGCTGTACCTACCTGATGAATGTGCCCGGCGATGACCACGCCGGCGAAGGGCGCATTCTTCAGTACGACCGGAACCGGGTGCCCAAGGGCACCCTGTACACCGAGGGCACAACACACCTCATCGTCAACCTGCGTTTTGGCCCGGACGGGGTGCTGTGGGGTTTCGATCCCTTTGCCCACGCCGTCGTCCGTGTGAGTCCCGAGGGCAAGCAACTGCCGGCCGTGGATTTTGGTGATCGTGGCTGGGGTAGCGTGTGCTTTGCTCGGGACGGCAGCATTTTTCTCTGCGAATACCTCAAGGGCGACAAGCCCTATGTCGGTGGTGACATGCGGCCGCTGCCGGGTACGGGTGTGGTCGGCTACGGGCGTATCGCGCACTTCGACCCATCGTTTCGCAAGCTTGCCGAATTCGACAACGAGACGCCCGAATCGCTGACCGGCTTTCACGGTGTCACGCACTCAGTGCTTGAGCCCGGCGGGGAATTCATTAGCTACATCACCGATCTCGGCATGCGCGTGCTGCGCTTCGATGTTCGCAATATTCGACAGCTGCCGGACCTCGTGACCTACCCCGGCGGCGATGAGTACCGGCAGAAGTGGACCACCGGCGTGGCCTACCGCAAGGACGGCACCTTGCTGCTCCTGCGGGGCAGCTTTATCGATTTTATCGACCGCGAAGGCGCTTCGATCCGGACACTGCCGCTCGATGCCTACGGTTACGCGATGATTACGGCATCCACCGACGACCGGCACGCCTTCTGCACCAATATTTTCACCGGGGTGATGTCGAAGGTGGATCTGGAGACGGGTGAAATCGTCGGGCAAATCGATACCGGGCTGGCGAAGCCACAGCGCAGCCTGGCCGGGGTTGCGGAGTTCACGCCGATTACTCCTTAGAATGGCTTTCCGGACTTTGCCGGACGCTTTACCTGGAGTATTCACATGAGCACCGCCTACCGCTGGGTGGAACCACCCTGGCCCCTGACTGAACTGCCACGCGACCAGCTGGAAGACCGTATCCAGCAATTGCTTGGCTCCACCAACATGTGTGTCATGGCAACGGTCAGTGCCAAGGGGCAACCGATCGCCAGCCCAATCGAGTACTACGCTGACGGCCTCGATCTCTACATCCTGCCGGACCCGGGCACACCCAAGCTCAAGGCTCTGCAGCGTGATCCGCACATCTCGGTCGCGGTTCACGGCGCGTACCACGGTTGGCACAGCGCCCGCGGCGCCCAGATTTTCGGTGAGGCCACCATCATTGAGCCGCACGCGCCCGGCTGGGATCACGGGATGAAGATCTTTCGCTGGCACGAGTGGATGAGTGACCTGGCGATGGACCCCGGCAAGCCCTTCGAGCGGCAGGTGGTGAAGATCGTGGCCGACCGGATCCTGTACACCGAGACCTGGCTATGGAAACTCGGCTTCGGCGCCAAGCAGAAGTGGCTGCGGAAGGGATAGGGTCGCCGCTGGCCCTTACCAAAGCGGTTTACATATATGGCGCTGATGAAATTCAGAACTTGGCCCCGTGTTTCCCGACGGTCGTTGGTGCTCGTCAGCCTCGTCCTCAGTATTGCCGCGTTAGGCGCAACCGGGGCTGGCACTGATCCTGAAGCGGATACGACCGTCGAACAGGCGATTGAGCAATTAGACAAGGAGGCGGTGGAAAAGGCGGCGGATATAGCCGCCCGGAAGGCGGTGGAAGAAACGGTGGGGAAGGCCGCTGAGAAGGCAATGGAGAAGACGGTCGGGAAAGCTACCGAGAAAGCCGTGAAACAGGTTGTCGAGAAAGCGGCGAAAGAGGCGGTGAAGAGAGCCGAAGCGGAGGCAGTAGCGCAGGCCGAGCAGACGGCTATTCGCCCCGAAGAGTTGAAGGGGCCGACCAAGGTCAGTTTTCTGATATTCCTGATCGATATCGATGCCATTGATGATGCCAACCAGAATTTTACCGCCAACGTTTATGTACGTTTACGCTGGGAGGACCGTCGTCTCGCGAGCCCCGGGGCACCGGTACGCCAGATACCGCTGGATACCGTCTGGAACCCGCGGCTGACTCTTGTCAATCTTACCGGATTGATGACGACATCACTGCCTGAAGTCGTCCAGATCGAGCCTGACGGGACTGTCACCTATCATCAGCGATACACGGCGAAGTTTTCGCAAGCCCTGTACTTGTACGAGTTCCCAAGGGATAAGCATACGTTCACCGTGCAATTTGCCGCGGCAGGATATAGCGCGGATCAATTGGAGTTCGTTCCCGGTGTTTATCCTGCCGATCCGTCGATCCGTGGCGGGGCTATCGCGGACGAGCTTTCCCTGCCAGATTGGAAAATCCTGAGATATGAGGCGGTGACCCTGCCCTATCATCCGATCGAGACAGTTCGTGCGGCCGGCTTTGGCTTCCGCTTCGAGGCTGACCGCCATATTGAGTACTACTTGTGGCAGGTTGTATTGCCGCTAAGTGTTGTGGTTGTTATGTCGGGCGCGGCGTTCTGGTTTCGCAGGGAAGATGTCGGTGTGCGCATCGGAATTGCGACAAGCTCTGTCCTTACGTTGATTGCGAATCGCTTTGTGCTGGCAAGTCTGCTTCCCCGCCTTCCCTATATGACCCGCATGGACTATTTGTCGGTTGGCGGCACACTGCTGGTTTTTCTCGCATTATTCGTTGTCGTATTCTCTGCATTTCTCGGGACCAAACAGAAGGACAAGTGGGCGCAGAATGTCGATCTCTCGTCGCGCATCTTGTTTCCCGCCGCGTACCTGATGTTGCTGGGATGGTTCCTGTTCCTGTGAATCAGTGTGGCAACGGGCTGACGTATTGCGGCCCGGTAGGCTGGCTGGTAGCTACCGGCACGGGCTTGTCCCGGTGGCTGCGGAAGGGCTGACCGGCAGCGGTGCGGCGCTGCGCCAGGCCATGGCATTACACCGGGCCGGGCGCACGCGCGAGGCCGACGAGCAGTACGCTATCGTCCTGCGCGCCGAGCCGTCTCATCCCCAGGCGTTGCGCCTGCGGGGGATTCTGGCCCGCGATGCCGGGGACTTCGACCACTCCCTGCGCCTGTTGCGCAGGGCAGTCGAGGCAACCGACAACGATCCGGAGCCCCCTGCCGAGCTCGGGTTGAGTTACCTCGCTGCCGGCTACCTGCAACTGGCAGAGGCCGCGTTTCGCAAAGCGCTGGCCCGGGACCCGGACTCGCGGAAGGCCCTCGCAAACCTGGGAGCGCTGTTGCAGTTCCGGGGACATCTCCAGGCGTCGGTCGACTGTCACCGCCGGGCACTGGCGCTGTCTCCGGACGACCTGGAGGTGCGCTGCAACCTGGCGAATACGCTCGTTGAGGCGGGTCGCGGCGACGAGGCACTGGTGGAGTGCGACACGGCGCTGTCGATCGCGCCTGGCAGGCAGGAGGCGCTGGTCACCCGCGGCGCAGTCTTGTGCGGTCTTGAGCGGTATGCCGATGCAATTCCGGTGCTTGAGGCGGCCCTGGCGGCCGGCCCGGACGATATGGCGCTGATTAACCTCGGACTTGCCTGCCAGCAACTGGGCCAGACAACGCATGCCCTTGCCGCGCTCGCGACGGCGGTGCGGGCCAACCCCGACAACGCCCGGGCGGTTGCCGATCTCACCACGCTGCTGTCCGCCGAAGGCCGCGGCGGTGAGGCGCTGGCGCTCTGCGCAGACTTCCTCGGCCGGCACCCGGGGGAGCGACTGGTGCTGGCGGCACGGGCGGTGGCGCTCCGAGACGCGGGGCGGGCAGGCGAGGCGCGCGAACTGATCGATCTCGAACGACTGGTGCATGTCGGGGAGTTGTCACTCCCGCGCGGCTTTGCGAGCCTCGTCGCGTTCAACGCTGGCCTGGCGGCCGCAGTGCTCGCCGATCCATCACTGCTGGCAAACCCGGCGAGCAAGTCGACCCGGGGCGGTTCCCAGACCGGCGAATTCAACGCCGACCAGCAACCGCTGCTGCGCGCCCTGCGAGAGGCGCTCGATACGGAATTGCGCGCGGTTATCGCGGCCTGGCGGAAGAGCGGCTATGCGAGCCACCCGGCCATGGACTGGGCGACGGACCACTGGACCTTGCGTCTTTGGGCGACGGTTCTCAGGCCCGGCGGGCACCAGCTGCCGCATCTGCACCCGCTCGGCTGGCTGAGCGGGGTCTACTACGTGCAGGTTCCGCCAGGGATTGCGGCAGAACCCGGCGATGCGGGGGCGCTGGAATTCGGCCAGCTGCCGGCGCGAGTGATTCACACGGAGGAACCGGAGTGCCGCATCGTGGCCCCGGTGGCCGGGCGGCTCGTGGTGTTTCCCTCGTACTTTTATCACCGCACACTGCCCTTTATATCCGTGGAGCAGCGCATCAGCATCGCATTCGACGTGATGCCGGTGCGGGACTAGCCCGCAGGCCCGCCTTTCTCCACTTCAACACGCGGTTTGCTGCCCGGCAGCCGGTAGTCGCGCCACAGTTCTATCTTGCCGTCCTTGACGACAAAAAGACCCGCGATCTCGAAATGCATGCTGCGCCCGCCCGGCTTGGCGATGAAGCGGTCGATGCGCTCGTTGATCACGATCTGGCCGATCGTGAAAGTGCGGAGGATTTCCCACTCCACGTGCGCGAGGTCCTTCAGGAACGGGTCCATCTCCCGTCGAAAGCCTTCGATGCCCAGGATGTCCGGGCGGCCCTCGAACATCTGGTAGACCAGTTTGTCCGCGAGGTATGGCACCAGCTTCCCGACGTCCCGGGTGGCCCAGTCGAGGCAGAACCGGGTGACGAGTGCCGCGTTGGCCTTTTCCTCCGGCGTTTCCTTTCCTCCATCGGCAAGGGCGGCAGCAGCAGCCAGCCCTGCGCAGCCTGCGCCAAGGCCGCCGGCCAGCAGCAGTCCGCGCCGGCTCAGTTGGCCGCCAGCAAGGCTGTCGCTGTTCATCCGTGTGCCTCCAGCGCCGGTACCACCTGCTCGCCAATCAGCTTGATCGCGTCGGCGGGATCATCGTGCACCCGCAGGGCAATTTCGGTCAGGCCTGCCGCAGCAAAAGCCTTCAGGGTTTCGATGGCGGGCTCGATCTGGTCCAGACCACCGACAAAGGAGATATTCCGGATCATCTTTGTCACCAGCGTGTCGGGCACGTTCTCGATGACATCGGTGCTGCGCAGGAAGGCGTTTAGAAAATCCTTCTCGTGAGCCCTCATCAGTTTCAGCTCTTCCGGTCCGAGAAACGGCGCGAAATACTGACTGCCCAGCCAGCCCCGGAGCATCAGTTCCCGCCGTGCCTCGCGCATGGACGCCTCCGCATCCTTCTTGATGTGCCAGGCCCAGAAATTGCTGATCCGGAAGTCCCCCGGGGAGCGGCCGGCCGCCCGCAGATCGGCGTGGGTCTTCTCAATGAAGTCTTTCATCAACGGCACCACGAAATCGCTGGTGATGAGACCGTCGGCGAGCTCAGCCGACAGCTTGCGGCTCTGCTCGTGGTTCGAGCCGAAGTAGATCAGCGGCGGCTTGTCCGTGTACCACTTTGGCTGGTAGCCATAGACTTTATAGATCTCGCCGCTGTAATTCATCATCTTGTCGGGCGATGCGCCCTTGAGAATTTCCAGGCATTCGCGGGCCCTGCGGATCATCCGCTCGCGCTTCTTGCCGATGGACTGCAGCACGGCACCGCCGCCGCCGACCATGATCATGGCGCGGCCACCGCTGAGCTCGTTCAGCGAAAACAGCAGGTTTGCCATTTTCAGCGGGTGAAGTTCGGCAGGGCTGATGGCCATAGGGCCCATGCGGATTCGCGATGACTGGTGCGCGAGCAGCGACAGCGTAAAGAACGGATCGCGTGACCAGCCGTAGTTGCTGGCCCAGACGCCGCGCACGCCATATCTCTCGGCCATCAGGCCGAGCTCCGCTGCTTCAGTGGGAGAAGCGAATTCGTTGAGGATAATGTCGATTTTCATGATTCCCATGTTGCCACGTTCGGCCGGCATCGTCGTCCCGCCGTCTGAGTCACTCCGTAGTGGCGCGGACGGTGGCGGGACAGGCCCTGGCCGATAGGGCTTCCGGCCTCTCGCGACGAACCTTCATGAAACACCCGGGGCAGAAGTCGGCCGAGCAAGCCGTGGCGGGACCGAGACGGTCGTTCTCGGCCGGCATCGG
>JAQBGF010000026.1:0-3122 GCA_032122615.1 Gammaproteobacteria bacterium | reverse complement strand
GCTCGGCCAGATAGATCGCGGTATCGCCGGTGCCGCCGCCGGCCACCAGGGCCCGGAAACCGGAGCGAAAGTCCTTCTTGCCGCGGAAGCAGTGGTGGTTGATGACGAGAAGATTGCCCGAGATCGCGTGGATCAGGCGGTTTGATTCGTCGGCGGGATTGCGGGGCGGGTAAGGGAAATCCTCGTACTGCCGTTTTACTGCTTCGAGGTACGGCGTCTCAGGCATGCGGCTGCGATCTCCTGGCGCTGTGAAATGCCCGGCGTGAAGCGCATTAGGTAAACTCCCGGGCCCGGGTGTCGGGTTGCGGCTGGAGAATAGCAGACCGTCGTCACGCGCGGCCTGTGCGAATCTGACGACGCCGATTTGACCCGACCCGCAGCGGGTCGGACAATACGCTCTGCAAAACAGGACGCAGCAGCATTCCGGAGCCGCCATGCGCATAGTCAACGATTGTCTCGTCAGTATCCAGTTCAAGTTGAGCAACGAGTCGGGCCAGGTGCTCGACAGTTCGCCGGATGGGGAGCCGCTGGTTTACCTGCACGGCGCGGCGGGAATTCTGCCTGCCCTTGAGCGCGACCTGGCGGGCAAGGTTGCTGGCGATCACTTCGACCTGACGATCAGTCCGGAGAAGGGCTTCGGCGAGCGTCTGCCGGCACTGGTCGAAGTCTTGCCCCGCTCGTACCTGGCGGACGCCGATGAACTGACCGTTGGCCGCTGGGTAACGCGCAGCGACGAATCGGGACTGCAGGTGTCCTACCTCGTTACTGCCTTCGACTCGGAAATGGTGACTCTCGACAGCAACCACCCGTTGGCCGGGATGACCCTGCGCTTCCAGGGCATCGTCGTTGACGTTCGCGAGGGCAGTGCCGAGGAACTCGCCCAGCTGTGAGTCAACCGCCCCCGTTCCTCGCAGGCTTCCGGAGTTGCCATGCGCATTGCCGATGATTGTGTCGTCACTGTCCAGTATAAGATCAGCAACGAGTCGGGCCAGGTGCTCGAAAGCTCGCCGGAGGGCCGGCCACTTGCCTACGTCCACGGCGCGCAAGGAGCCCTGCCCATCCTCGGGCGCGAGCTAAGGGGCAGGGTGGCCGGGGAGCGATTCGACATCCGCATCAGCCCCGAACAGGGCTTTGGCGAGCGGCAGCCGGCACTGGTTGAAGTGATTCCCCGCGCGTACTTGCAGAACGACGGGCCAATAACGCCTGGCGGTCAGGTCACCCGCAGGGACAGTTCCTCCGGTGCGCAGGTGCGGTACGTTGTGACGGCCGTCGATGCGGAGACGGTAACCGTGGATGCCAACCACCGGTTTGCCGGCATCACCCTGCGTTTTGAGGGTGTGGTGATCGACGTGCGCGAGGCCACGGCCGAGGAACTGGCCCGGCATTGAGCCGATGGCTCGGATCTCTCCCAGGCAGAAAGAAGAATGCCGGCGGAAAAACCAGTGATCGCAGCTGCCAGGGTGGCCCTTGCGGCCGGTCGGGCGGCGGAGGTCGAAGCAAGCTGTCTTGAGTTGCTCCGCGATGACCCGGAGAACCCCGAGGCGTTGCACTTACAGGGCCTCGTCCGGTTCCAGGCCGGCCGGGTGGCCGAAGGCGCACAGCTGCTCGAACGCGCCGTGGCGGCTGCGCCCGGGTGTGTGGCCGCCCACAGCGATCTCGGCGCCATGCTGGTCAAGCTCGGCAGGCCGGAGGCAGCCGTGCAACGCCTGCGGATTGCCCTGCGGCTGGCCCCGCAAAGCACAGAAGTACAACTCAATCTCGGCAATGCATTGCACGCGCAGGGAGAGTTGGATGCGGCGGAGGAGCAGTATCGGGCGGTGCTATGTCTTGATGCCCGCAACGCGCGCGCCAATCTCAGTCTTGGCAACCTGCTCTGCCAGGTCCGCCGCGCGGGCGACGCCATCCCGTACCTGTCCGTGGCGGCCACGCTGGCGCCGGGGGCCGCCGCCGTGCACCAGGCACTCGGCAAGGCGCAGTGCGGCCTGGGTTGCACCGACGAAGCCATCGAAAGCTATCAGCGCGCGATAGCGATCGAACCGGCAATCGCGGAGGCCAATGAGAGTCTCGGGCAGATTTTCAAGGCGCAGAATCGCCTTGAGGATGCACGGGCCTGCTTCGGGGCGGCGAACACGCACTATGCGCACGCCCAGGCACTGGAATGCCTGCTACGCCTGGGCCGGCACCACCAGTTTTTCGCCGATATCGAACGGCATCCGGCCGAGGAGGCAGGCAATCTGCACTCAGCAGCACTGAGCGCCTACGCGGCCCAGCAGTTGGGGCGGCCGGATCCTCATCCATTTTGCCCGGAGCCCCTGGCGTACGTAAGCATTGTCGACCGATACACGCGCGCCGACGCTGATTTCCTGTCTGACGTGATGCGGGAGGCGGGGCAGTTCAATGCCGTGTGGGAACCCCGCGGTGTGTCGACGATCGGCGGCTACCAGACCGGCGGGAACCTCTTCGCGCACGCCAGTGGTGCTTTGGCCAGGTTGGAGCACGACCTGGTCGAGGAACTGAATCGCTACCGGGGCACAATGCTGGCAAACGGCGACCAGGCCGGCGTGGCCTTGTGCCGGCGCTGGCCCGGCACCGCGCGCCTGCACGGCTGGTACGTGCGCCTGCTGACTGGCGGCCACCAGCGATTTCACAATCACCCGACCGGGTGGCTGAGCGGCTGCGTGTACCTGCAGTTACCGAGCGCCGCGCCCAGGCACGAGGGCGCGATCGAATTCGGCCTGGCGGGCGATAGTTATCCCGAGCTTTCCGGCCCGCCACCGCCGACCCGGCTGCACAACCCCAAGCCCGGACAGATCGTGATGTTTCCGTCGTCGCTATTTCATCGAACGATCGCGTTCCGGTCAGCCGAAGAGCGGCTGTGCATCTGCTTTGACCTACTGCCCGAGTGACCCGGTGACCGTCATCCGGATCGTGGGCCTGATGCGCTCGGGCACCAATCTCCTGACGTGGATGTTGCGGCAAAACTTTGTGGCCGTGAGCACGGCCACCATGTTGCTCGGCTGGAAGCACGGGCCGATCATTCGCGATCGCCTGGCCCTCTCGATTGATGACTATGTTGACCCCCGCTACCGGGGTGAACTCCACCGGTTTGTCAGCGATCACCC
>JAQBGF010000025.1:0-5515 GCA_032122615.1 Gammaproteobacteria bacterium | reverse complement strand
TGAGCTTGCCGGTCGCGCGATCGTGTCCCTCGTAAATGCCATCTGTCGTTGCGGACTTGCTCCACTTCGTGGACATGTCGAGCAGGTTCACGAAGAAGTCGTTGCTCAAGGTCCCGGGCCGACCGGTAAACACACCGTATCCCGTTTGTCCGGCATTGGCGTCCAGGGTCCGCATGCCCCCGACCAGCACAGTCATTTCGGGAACAGTTATCGTCAGCAGGCTCGCCCGATCGACCAGCAGTTCCGTCGGCGATCGGCCATTACCGTTGCCAAAATAGTTCCGGAAACCGTCCGCGGTCGGTTCAAGCACGGCGAAGGACATCACGTCGGTCTGCTTCTGCGTCGCGTCGGTGCGTCCCGGCGTGAACGGAACCTGCACGGCGTAGCCGGCGTTCTTCGCGGCCTGCTCGATGGCGGCGGCGCCACCCAGAACGATAATGTCCGCGAGCGAGACTTTCTTCCCGCCGGACTGTGAGCGGTTGAAGTCCGTCTGGATGCCCTCGAGGCGCTGCAAGACTTTGGCGAGCCCACGCGGATTGTTAACTTCCCAGTCCTTCTGCGGCGCGAGGCGAATGCGCGCCCCGTTCGCGCCACCGCGCTTGTCGGTACCACGGAACGTGGCAGCCGACGCCCAGGACGTCCGGACCAGTTCCGGGATGGTCAGGCCCGAAGCGAGGACTTTGGATTTGAGCGCAGCCACATCGCCGGCATCGACCAGCGCATGATCCACGCGGGGGACCGGATCCTGCCAGATCAGGTCCTCACGCGGGACCTCCCCACCGAGATAGCGGGCACGTGGGCCCATGTCGCGGTGGGTCAGCTTGAACCACGCCTTGGCGAACGCGAGCCGGAACTCCTCCGGGTTCTCCCGAAACCGCATCGCGATTTTCCGATAGGCCGGGTCGAACTTCATCGCGAGGTCCGTCGTGAACATGATCGGCGCATGCCGCTTCGACGGATCGTGGGCGTCCGGCACGAGATTTGATCCCTCGCCGCGCGCGGGAATCCACTGGATCGCGCCGCCGGGACTCCTGGTCTGCACCCAGTCAAAGGTAAACAGGTGGTCGAGGTATTGCTTGGTCCACGCTACCGGATTCGCCGTCCACGCGCCTTCAAGACCGCTGGTCACCGTGTCGCCCGCATTGCCACGGCCGCATTTGTTTTCCCAGCCAAATCCCTGCTGCTCAATGCCCGCGGCGGCGGGCTCGGGTCCCACGCATTTGGAGGGTTCATGGGCGCCATGCGCCTTACCGAAAGTGTGGCCACCGGCGATGAGCGCCAGAGTTTCCTCGTCGTTCATCGCCATGCGACCAAAGGTTTCGCGAATGTCCTTCGCGGCGGCGAGCGGATCCGGATTGCCGTTCGGACCCTCGGGGTTGACGTAAATCAGGCCCATCTGGACGGCTGCGAGCGGCTGCTCCAGTTTCCGGTCGCCGCTGTAGCGCTCATCGGCAAGAAACTTCTGCTCGGGGCCCCAGTAGACCAGGTCGGGCTCCCAGTCGTCGTTGCGCCCGCCGCCATAGCCGAAGGTCTGGAAGCCCATGGACTCCATCGCGACAGTCCCGGTCAGAACCATCAGGTCGCCCCAGGAGATTTTCTGGCCGTATTTCTGCTTGATCGGCCACAGCAGTCGCCGCGCCTTGTCGAGGCTGGCGTTGTCCGGCCAGCTGTTGAGTGGATCAAAGCGCTGTTGAGCGCCACCGGCGCCGCCGCGCCCATCGCTCACACGGTACGTACCGGCGCCGTGCCAGGCCATCCGGACGAAGAACGGTCCGTAATTGCCGTAGTCGGCAGGCCACCATTCCTGCGATGTCGTCAGCACCGTCTTGATGTCCTGCTTGACGGCATTGAGGTCGAGGCTGGTAAATGCCCTGGCGTAGTCGAACTCTTCGCCCAGCGGGTTGGATTCGGCTGCGTGCTGCCGCAGCGGCGACAGGTCGAGTTGCTCAGGCCACCAGAACTGGTTTGATCTCGGCTCACCCTGGGCACTGAAGGTAACCGTTGGCATGAACGGCAGAGCAGCGACCGCGAATGCGACCAGCAACGGCATCAGTTTCTTTTGCACGTGGTTCTCCTTGATCGAACGGATCATCTTTACAGATTGAATCGATTGCAGTGATCGATATTGGTAATCGAACCCTGATGGTGAGTCCTATGGCCCTAAAGTTTGTGCGCTCCGCTTGGCATTAGCCAATCAATAATAATGTCAGGTATGATCGATTTCTTCAATAACGACGTTGTCCAGCCATGACCGCGTTACCCTCGCTCAAGCAACTGCGCTACCTGGTGGCGGTGTCCGATCAGCTCAATTTCACACGAGCAGCGGAGTCGTGCTTTGTCACCCAGTCGACGCTGAGCGCAGGCTTGAAGGAGCTGGAAAAGGCGCTCGGCACGCAATTGGTGGAGCGGGACAAGCAGACGGTTCTGATGACGCCTATCGGGCTGACGTCGGTTAAGCAGGCACGCGCAATACTGGCGGCGGCGCAGGATCTGGTGGAAGGCGCCTATCGGGCAACGCAGCCGATGACAGGGCTGCTGCGGCTCGGTGTTATTCCGACGATCGCGCCGTTTCTGCTTCCGCAGTATCTACAGTTGCTTCGGGAGCGCTATCCCAATCTGCATCTGGCCCTTCGCGAGGATCTGACAGAAAATCTGCTGTCGCGACTGGAAGGCGGCCAGCTCGATTTTGCACTGATCGCGTTGCCATACGATACGGCCAACATGATCGTGAAACCGCTCTTCGATGACAAACTCTGGATCGTCGGGCGAAAGGGCGATCCGCAAGTGAAGGCGAGAGTAGTGCACGTCACGGCGTCGCTAACAGACCGGCTGCTACTCCTCGAGGAGGGGCATTGCCTGCGTGATCACGCGCTGTATGCGTGTGGCGTGTCGACCCTGCGATCGACGGAGGGAGTTGAGGCAACCAGTCTCTTGACCTTGGTGCAGATGATCGAGTCCGGACTCGGCATCGGGCTGATCCCGGAGATGGCGGTTAAGTGCGGACTAACAGACAGTCCCACCCTGGTTTCGCGTCCAATGGCCAAACCTTGCCCTAAGCGCACAATCGCCCTCGTGGCACGGCGATCAACAACGCGGCTGGCGGACTTCAAGGCACTGGCCGAAGTGGTTCACAGCGTTCGTGCTTCAGATGTTCGAGTGTGAAGTGATCGCTCAGGACTTCTAGAGCTCCGAGTCAATTGCCTGCTCTGCCTCGATCCAGTCCTGCACGACGTTACTGGTAACTGAATCAGCCCTCGACTATGCGATTGCCAAAGGAAATCCCATGAAGTTCCACGTCATCCTGGAAGCCAATAACTCCCATCTGGAAATCGCCAGGCTGGCGCAGCTCGCCGAGAGCTACGGCATGGCTGGCATCTGGACGTCCAACATGCACGATACGCGGGATCCCTTCATCAATTTCGTCGAGGCGGCGAGGGTAACCAAAACGATCAAGCTGGGCCCGGTGGCGGTATCGCCCTATGAGCTGCATCCGCTGAAAATGGCCAATGCCTTGTTGACCTTGAACGAGATCTCGGGCGGCCGCGCACATATCGGCGTCGGCGCCGGGCAAGCCGGTGACCTACAAGGGTGGCATGTACGAAGTCATGTATTACCACTCGTCGTGGGTCACGCAACCGCCACCCGACGTCTTCGTGTGTGCGGGCGGCCCGCAGATGATCGCCTCCAGCGCCCGCTATGCGCAGGGCATTTTTGTCGGCGATCACCTGCCGCAACATGTCGCGCGAATCAACAAGACCATACAGGCGGAGCGGGCCAGCGCCGGGCGGAAGGATGACGACTTCCGGCTGCTGAATTTCTGGGCCTGGCACGTCAAGGAAAATCAGGACGATGCGCGGCAGAGGCGCGTATCTGGCTGGTCATGCGGGCTACGCCGTGGCCGCATCGATCCGCCTGATCGGCGAGCGGGTGATGCCGGCATTTGCGTAGTGGGTCAGGCACCCGGCTTGACATAACCAAACGAGCAATGCAGAAACTCAGCCTGACTTCGCTAGCAGGGAATTTCTCTGAGAGACCGGTTTGCCGATGACTCCAGCCAGTCTTCTGCGAACTCCGTCCCCGACTCGCTGTAAATCCCGATAGAACCCGCAATGAATCAGGGGTTATACGACGCAGTTCAATACTGAAGCTGTGAGTTCTATGTAGAAGGAGCAGGGCTGGCCAAACTTCGGGCCGAAGATCCGCAGCAATCAGATCTGAGGGATCCACGCAATGTCGCAAACTCGCTCGGATCCTCCACTGTCGTGGACCCGAACCCTGCTCATCGCATGGGCTCTGGCGCTGGTGACCACACCGGCCGTTGCCTCATCGGTTTTGCAGTTCAGCTTCGACGAGCTGGGCGATCACGCAGACCTGATCATCGAGGGCTGGGTTGTGTCGGCGGAATCCCGCGTGGAGAGTCCCGACGGGCAGATTGCCACGTACGTTCGTATCGTGGTGCTCGATCGCATCAAGGGCCCCGAAGTTGGCGCCGAGCTGGAACTGCGCTTCGCCGGGGGAACGGTGGCGGGCTACACCATGGAAGTTTCCGACATGGTATTGCCCGTAGTCGGTGAGACGGGGATTTACTTCGTGGAATCCCTCCTTGAACGACAGGTAAACCCGCTCGTTGGCTGGAGCCAGGGCCACTTCCTTGAGCGGGTCGACGAGAACACCGGCCGGCCGGCAGTCTTCACGCCCGCGGGGAAGGCCATCTCTGGAATCAGGATCGATGCGTCCGTCGCACAACAGCGGCAGGTGCTGCCAGGTACCGGTACGGCACGCGGCGTTCTCGTTGAGGATGTGCCCACGCCATCCCGGCCGGCCATGAGCGCAACCGAATTCAAGGATGAGATTCGCCGAAGCGTTGCCGCTCTGGCGCCAGGTCACGAGGCGAAGCCGTGAGGAACCGCCGGGCCTGGTTCGGCTACGGCCTGATGGCCGTGCTCGCCTGCACACAGGGCTCGGCTGTTAGTGCCTACACCCTGAGCAGTTTTCAGTGGCCGGAACCGGAGACCACGTTCTACGTGGACATTCCAGGTGCTAACGGCATGTGGAACAGCACGTTTGAAGACGCGATGGCGCAGTGGAGTGGCGATACGGCCTTTAATTACCTCATCGTCACGGACGAATACAGGAATCCCTGTAACAGCCCGTCTGGCTCGTCGCCCGCCAGGAATGGAGTGGATTTTTCCAGTACAAACTGCGGAGATTCGTGGGGCAGTGGGGTGCTGGCGACGACCACAAGTTATTCGGTGAACGGCGTTCGCGTACAGGCCGGTGTCCTTTTCAACAGCAATTTCTCCTGGGCCGTCTACTCGGGACCATGGCAGTGGTCCGTTTCAGATGTTCGCAGGGTGGCGATGCACGAACTCGGGCACGCGCTTGGCCTTGGCCATGAGGACGTGCAGTCGGCGATCATGAGCACATTCGTTGGCGCTATCGAAAACCCGACGGCTGACGACCTGGCGGGAGCAACGGCCCTTTTCGGGCCAGCCCCGGAATCCGACACCGATGG
>JAQBGF010000024.1:0-4050 GCA_032122615.1 Gammaproteobacteria bacterium | reverse complement strand
CCGTCTGGAGCGCGGCTAAGTCAGGACGTCGGACACAGTGCCGGATTCCGGCCGGGCCCGCGTGCGCCGGTCGTGCTGTGCGGGGCGAGAAACTGGCGGGGAAGGGGAGATTAGGGGGTGCGGCCGACGACAACCCGGCCTGCCCGGCCCGGGATTCCCCGGGCTTCTGGGAAGTGCTTTGAATGCCCTATCCTCCCGTGTCGGCGGGCGCGAACTGGCTGATCACCCGGGACCGGGACCTGCTGAAGCTGGCCCGCACGGCCCGGCGGCAGGGGCTGATAATCGTGACGCCACGGTGGCTTTCGGCATTCTGCCGGTATTCGCCTTCGCCAACGCCGGCATATCCTTTGGCACCGTAACGGCGGACGCCATCTTCCACATGGAGTCTCGGTCCTCTGCGGGATTGGCTTCACGATGAGCCTGTTTATCGGCTCACTGGCGTTTGAAATGATGGATACGTCGGGCGTATTCAACGAGCGCATCGGCATCATCGCGGGCTCATTGCTATCCGGTGTGCTGGGCTATCTCGTGCTGCGGGCCGCACTCAGGAATAGAGAGCCATCTCTGCCAGCGAAATATCCGCCATGAAGTCGCGCATCCAGCCCAGCAATGCGATGCGCTGCAGTTTCGACGGATCGAGCGGCGCCTTGACCCCGTTGGCCTTGAAGTCAGGCCAGGCAAATCTCAGGCGTTGCCAGCGTGATTCAGCCCTGAAGGTAACGCGGTAGGACTGGTCGTACCAGCCGCAATCTGCCGTTCGGATGTGGCAGTTGTAGTCCTCGTCATTGCCGTAGACCAGGAATTCGACCCCTGCGTACGCAGATCCGTCGAAACTGGCTCCACGAGAACCGACATCCAGAGCCATCTGGATAAATCCGCCACCGCTGTCCCGTGTAACTCGACCAGTCAGGCGCACACAGTCCTTGCCCGCAACGGACGCCCGGCTGAACTCTGCATCCGAGACACCACCCATGACGCGGTCGCTGAATCCTCGCCAGTTCGCCCCGGGCATGACCAGTTCGGCGCCGTCCTGGAAATTGGTGAGGACCAGACGATTTTCAGTCACGGGGGGCAGCTCCTCCGGGCGTCCGGTCGACCTCGATCAGCACCTCGTTGCGACGGAGAAACGGCAGACTGAACGGCGCGTTATAGCGCGCGAGCCAGGGTTCACCGGAAGTCCTGATGCCCTGTGCCGCCAGGCTTTTCAGCAATTCGTCGCGGTGCTCCACGTAGTTGCTTTCCGTCCAGCGGCCCGCGTAGCGCAGCACCGCCACTGTCCTGCCCGGCACCGCAACGATCCGGACTCGCGAATCACTCGGGACTGGCGCTGTGTCCAGCGTGTACTGTCGCGGCAGCATGAAGGCAATCCGCCAGCCGGCCGCAGATCCGGCCTGCTGGACCGGGACTGTCATCGCGATCTTCTCGCTCTTTTCGGCCTGGGCCGCCTGGGACACCGGAGCTGTCATCGCGATCTTTGACTGGCCGGTATTGCCGCCGGCGATGTACCGGAACAACCTGCGAAAGCCTTCGTTTCCGGCGCTGTCGAAGTCAGCCGCGCCCTCCACAAACGTCTCGGCGACCAGGTAAGGCTCGTACCGGCGATACTCGAGGGCGCCTGATTGGCTGACTACGGCGTACCCGGGTTCTTCGTAGCTCATCGCGTTACTCCCAAAGGCCAGCAGCACCACAAGCAGCAAGGCCCGCAAGAATGGATCACCCAGAGACAGCTTAAGGAATGTGGACATGAGCTCCCGGGACTGAACAACGCGATGGCTGCATAATGCGCCTATCTTCGCTATTTGGCTGCCCCAACAGCAGTCAGAACGCTATCGGCTTCCCGTCCCACGCAAAAACCTTGCCGGAAGCCGACACATCGAGCGAGTCGATCACGCTTAAGAGGCGCTCGGCGGCGTAGTGAGGTGAAAAGAGCTTTGCATCGGGTACGCTGGCCTGAAAGGGCCTGGAAAGTTGCGTATCTACCGTACCGGGGTGCAACGCGACACACAGCGCCCGCGAATTCTGGCGCGCCAGTTCGACAGCGTAGGTCCGCACCAGCATGTGCAACGCGGCCTTGGACGCGCGGTAGGAGTACCAGCCGCCGAGCCTGTTGTCGTCGATGGACCCGACCCGCGCTGACAACACGGCAAAAACGCCTTTTTCTCCCCGTGGCATTGCACTCAGGAAATGCCTGGCTATCAGGGCGGGTCCGATCGCGTTGATCGCGAACGATTTTGCCAAAGCCTCTGCGCTCAGGGCACGCCAGGTCTTTTCGGGCTGCAAACGGATTCCGTCGTGAAGCACGCCGGTGGCCACGAACACCAGGTTCAGTGGTCCACCGGCGATGCAATTGGCCGCGGCGGCGGCAATCGAGGCCTCGTCCTCAAGATCGAACCTTGCGGATTCAACCTTGGGGTGAGCAGGAGCCGGGCGCGTGCGAACGTAAGCATAAACCTTCTCCACACGCGGGGATGCTGCGAGCAAGTCCACCACCGCGCTGCCTATGCCGCCGCCAGCACCCAGAACGACCACTCGCATTCCAGTGGAGAACGATTTCAACCCTGGACCATCGGTCATTCCGGACTGCCGCCCTAATACGCAACTCCTGAATCAGCGTCAGTCAACTTCGTCGATAAGGATTACACCGAAGGGCGCATCGCCACCAGGCGCATCGCGCGCGATAACCGTGAATACATCACCCTCCGAAACCGGGAGTGTCGCAAAGATCGCCACCGTCGACGGATCATTGGCGGGGGTGACGGATACATCGTAGGTTCCGCCAGCCAGCGACACGTAGCCGGTCTCCGCCTTGAACGGCACATCCTCGAATGCCGGCGTCACGGTCGTAATGTCGGTCCCGGGAGCAGTTACATATATGTCCACGAGACCAGCGCCCGGCGAGCCGTGGACGATACGGACCCTGGCCTCGGTCGCGATGCTGCGCGGATCGTCGGCAAGCACCAGTGACTCGATACCAGTGTCCAGCCGGTTGACCGCGAATACCGACGTTCGGGTGCCGATCTCCAGTGTCGCATCGAGATTAATGGCCTGGACGGTTTGCGTGGCAGAATCGACCACCTTGAAGTTGTAGTCGCCAGGCGGCGGGTTCAGGTACGGCGTCACCTCGGTGTACAACAGGTCCTCGACAGCAGGTGCTCCGAAGTCGTCATCAACCACGACGTCCACTGCCGGCGCATCCGGCGATACATGGCCAACGCGCACGTCAGCCGTCGTTGCAGCGTCAAGGATTTCGAACTGGCTGTCGCCGGTGTTGACGATCAGTGAGATCGGCGAGGGACCTGTCGCGGTATTGGTGACCGCGGCAACCAGCAAATCCGCACCGGCGGGCAGCGCAATTGTGCCGGAGTCGAACAGAACATCCGGGTCACCCGTCAGCGTTACCCGCACCCGATAGTTTCCGCCAGCAACCTCAAGCGGTCCGGCGTCGCCACCAAATGCGAGTGTTATTGGCGTTTCCACCGAAATGTCTGCTGCTGGATCTGTCAGGTAGACGTCCACCGCTTGTGCGTCCGGCGAGGCGTGAACCACGCGCACACGCACCTGCCCGGACGGAATGGGCGACTGCGGATTACTCAGAATGAGTGGCGCCAGGGTCGACGCTGCGACCTTGCCGATCGCCAGCACGCTGTAGTCCGTTTTGCGGGTCAAAGCAGTCCCCGGCAGGTCAACCACGACCACGTTGCCTGCGGGCGTAATAGCCTCCACGGCCAGATCGTAAGTCCCCTCCTCGAGCTCCAGGTAACCAGAACCCTCTTTATAGGCAACCCCGGATAGCGCCGCAGAGCCGTCAACGAGGATGTTGACGTCTGGCGCATCCGGCGAAGCGTGAATAACCCGCAACGCAAGCTTGGACCGCGAGTTGTTGCTGTCACTGCCGCAGGCGCCGAGTGACAAGACCGCCACCGCAGCGAATACCACACCGATAATCTTCTTCATGGCCGACTCCTTAGTGAACATGAAAGATATTTCGTAAATGTTTTTGAACTGGATTCAAACACCGTCCTTACCGAAGACAATCGGCTGATTGCCACC
>JAQBGF010000023.1:0-12309 GCA_032122615.1 Gammaproteobacteria bacterium | reverse complement strand
ATGTCTTCAATGTTGCTGATGCGGAAGCCGACGGAGTTCAGTGACCGGACCGCAGATACCCGCCCCGGCCCTGGACCACTGACGAATACTTCCAGTGACTTCATGCCGTGCTCAAGGGCAGCCTGCCCGGCTCGCTCCGCGGCCACCTGGGCTGCGAATGGCGTGCTCTTGCGCGAGCCTTTGAAACCGGAACTGCCGGCCGTGGCCCAGCTCAGCGTGTTGCCCTGCCGGTCGGTGATCGTCACGATCGTGTTGTTGAACGTGGAATGCACATGAGCGATCCCGTCAACAACAAGACGCTTCGATTTCTTTCTGGCCTTCGCCGCTGCGTCTACCGGGGCTTCGGGCGTGGCCGCGGCCGTGCCTGACGGAGCTTCCGTAACTTGCGGTACCGCCGGAACTGCCGGGTCTGTTGGCGCTGCTGGATCCTGTGCCATCTGTATTCTCTCTATTGCCTGTTACTTCCGGATGGCCCGACGGGGCCCCTTCCGGGTACGCGCATTGGTTCGGGTGCGCTGTCCACGCATGGGCAAACCCTTCCGGTGCCGGATACCGCGGTAGCAACCGAGGTCCATTAGTCGCTTGATGCTCATGGAGACCTCACGTCGCAGGTCGCCTTCTACCGGGAAGCGGGCAAGCTCAGCGCGGATACGTTCAATTTCCGGCTCACTCAGATCCTTGACCTTGACGTTCGGCGCAATTCCAGACGCTTCGCACAAACGCAACGCCCTACTGCGGCCCACGCCGAAAATGTGCGTGAGCGCGATGCCGACGTGCTTGTTCGGCGGAATATTTATGCCAGCTATACGTGCCATTCTTAACCCTGCCTCTGCTTGTGCCGGGGATCAGTACAGATCACCCGGACCACGCGCTTGCGACGAACGATCTTGCAGTTCCTGCAGATCTTCTTTACTGATGCCCTAACCTTCATATCCGACTCCCGTCATCAGCCCCTAGCGAAGCTGACCCGCCCGTCCAATGCCGCCGAAGTTCGCCTTCTTCAGGAGGCTCTCGTATTGATGAGACATCATGTGCGCCTGAAGCTGGGCCATGAAGTCCATGGTAACGACCACGATAATCAGCAGCGACGTGCCACCAAAATAAAACGGAACGCGCCAATAGAGAATCATGAACTCCGGAAGCAGGCAGACTCCAGTGATGTAAATGCCGCCCCAGAAAGTCAGTCGGGTGAGCACCTTGTCGATGTACTCAGCGGTCTGCTGGCCAGGGCGGATACCAGGAATAAATGCCCCGCTCTTCTTCAGGTTGTCCGATGTCTCCCGGGAATTAAACACGAGCGCCGTGTAGAAGAAGCAGAAAAAGAAGATAAGGCTCGCGTAGAGCAGAATGTATATCGGCTGCCCGGGCGACAACTGTGCGGCCACATCCTGGAGCCAGCCGAAGCCCTCGTTCGTGCCGAACCAACTGGCAATCGTGGCCGGAAACAGAATGATGCTGGACGCAAAGATCGGCGGAATCACGCCCGACATGTTGATCTTGAAGGGCAGGTGGCTGGACTGGCCCGCGTAGATGCGGCGCCCCTGCTGACGGCGGGCGTAATTTACTGTGATCCGCCGCTGTCCGCGCTCCATGAACACCACAAACGTGGTTACGGCCACGATGAGTAGCACAAGGATCAGAGCGATCGCCGGATTTAGCTCACCGGTATTGACCAGCTCCAGAGTCCCTCCGATGGCTGCTGGCAATCCCGAAATAATGCTGGCGAGAATGATCATCGAAATGCCGTTACCGAGGCCACGCTCAGTGATCTGCTCGCCGAGCCACATCAGGAATATCGTGCCGGTTACAAGTGTAATTACAGCTGTAAAGACGAAACTGGTGCCCGGGTTGATCACGAGGCCCTGATTCTGAAGAGCGATGGCGGCGCCCGAAGACTGCACCAGAGCAAGCCCGACGGTGCCGTAGCGGGTGTACTCGGTCATCTTACGGCGTCCGGACTCGCCTTCCTTGCGCAGGTGACTGAGTTGCGGAAGCACGACACCAGCCATCTGCATGATGATGGACGCGGAGATGTATGGCATGACGCCCAGCGCGAAGATACTGAGTCGCGACATTGCGCCGCCGGAGAACATGTTGAACATCGCGAGGATCGTGCCGGACTGATCCTGGAAGAACTGGGCGAGCGCATCGGGATCGATGCCGGGAACCGGAATAAAGGTTCCGACCCGGTAGACGATCAGGGCGCCAACCAGGAAGAGCAGGCGCTTACGGAGATCGGCGAAGCGTGATGCTTCACCAAGTGCTGCCGCCGTATTTGCCATTCCGCCCTTAGCCACGATACCAGTCCCTGTTCCTTACTCTTCTATGCTGCCGCCGGCCGCTTCAATCGCCTTGCGGGCACCCGGGGTCACCTTGATTCCCTTGAGCTTCACTGCCTTCTCGATTTTGCCGGACGCGATGACCTTTGCAGTTTCGACATCCTTGCCAACAATCTTGGCCGCCTTGAGGGCGTCGAGGTCGATCACGGCACCCTTCACGAACACCAGTTCGTGCAGCCGAACCTCGGCCGTTGCAGACAGCAGGTGCGAGACAAAGCCGATCTTGGGCAGGCGCCGTTGAATTGGCATCTGGCCGCCCTCGAAGCCCACCTTGTGATAGCCACCGGCACGTGCCGACTGGCCCTTGTGACCACGGCCGCAGGTCTTGCCCTGACCAGCTGAACTGCCTCGTCCAACACGCTTGCGCGCCTTGCGGGAACCGGGTTTTAGCGTATTCAGTTTCATGTCACATTCTCGGTAGTGCGTTGGACCTGGCGTCAAGCCTGCTCAACGCGCAGCATGAAGGCAATACGGTTGATCATGCCCCGATTCTCAGGGGTGTCGGCAACGACCACGGACTGGTGCATCCGGCGCAGCCCCAAGCCGGAAACGCAGGCCTTCTGGTTTGCCAGGCGGCCAAACTTGCTTTTGACCAGCGTGACTTTCACCTGGCCGGCGTTCAACTTGCCCGCAGCCTTTGACGGCGTCTTTGCCGTTGTCTTTGACGTTGCCATGGCCTCAGCCCACCAGTTCCGCGAGTGTCTTGCCGCGCTTGGCAGCGATAGAGTCCGGCGATCGCATGTCCTGCAAGGCATTCATGGTGGCCCGAACCACGTTGATCGGATTACGCGAGCCATAGCTCTTGGCCAGCACATTACGCACGCCAGCGCATTCAAATACAGCGCGCATCGCGGCACCGGCAATGATGCCGGTACCGTCGGAAGCCGGCTGCATGTACACGCGCGTTGCCCCGTGGCTGCCCGACATCGCGTAATACAGGGTGTCCTTGTGCAGCGCGATTGCTTTCAGGTTCTTGCGGGCTGCCTGCATGGACTTCTGGATGGCGGCAGGCACTTCGCGCGCCTTGCCGTAACCAAAGCCAACCTGGCCCTTGCCGTCGCCAACGACAGTGAGCGCCGTGAAGCCAAACTGCCTGCCACCCTTGACGACCTTCGCCACGCGATTAACAGAGACGAGCTTCTCAAGATAGTCGTCGCCCTCGCCTGAACGAGCCGGAGCATTGCCTTCTTGTCTACGCGCCACTATCAGAACTCCAAGCCGTTTTCGCGAGCCGCCTCGGCCAATGCCTTGACTCGCCCGTGATACTGAAATCCGGACCGGTCAAACGCTACGCGCGTGACACCGGCCGCCTTCGCCTTCTCGGCTATCGCCCGACCCACTACTGCCGCTGCCGCAATGTTGCCGGTGCCCTCCAGGGCTTCCCGCACAACCTTCTGCAACGTGGAGGCGGAAGCCATTACGGTTCCACCATCGGGCCCGATAACCTGAGCGTAAATATGGGCTGGCGTCCGATGAATCGTCAGCCGCGCCACACCCAATTCGCGGATCTTGGCGCGGGCGCGCCGGGCCCGCCTAAGTCTGTTGTCTTTCTTGTTCATAGCGACTCGAAGTCACGACTACCTGGTATTCAGCATTCGAGCTGAACCCGGCGTAATCGCTTACTTCTTCTTCGCCTCCTTCAGTACTACCTTTTCACCCGCGTACCGTACGCCCTTGCCCTTGTAGGGCTCCGGCGGCCGGTAACTGCGTATATCCGCGGCCACCTGGCCGATCTTCTGCTTGTCGGCCCCCTTGATGACAATCTCCGTCTGGGTTGGCGTATCGATCGTGATGCCGTCCGGCACCGGGAAAACCACCGGATGCGAGAAGCCCAGCGTCAGGTTCAAATTCTTGCCCTGCGCCTGGGCGCGATAACCAACGCCGACGAGTTCCAGCTTGCGCTCGAAACCTGTGGAGACACCGTTCACCATGTTGCTAAGCAACGCCCGGGTGGTACCGGCCAGAGCACGCGCAGCATCCGCCTCCGTACGACTGGAAACCCTGACCTCACCATCAACCACGCTGACCTCCACTTGCGAATTCAGCACATGGCTGAGTTCGCCCTTGGGACCCTTGATGCGTACCTTGCCGCTGGCCTGGGTCAGCTCGACCCCCTTCGGCAACGGCACCGGCATTTTTGCGACTCTCGACATTTTCTGCGCCTACGAAA
Organism: Gammaproteobacteria bacterium; assembly: GCA_032122615.1. Taxonomy (GTDB): domain Bacteria; phylum Pseudomonadota; class Gammaproteobacteria; order Steroidobacterales; genus SHZI01. The sequence goes on along the minus strand of JAQBGF010000023.1, from coordinate 7,800 downwards.
CGATCGTCAGGAAACAATGCATTAAGAAACAATACAGAGCACTTCGCCGCCATGGCCGCCGGCCCGGGCATCGCGATCACTCATCACACCAGCCGACGTTGACACAATGGCGATACCCAGCCCGCCCCGGATCTTCGGCAACGAGTCCTTGCCCCGATAGATACGAAGACCGCACCGGCTAACCCGCCGAATCTCGTCAATGACCGGACGCCCGTCGAAATACTTGAGATCAACGACCAGCTCGCGCTTGTTACTGCCAGCATCCGTGACCTTAAATCCCGTGATATAGCCTTCGTCCTGAAGCACCTTGGCGATAGCTTCCTTCTGCGTGGACGACGGCATCGTCACGCTCGGCAGGGCGACCTTCTGGCCGTTCCTTATCCGGGTAAGCATGTCAGCGATCGGGTCTGAGAGACTCATATACGTTTACTCAGTCTGGTAACGATTTCTGGTTAAGTCGAAAGGCCTGGCTTATTGGGCCCAGCTTATCGGGAATCACTCAATTACCAACTTGCCTTGGTAATACCCGGAATGTTGCCCGCAAGCGTCAACTCGCGAAGCTTTACCCGCGACAGGCCAAATTTCTGGTAGTACCCGCGGGACCGGCCGGTAATTGCGCAGCGGCTACGCATGCGGCTGGGACTCGAATCACGGGGCAGCGACTGAAGCTTGTCCTGCGCCGTCTGCTTGTCCTCTGGCCGAGCCTTCGGGTCGCCAATAATCGCCTTAAGCGCTCCGCGCTTTTTGGCGTACTTCTGCACCATCTTGGCGCGTTTCACATCCCGGAGAACCATTGATTTCTTGGCCATAACGTACCTGCTCGATCTACCCGTCGGTTCTATTTGCGGAAAGGAAAGCTGAATGCTTCAAGCAATGCCCGGCCGCGTGCATCCGTGCCGGCCGTCGTCGTGATTGTGATATCCATGCCGCGTATGGCGTCGATCTGGTCGTAGTCGATCTCGGCAAAAATAATCTGCTCCTGGACACCCATGCTGTAGTTGCCACGCCCGTCGAATGAACGGCCATTCAGCCCGCGGAAGTCGCGGATTCGCGGCACCGCTATGCTGATCAGGCGATCCAGGAACTCCCACATGCGCTGTCGGCGCAGGGTTACCTTGCAACCCACCGGATAGCCTTCACGCACCTTGAACGTAGCAATGGACTTCCGGGCCAGCGTGATCTGCGGCTTCTGGCCGGCAATGCGGGTCATGTCCTGCACGGCCTTTTCGATGATCTTCTTGTCCGTAATCGTCTCGCCCACACCCATGTTGAGCGTGATCTTGGTAATGCGCGGAACATCCATCACGTTCTCCAGGCCAAGCTGCTGCTTGAGCTTGGGAACGACAGTGTCCACGTAGTATTTCTGTAACCGCGCCATGTTCTCTTCGTGATTCCGTTGTCACCCGGAGCGACTGCCCCGGCATGCCTCAGACATCAACGACCTCTTTGTTCGACTTGAAGTAGCGGACCTTGCGGCCATCCTCGAGCATCCGGAATCCGACCCGGTCAGCCTTGTCAGTCGTGGTGTTAAGCAATGCCACGTTTGACTCGTGCAGCGACATTTCCTTCTCGACAATGCCGCCCTGAAGGCCCTTGGCCGGATTCGGCTTCTGATGGCGCTTCACCACGTTAATGTTCTCAACCCAGACACGGTCCCCGTCGACACGCGTAACCGCACCCTTGCGGCCCTTGTCCCGGCCGGCAATGACAATAACCTGATCATTCTTTCTGATGCGCTTCATATCAAGAGCTCTGCTTTCACCCAAAATTCGATCAAAGCACTTCGGGTGCCAGGGAAATAATCTTCATGAACTTCTCGTTGCGCAGCTCGCGGGTAACTGGCCCGAAGATACGTGTGCCAATTGGCTCCAGCTTGTTGTTGAGGAGCACAGCCGCGTTACCGTCGAAACGGATTACCGAACCGTCAGGCCGACGAACACCTTTTCGGGTGCGAACGACGACCGCGTTATACACCTCGCCCTTCTTGACCCGGCCCCGGGGAATCGCATCCCTGACGCTGACCTTGATGACATCGCCAACGTACGCATAGCGCCGCCGGGTACCACCGAGCACCTTGATGCACATCAACTGCTTGGCACCGCTGTTGTCAGCGGCCGCAAGGTATGTCTGCATCTGAATCATGATCGTTTACCGGTAATGCCAGCTTTGGTTAAGCCCTGGTGAGCGTGAACCCGCAAGGGCCCTTTACTCCGCCACTCCGGACGCTTCGGCCCGACGGATGACTTCAACCAACCGCCAGGCTTTGCGCTTCGAGTAGGGTCGGCACTCGGCGATAGACACGAGGTCGCCCGCCTTCGACGTGTTCTGTTCGTCGTGAGCCAGAAGCTTGGTAGACCGCCGCACGTATTTGCCGTACTGGGGATGCTTCACCAGTCGCGAGACGACCACCGCGATAGTCTTCTGCATCTTGTTGCTGACAACGGTACCGGTCAGCGTCCTGACTTGGGCCGCTTCCTGCTTCACCGATTTGCTCGTTGCACTCATGCTGCGCTACCCGCTTTTTTCTGCCGGGACTGCTCACCCAACAGCGTCTTGATACGTGCAATATTCTTGCGAACCTTGTCGAACTGATCCGGCCGACTCAGCTGGCCCGTGGCCCGCTGCATCCGGAGATTGAACTGCTCCTTGCGGAGGCCGAGAAGCTCCTCAGCCAACTCGATCTCGGACTTCTTGCGCAGGTCGTTAAGTTTCATCGGCCTGATACCTGGATTAAATGGCGTGACGGGTCACGAATGTCGTGGCAACGGGAAGCTTCGATGCCGCCAGCCGGAATGCTTCACGGGCGATATCTTCAGTAACGCCCTCCATTTCGTAGAGGACCCGGCCAGGCTGAATCAATGCCACGTAGAACTCGACGTTTCCCTTACCACTGCCCTGCCGAACTTCAAGCGGCTTTGCGGTAATAGGCTTGTCCGGAAAAATGCGGATCCAGATCTTGCCACCGCGCTTGACGTAACGAGTCATGGCCCGCCGCGCCGCCTCTATCTGACGAGCCGTCAGGCGACAACGAGCAGTTGCCTTCAGGCCAAACTCGCCAAAGGCAACGGTGTTCCCCCGCTGCGCGAGGCCGCGGTTACGTCCCTTGAACTGCTTCCGGAACTTGGTTCGCTTTGGTTGCATCATGGGCGTGATTCCTTAGCGAGCGGCCGGCGCTGCGGCTTCTTCCGCCGGCGCCTGCTGTTGATCGAATACTTCGCCCCGGAAAATCCAGACCTTCACCCCGATGACCCCGTAGGTCGTCATGGCCTCGGCGAGGGCATAGTCGATATCGGCGCGGAAAGTGTGAAGAGGCACGCGACCTTCCCGGTACCACTCGCTTCGCGCAATTTCTCCACCATTCAGACGCCCGGCAACCATCACCTTGATGCCCTGTGCACCGAGACGCATTGTGTTCGTAACAGCCCGCTTCATTGCCCGACGGAACATCACGCGCCGCTCAAGCTGCTGCGCAATTCCCTCAGCCACGAGCTGGGCATCCAGTTCCGGCTTGCGAATCTCGGCGATATTTATGCGGACGTCGTTCAGTCCCATTTTGAGCAGCTTGGCCACCTGGTTACGCAGGCTCTCGATGTCTTCGCCCTTCTTGCCGATAACCACACCCGGGCGCGCTGTGTGAATAGTGATGTTTGCCTTGCGGGCAGGACGCTCGATCTGGATCTTGCCGACCGACGCTTCCTTGAGCTTCTTGGTGAGAAACTGACGGATCCGGAAGTCCGATTCAACGTACTTCGGAAAGGTGCGGGCATCCGCATACCACTTGGACGCCCACTCCCGCGTGATGCCGAGGCGAATACCGACCGGATTGACCTTTTGACCCATGGTTATTCGTCCGCGACCTGTATGGTTATATGACTGCTGCGCTTCTGCCGGGGCGATGCACGACCCTTGGCTGACGCCTTGAACCGGCGCATCCGGGGAGCCTCGTTGACAAACACCGTGGCCACCTTGAGTTCGTCGATATCAGCAGCGTTGTTGTGCTCGGCGTTGGCAATAGCGGAATCAAGAACCTTCTTGAGCAATCCGGCGCCCTTCTTCGGCATCAGATCCAGAATCTGCTTGGCATTTGCGACGGTCTTGCCGCGAATTGCATCGGCCACCAGCCGGCACTTCTGCGCCGAGATTCGCGCGTACTTCAATGTTGCGGAAACCTGCATCGTCAGATCCTTATGCTGCCGGCGCCGCGGCTGCCTTGGTCTTCTTGTCGCCCGAATGCCCCTTGAACGTCCGGGTCACTGCGAATTCGCCGAGCTTGTGGCCAACCATGTTCTCGGTGATCATTACCGGAATGTGATCCCGGCCGTTGTGCACCGCGATGGTGAGACCGACCATTTCCGGGACAATCATCGAACGCCGCGACCAGGTCTTGATCGGTCGTCGATTGCTGGTCGCCACCGCCTGCCGGACCTTGTTGGCCAGGTGCAGGTCGATGTACGGCCCCTTTTTGATTGATCGCGCCACGTTTCGAATTCCTCGAGTCGGTTACTTCTTGCCGCGCCGGCGCACGATCATCGTGGCCGTTCGCTTGTTGCGACGGGTTTTGTAGCCCTTGGTCTTGATTCCCCAGGGCGTCACAGGATGACGGCCGCCTGAGGTCTTGCCTTCACCACCGCCGTGCGGGTGATCCACTGGATTCATCGCGACACCGCGAACCGTGGGACGAATACCCCGCCAGCGCTTGGCACCCGCCTTGCCATACTTGCGCAGGTTGTACTCTTCGCGTCCGACCTCGCCCACCGTCGCGCGGCACTCTACGTGTACCCGGCGCATCTCACCGGAGCGCAGGCGCACGGTTGCATAGGTACCGTCGCGGGCGACGATCTGGATGCTGGTGCCCGCAGAGCGCGCCATTTGAGCGCCCTTGCCGGGCTTCAATTCAACGGCATGAACAAGCGTACCAACCGGGATATTTCGCAGCGGCAAGGCGTTGCCGGCTTTGATCGGTGAATCGCGGCCAGAGATCACGGTATCGCCGGCCGCCAGGCCCTTCGGCGCAATGATGTAACGGCGCTCTCCATCAGCGTAAAGCACGAGTGCGAGGTGCGCGCTGCGATTGGGATCGTACTCGATGCGCTCAATCTTCGCGGCGATTCCGTCCTTGTCGCGACGGAAATCAATAATGCGATAGAGGCGCTTGTGACCACCACCCTTGTGGCGGGTGGTCACCCTGCCATAGTTATTGCGGCCCGTGCTGCGCTCAAGGCGAGTCACGAGTGGCGCGTACGGATCACCCTTGTGCAGGTTCGGCGTCGTCACCTTGACGACAAAGCGTCGCCCCGGGGAAGTAGGTTTGGTTTGCTGAAGTGCCATATCGGTCTAATCCGCGCCGAGGAAGTCGATGTCCTGGCCCTCGGCCAGGGTCACGTAAGCTTTCTTCCAGTCTTGCCGCCGACCGGGAGTGCGGCCAAAACGCTTGGCCTTACCCATTGCGTTGACAACCTGCACGGCAGTGACCTTGACGTCGAACATCAACTCGACAGCCCGCTTGATCTCGCCCTTGTCAGCATCGCGACGAACCTTGAAAACAAATTGCTTCAGTCGCTCAGCAAGACGACTGCTCTTCTCGGAAAGATGCGGCCCGATCAGCACCGTCATCAGTTTCTCGTTACTCAGGCGGGCAGCCAGGGACTTAGGGGCCCCGGACTTGGCCGACCCGGACTTCGAAGCTGCAGCTTTTGCATTCATGACAGGCGCTCCGCCACGGCCTTTACTGCCGCCGACGTGGCCAGGACTTTCTCAGATCGGACCAGCGATACGGGATTCAATTCTCGAACATTAATGACATCAACAAACGGCAGATTGCGCGCCGACAGGCGCAGGTTGTCCTGCCCCTCGTCGATCAGAATCAGCACCCGCGGAAGATTGATTCCTTGCAGGTACTTCGCCAGATCCTTGGTCTTCGGCTTTTCCATCTGAATGGCATCGACGATGACCAGCCGATCCTGACGAATCAGCTCGGAAAACACAGACCGCATTGCGGCCTGGTACATTTTTCGATTGACCTTCTGCGAGTAGTCGCGGGGCTTGGCAGCAAACGCGCGCCCACCGCCAACCCAGATCGGGCTGCGAATCGTGCCAGCGCGGGCCCGGCCGCTACCCTTCTGGTTAAACGGTTTGCGGCCGCCGCCACGAACTTCGGCGCGGGTCTTCTGCGCCTTGGTACCAGCCCGGCCACCCGCCATATAGGCAGTAATGACCTGGTGGATCAGGGCCTCATTGAATTTGGCGCCGAAAGTGTCGTCAGACACCTCAAGACTGCCACCACCCTGGATTGCAAGCTTCATGGGAGCCTCAGCCCTTTCTCTTTCGGCGAACCTTCGCCGCAGGCTTGATCACAACATGGGAGCCCGCGTGCCCCGGCACGGCGCCCTTAATCAGGAGCAGATTGCGGTCCTTGTCGACCCGCACGATGGCGAGATTCAGGGTGCTGCGGGCCACATTGCCCATATGACCCGACATGCGCTTGCCCTTGAACACGCGACCGGGCGTCTGGCGCTGACCAATGGACCCCGGAACCCGGTGGGAGACGGAGTTACCGTGCGTGGCGTCCTGACCTGCGAAATTGTGCCGCTTGATCGTGCCGGCGTAGCCTTTGCCGATGGTCGTGCCCCGCACGTCCACCAGCTGCCCTGCCGCAAAAGCCTCAACGGTGATCTCGGAACCAGCCGGATGGGCGGAAGCCTCCTCGGCGTTGACCCGGAACTCCCATAAGCCCTCACCGGGCTCTGCGCTGGCCTTGGCGTACTGACCAGACAGCGCCTTGTTGATGCGGCTGGGCTTGACGCTACCGGTAGTGATCTGGACCGCAGAATAGCCGTCCGACTCAGCGCTCTTTACCCGCATCACGCGATTGGGGAACGCCTCAATAACAGTGACAGGCACGGAGGCGCCTTCTTCAGTGAAGACCCTCGTCATGCCGCGCTTACGTCCTACGAGACCGATAGCCATGTCCTGCTTCCTGGTCGGTATTCCTGCTTGCTGCAAGCCACGCAACCCTTGGTTTACGCACCTGCCGCTGCCTATGAATCCTGCGCGGACACGGCCTTCCCCAGACAACCGGGACAGCCTGTTTCCGTCGGAGACCCCCGAACCCTCTTCCTTTCGAAGGGCCGTGCAGCTGGCCAAAGCACTCAAATCGCCTGGCAGGCCCTACGGCGGGTTCACTTTGTTTTGCGCTCTACACGTAGCAATGCACCGCAAGGAACGAGCGGCTTCACTACGCGGAGCCGGTTAGTATAACAGCCTCTATGCCGGTTTCAATTTCGTTAATTGAGCTTGATCTGAACGTCGACCCCGGCCGGCAACTCCAGTTTCATCAGGGCGTCAACCGTCTTTTCGGTCGGTTCGACGATATCCATGAGGCGCTTATGCGTGCGAATTTCATACTGGTCACGGGCATCCTTGTCCACGTGCGGGGAGGTCAAAACCGTAAAGCGTTCGATCCTGCTCGGCAGGGGCACCGGACCCCGAACCTGGGCGCCCGTACGCTTGGCGGTATCCACAATTTCCTTGGCCGAGCTATCGATCAAGCGGTGATCGAAGGCTTTCAGCCGGATCCTGATATTTTGACTCTTGGCCATCTTCTAAGTCCTTATAAAATATAAATAAATCTTACTTAACAATTCTTACTTGACGATCTTGGCCACGACGCCGGCGCCCACGGTCCGGCCGCCCTCGCGGATGGCGAAGCGCAGGCCGTCTTCCATGGCGATCGGGTTGATCAGCGTCACCACCATCTTGATGTTGTCGCCCGGCATCACCATCTCCACGCCCTCCGGCAGC
>JAQBGF010000022.1:0-7147 GCA_032122615.1 Gammaproteobacteria bacterium | reverse complement strand
AGCACCGGTGCAGGCGCCTTGTTCATTCGGATTCTCTGCGGGTACGGTTCAGGTGACCTCGAACAACGGCCACTCGCCGTCAACACCCTTGAGAGAGTGGGAGCCGTAGTCGTCGAAGCGCAGGCCCGAACCGGTAACCAGGTCGCGCACGGTTCTTGAGACGAGCACCTGGCCGGCGCCGGCGAGACCCATCACGCGTGCGCCGATGTGTACGGCAATGCCACCAACCTTTTCGCCGATCTGTTCGCACTCGCCGGTGTGCAGGCCGGCCCGCACATCGATGCCGAGTGGGCGAATCACGTCGCGGATCGCGAGCGCGCAGCGCACGCCGCGCCCCGGGCCGTCGAAGGTCGCGAAGAAGCCGTCGCCCGCGGTGTCCACCTCACGCCCGCGGAAGCGGGCGAGCTCCTGGCGCACCAGGCCGTGATGGCGCTTGAGCACGTCGGCCCAGGCCCGATCCCCGAGACGCTCGGTGTGCGCGGTCGCACCTACGATATCGGTGAACAGCACGGTGGCGAGCACCCGGTTTTCGTCCACGACCTCGCGGGTTCCGGTGAGAAACTCCTGGACCGGGCCGAGCAGCGCTTCGGTGTCGCCCGCATGGAAGAAATGGTCGTCGCCGGGGACTTCAGTAAATTTCGCGCCGCTGATGTGCCCGGCGAGGTAGCGGCCGTTGTCGACGCGGATGTAATTGTTTCCGGCGCGATGCAGTACCAGCGTCGGCACCCGCACGGTGGGCAGCACCGGCCGCAAATCCACCTTGTAGGTCTGCGGGTAGATCGGAAAGAACACGCCAGGGCTCATCGCCAGGCGCTCGTAGCGGCCGCGCCATGCGATGAAGCTCGCGTCGTGGGCGAGGCTCGGCGCGCCGCCGTACCGGGTGATCTCGCCCGTTCCCCAGGTTTGCAGAATGCCGTCGATGGTCTTCGCCGCCGCGTGCTCCGGGATGCCGCAGGGATAGTCGGCAGTGCGCGTGCGGCGCGCATAGGTGTCGGCGAGGATCAGCGCGGAGGTCCGGGCCGGATGGGTCGCGGCGAACAGCAGCGCCATACTGCCGCCGTCGCCATGCCCGAAGACGACGGCGCGCTCCCTGCCGGCGGCATCGAGCACCGTCCTGACGTCGTCCATCCACTCTTCCCAGCTGGGCACGGCGCCCATCGGTACCGGATCGGAGACGCCCGTGCCGCGCTTGTCGAAGCAGATCACCCGGGCAAACGAGGCGAGACGCTGCAGGAAGCGCGCGAGCGTCGGGTCTTCCCACATGATCTCCAGGTTGGTGCACCAGTCGGGAATGAAGATGAGGTCCACCGCACCGTCGCCAAAGGCCTGGTAGGCGATGTACTGGCCGCCTTCGTTGCGGGCGTAGCGGGTCTGGGGGTTCATGTCGTCCGGATGGTAGCGGAGGCGACTTGGGTGACCAAGGGCCGGCTAGAGAATGTACCGGCTCAAGTCCTGGTCCTTCACGAGGCTGCCGAGGTGCGCCTCGACGTAGGCCGCATCCACGGTCACGCTCTCGCCGCTCTTGTCGGCGGCCTCGAACGAAATTGTTTCCAGGAGACGTTCCATCACCGTGTGCAGGCGGCGGGCGCCGATATTCTCCTGCTCGCTGTTCACGTGGAACGCGATCTCAGCCAGGCGCCGGACGCCGGTGTCGGCAAATGCAACGGTAACGCCTTCGGTGGCCAGCAGTGCCGTGTACTGCCGCGTCAGCGAGGCATCCGGTTCGGTGAGGATGCGCACGAAGTCCCCGGTGGACAACGCGCTCAACTCAACGCGGATCGGGAAGCGGCCCTGCAGTTCCGGGATCAGGTCGGACGGCTTCGAGGCGTGAAATGCTCCCGACGCAATGAACAGGATGTGATCGGTCCTGACCATGCCAAACTTGGTGCTGACGGTGCAGCCTTCGACCAGCGGCAGCAGGTCGCGCTGCACACCTTCGCGTGAGACGTCGACGCCCTGCGTGTCGCCGCGGCGGGCCACCTTGTCGAGTTCATCGATGAAGACGATCCCGTTCTGCTCCACGCTGTACAGCGCTGCGGCCTTCAGGTCTTCCTCGTTGACCAGTCGGCCGGCTTCCTCGTCCGTGAGCAGGCGGAAGGCTTCCCGGACCTTGAGTTTGCGCGATTTTCGCCGGCCCGCGCCCATGTTCTGGAACAGGCTCTGCAGCTGGCTGGACATCTCCTCCATGCCGGGTGGGGCCATGATTTCCACGCCGACGGGGATGGCGGCAACGTCGACTTCGATTTCCTTGTCGTCCAGCTTGCCTTCGCGAAACATCTTGCGAAATTTCTGCCGCGTGTCGGAATCGCGGGACTCGACATCGGCGGTGACCCCGGCAGGCGATGGCGGCAACAGGGCGTCGAGCACTTTCTCCTCCGCGGCGTCCTCGGCGCGGTGGCGAACCTTCTGCGTTTCCCGCTCACGGGTCAGCTTTACAGCGACGTCCATCAGGTCGCGGATGATGCTGTCGACCTCGCGGCCCACGTAGCCCACCTCCGTGAACTTCGTGGCCTCCACCTTGATGAACGGAGCCTCGGCGAGCCGGGCCAGCCGGCGGGCAATCTCCGTCTTGCCACGCCGGTCGGACCAATCATCAGGATGTTCTTCGGCGTGATCTCGCCCTGCAGGGGCTCGCTGATCTGCATGCGCCGCCAGCGGTTGCGCAGCGCAATCGCGACCGCGCGCTTCGCCGGATCCTGGCCGATGATGAATTTGTCCAGTTCCTGGACGATCTCGCGGGGGGTCATGCTGGACATAACAAGAATTTTCCGGACCGGTAGGAGCGCCTTCAGGCGCGAGGCTGCCCGGTCGCGCCTGAAGGCGCTCCTACCAGGGTTTCGATCGTGATGTGCTGGTTCGTGTAGATGCAGATCTTGCCGGCAATCTCCAGGCTCTTGCGGACGATCTCTTCCGCGCTGAGCTCGGAATTTTCGAGCAGGGCCCGGGCTGCCGCCTGGGCGAAGGGGCCGCCGGAGCCGATCGCCATCAGATCGTCTTCCGGCTCGATCACGTCGCCATTGCCCGAGACGATCAGCGAGCGCTCGCCGTCTGCGACGCACAGCAGGGCTTCCAGGCGCCGCAGCCGCCGATCCGTTCGCCAGTCCTTGGCCAGTTCGATCGCGGCGCGGCTCAAGTTGCCGTACTGCTCCAGCTTGCCCTCGAACAGCTCAAACAGCGTGAACGCGTCCGCCGTACCGCCGGCAAATCCGGCCAGCACGCGGCCATCGGCCAGCCACCGGACCTTACGGGCGTTGCCCTTGACGATGGTATTGCCGAGCGTGACCTGGCCGTCGCCGCCAACGGCGACCGAGCCGTTACGGCGCACGGAAACGATGGTGGTGCCGTCGAATTGCTGCATTTAAACAAGCCGTCTGTATTGCTTCTTGGTGACAGTCTATCCGAGGGCGATCAACCGCGGGTGACGGATGCAGGTTGAGAGCCAGGCCGGCCCGGATTCGGCATGTACGTATTGTCCGCTTTCGTGATGGCGCCGACTGTGAACGATGGACAAGAACACGAGACGAATGTAATCCAAACCACTGAGGCGCACGCCCATCCTGTGATTCCATGAATGAACGCTAAAAAAGACGAAGGATTAATTTCTATTGGCGTGGCCGGGCGGCTTGTTGCCGTTTGCTTGTTGAGCGCCTGGCTTGTTGCGGGTTGCGGCGGGGGCTCTGGCAACGGCACCGTGCCGGTTCCGCCATCCGGTCCTCAGCTCATCACCGGTCAGGCGCTCATGGGCCCCATGAATGACGCGACCGTGGAGATTCTGAGTCCGGACGGCAGTGCCCTTGCCACTGCCCAGTCCCGGAATGGTCAATTCGAATTGTCCGCCGATATCTCCGCCCATCCTTATATCGAGGTCAGAAGTCGTGGCGGCTTTTTCATGGATGAAGCCACCGGTTCCCGCGTCGATGTACCGTCTGATGAGGGGCTGCACGCCTATATTGCGGCGCCGGATTTTGGAGCCCATGTCCGGCAGATCGTGTTGACACCTGAGACTACCATCGTTGCCGGTATGGTCAGGCGGTCGATGCAGGCGGGTAACAGCCTGCAGGCTTCGATGGCGCAGGCCACAGAAATCATGCAGCAACAGTTCATCGCCGATTCCTGGCCGGCGGGCACAACTGAAGCCATGGATGTCATGACGCAATTCGGCATGCCGTTGACGCCCGCCAGCATGCAGGATTCGCTCACCTGGCAACGGGCGCGGACATTCTCTCTTTACACACAGGCAATCGGTTTGGGACCAGCGTCGATGTTTCAGCTCATGGATGCGCTGGCCCTCGATATGCACGATGGTGTTCTCGATGGGCACGCGGCCGCCGATCCGATCGAATTCCCAAAGGCGAGCGGTGGTGTCTTTTACATGGCGACAGCAAACCACGCGCTGCGATTTGCCCAGGCACGCGCGGGCATGATGCAGGATGACCTCGGTAACGTTTTCAATGGTGATGCCTCTGTCGATCTTCGACATCATCTGGAATTTATGTCACTGGATCTCGCGCCGTTTGACCTGCTTCATCAGCAGCACCGCGATGGAATATCAACGACGGCTGAGAACCTGGCGGCCAACAATTTGCCCGCTTTCCAGCACCTGCCCGTGCTGTCTGATGAAGACGGCGACTCCCAGGACCAGCAAGGTCACTACACGCTGCGCGCTCTTCCGGACGTTGACGTCACGATTCAGGCGCCTGGCGCCAGCTGGACCACGCCCATGTACCGATATAACGGCATGCAACTTCCGCCGCTTATCCGTGCGAAGCGCGGCGACGAAATGTTTCTGACATTGGTTAACGAGCTCGCCGACATGACAACCATCCACTGGCATGGCTTCAAAGTGCCGGGACCCGAGGACGGTGGCCCGACAGAACCGGTCAGCCCAAATGCCACGCGAACGTATCACTTTACTCTCGATCAGCCAGCGGCCTCGCTGTGGTTCCATCCCCATCCCCACGGCCAGACCGCGGAGCAGGTCTACCGCGGGCTTGCCGGCGTACTGATATTGACCGACGACATCGAAGAGCAGTTGCGCCAGAGCAACCGGGTGCCAGCGGTCGAGCATGACATCCCGATACTGGTTCAGGACCGTCTCTTTGATGCTGAAATATCCGGCGAGCGGCTGCTGACCTACAGCGACGACCATATGTCAGGGTTCGGCATGATGGGCGGCACTACGCTTGTGAATGGAGTGGTGTTGCCAAGGCTCGGTGTGGAGACCCGACAGTACACACTCCGCCTTTACAACGCTTCTAACAGCCGTACCTATGACTTCGCACTGAGCGACGGCCGGGCATTTTTCATCGTCGGCAGCGATGGCGGCTGGTTGCCGCAGCCCGTCCAGGCGGACCACGTAGTCCTGGGTGCCGGTGAGCGCGCTGCCATCGTCGTGGACTTTGCTGCGGATCAGCCAGGCGACCGCGTGATGCTGGTGAGCCGACCGTTTATGGCTGGGCCGGCGATGGGTATGAGCCAGTTCAACTCACTGGAACAGCAGGCTGGTATGGGTGGCATGGGCGGCATGGGCGGCATGGGTGACGGACATCACGCCGGCGCCGGCGAGCCGGGATTCCCGGGGGAGGGGACCGACATCATGCGCTTCGATATCGACGTTGCAGCCACAGACGTCGTTCAACTTTATGATCGCCTGCCAGACAATGCGCAGATTCTGACCCGATTGTCCGAACAGGATGCCACGGCGATGCGTTCGTTCGTCATGACCTGGTCACACACTCCGGGCCGCTTTCTGATCAATGGCAAGCAATATGCTGAAAATCGCGTGGACGAACTGGTAGAGGCCGGTGCTACGGAAATCTGGGAAATTACAAATATTTCGCCACTGCCGCATCCTTTTCATGCGCACGCTATCCAATGGCAGGTGCTCGACCGGAATAACAGCCAACCCACTGGCGCTGAACTCGGCTGGAAGGACACCGTGCTCGTAAATCCCGGCGAGACTGTGCGAATTATCGGCCGGTTCGAGCCCGTCAACGTCGGCAGGTACGTTTACCACTGCCATATTCTTGAGCATGAAGACGCGGGGATGATGGGGGTATTCGAGGTCAGTCCCTGATTGTCGCGTTTCCCGGGCGGCTACACGCGCTTCCAGTTCGCCAGCGCGTCGCGGAACAGTTCATCCACCTCCGCGAAGACGTCCGGCGCTCCTGCGCTCAGCAGTTCGCGATTGGTCTTGGGGAATACTTCCTTGCCGCCTTCGCCCGGCAGCTGCCGGGTCGCATCGATCACGATCTTGCTCGTGCGGGCATATTCCACCTGGCTCGGATCGGTCATCAGGCCGAATGTCTTCTCGATGATCGCGCTGGCCGGGTGCGGCTGCCAGCGCGAGCCGATGGCGAACATGACGTCGGTGCGATCCAGAATATTCACGTCTTTGTCGACGACGATAACGACCTTGGCAATCGGGTTGCGCTTGGCGATCGCCATGCCGCCCTTAAGCCCCTGGCCGGGACCGGTCTTGTCGATGCTCATCACGACGATGCCCATTGTGTCCTGCGGGTTCGTGTATTCGACGAACTCCGGCACCATTTCCTTTAGCGTAATGCTGTACATCGCATCCATCGGCGCCGTGACCATGCCACGCTGCATGCCGGTCATCGCGTTCATGATCCACGGGTCCTTGCGGTGTGTGATCGTGTCGATGGTCATGACAAAGTTTTTCGGCTTGATCGGGCCTAAGTAGCCGAACATCTCGCCGAACGGGCCTTCCGGCTCCATCGTCGATTCCTCGAGCTGGATGGTGCCCTCGATCACCATCTCGGCATGCGCCGGAATACGGATGTCGGTGTTCTCGGATTTGACGACTTCAACGGCTTTGCCGCGCATGCCGCCGGCAATCGCCAGCTCGTCGGCTGGTAGTGGCTTGGGGCCGAAGCCACGGGGTGCGACGCGTGTGCCGCTCAACATCCACACGACCGGGTCCTGGCCGAGGACGATGGAATATTTCATGGTCTTCTCGCCGCGCTCGCGCGCGGCCATCAGCATTTTGTAGCCGGTCTGGTTCGGTTCCGGGTTGATACCGAGCTTGCGCGGTCCCTTGATCTGGCAGCGGTAGGTGCCGAAGTTCGGGCCGAGTTCCGGGTCCACCATGAAGTGCGAGCCGGTATTGACGTAGCGCCCGCCGTCG
>JAQBGF010000021.1:0-2826 GCA_032122615.1 Gammaproteobacteria bacterium | reverse complement strand
AGCGCCCGTGAGCTCCGGTGAAGGCCGCAACCCCGGATCGCAACCTGGCAAGGCCGTACACATCGAATTCCGGGATGTCACCTTCACGTACCCCGGCGCGGATTCGCCCGCTCTGGAGAATGTCAGCATTGCCCTCAAGCCCAACGAGACGGTCGCCCTGATCGGGCGCAGCGGATCGGGCAAGACCACGGTCACCAACCTCTTGCTGCGCACCCTGGAACCGGACTCCGGCACCATCCTGTTCGACGGCATCCCGGAAAAGGAACTCGCTCTCGACTGGATCCGGAAGCAGATCGCACTCGTGCCCCAGGACCCGTTCCTGTTCTACGGCACGATCGCCGACAACCTGCGCGTGGCGAAGGAAGACGCGACGGAGGCCGAGCTGGTTGTGGCCACGAAGGCGGCGGAGCTTTACGACTACATCAAGTCGACGCCGGATGGCTTCAATACCCGGGTTGGCGACCAGGGCACGGCGCTCAGCGGGGGTCAGGCCCAGCGGCTGGCCATTGCCCGCGCTTTCCTCAAGGACGCGCCGATCGTGGTGCTTGATGAGCCGACCTCCCAGATCGACGTGGAAACCGAGACCCTGCTGAACCGGGCACTCGCGCGCCTGACGGAAAACAAGACCGTGCTCCTGATCGCGCACCGGCTCAGCACCATCGAGCAGGCGGATCGCATCATCGTCCTCGAGGGCGGCCGGCTGGCCGAGAGCGGCACCCGCCAGGAGCTGCTCGCCACCGGCGGCATTTACGCCGGCATGATCCGGACCAAGCGCAACATCGAACAACAGACCAGAGCACCCGCGGTGGCGGGCTGAAGGACCTGGAGTACAGCATATGAGTGTGGAAGCCACTGCCGGCGAATTACCGGGCAAGATCAGCAATTTCCAGATCATGCGGCGCCTTTTGACCTACATGACGCCGTTCAACGCGATCATGTTCAGCTCGCTGCTGGCGCGGGTGATCAAGATCGTCGCCCAGGCCGGCGTGCTCGGCATCGCGGCTGCCAGCGTCGGCATCTACATCGAGTCGGCGGAGCCTGGCGTGGTCAACTGGGACGTGCTTCGGGAGCAGGTCAAGTGGATCGCCATCGTTGGCACGATCGTGGGCTTTGCGTCCTACATCGAGAACTACACTGGCCACTACGTTGCGTTCCGGATCCTCGCCGCGTTCCGCGACAAGTTCTACTACGCCATGCTGCCGCTGGCGCCGGCCCGGACCGCCAAACTACAGTCGGGCGACGCGGTCAGCCGGGTGATGACCGATTGCGAGCGCGTGGAGCCGTTCTACGCGCACACCATTGCCCCGGCAGTCGCCGCGATTTCCGTGCCGATCATCCTGCTAGCCTGGTGCTACTCGGTGCATCCCACCCTGCTGTGGGCGCTGATGCCGTTCTATATCGCCACCACCTTTGTGTTGCCGTGGCTCGTGTCCCGTCTCGGTGGGGACGGCATCCGCTATCGCGAGCAGCTCGGCGAGGTGAATGCCTTCGTCGCCGACAGCATCCAGGGCGTGCGCGATACCGTGGCCTTTGGTTACGAAAAGCGACGTGCCCAGGAACTCTGGCAGCGCGGGGCGACCATGCAGGTGGGCCAGGAAAAACTCTACGGGGCCGACGCCACGCAGCGGGCGCTGGCCGAAGTCTTCATCACCGTGGGCATTCTGGCTTCCGCCTGGGTCGGGGTCGAGCTGGCGCTGGCCAGGGAGATCTCGATGCTGACCGATCTGCCGGCCGTGATTGCGGTGTCGGTGGTTGGTTTCTACGTGTCCGTGGGTATGGCCAACAACTACACGGACTTCCGCGTGTCGATGATCGCCGCCCGGCGCCTCTTTGCGATGATGGACCAGGCGCCGGCGGTGGTTGACCGGGAGCACGGCGCGACGACAGCCGGCGTCGAGGCGTCCATTCATTTCGAGAACGTGCATTTCGAATACGACGCGGACGACGCGCTGTGGAGCCGGCAGAAGAAGGTCTTCGACGGTTTCTCGCTGGACGTGGCCAGGGGCCGGCACGTGGCGCTGGTGGGTCCTAGCGGCACGGGCAAGTCGACCGTGGTTAATCTCCTGCTGCGCCAGTGGGATCCCCAGTCCGGCGCAATCCGCATCGGGAACCGGCCGCTCGACGACTTCACGCTGTTCGAACTGCAGAAGTTCTTCGCCGTGGTGTCCCAGCGCAGCTACATTTTCAACGAGACGATCCGGGAAAACATCCGGCTCGGTCGCCACGACGCCACCCAGGCCGAGATCGAGGCCGCGGCGCGCGGCGCCGGCCTGACGGACTGGATTGCCACGCTGCCGGAAGGCTACGACACGGCGTGTGGCGAGCGCGGCACGCAGATCTCCGGTGGGCAGCGCCAGCGCGTGGCGATTGCGCGAGCGATCCTCAAGAATTCGCCTATCGTTTTGCTCGACGAAGCCACCTCGAGTCTCGACATCGAGACGGAGCAGGGCGTGATGCGCGCCGTTCGGCACCTCTCCCAGGGCCGCACGACGCTGACCATCGCGCACCGGCTCTCCACGATCATGGACAGTGACGAGATCCTTGTGATGCTCGAGGGGCGCATCGCTGAGCGCGGCACCCACCAGCAACTGCTGGAGAGGGGTGGCTGGTACGCCCGTATGTTCGAGATCCAGAAGGATGAGGTCGACGCGACGCTCGTCCAGGCCTAATTCGGGGCCTAGTGCGGGGGCCTGGGGCAGGGCCAGCCACCTTAGCTGACAGATCGCCAATTTCCCCGGGCTTTGGTAGAGTCAGGCCCATGATGACTCAAATCCTGTGGCTCGTTGTTGTCCTCGCCCTGCTGCTGCTCTGGCGCCTGGCGTGGCG
>JAQBGF010000020.1:0-5611 GCA_032122615.1 Gammaproteobacteria bacterium | reverse complement strand
GGAGACATCGGATTGATCGATGAACGAGGTTATCTGTATCTTCGCGGCCGACAACGAGAAGAGATCAACAAGGGCGGGATGAAAGTGTATCCGACGGACGTTGACACCGTGATCGAGCGCTTTGCGGAAACAATAGACGTGTGCACGTTTGCTCTCGCCGATCCGCTACTTGGCGAGGACGTGGCGGTGGCCGTCGTGCTCCGCACGCCGTCGGACGACACCCTGCTGGCACTTCGCGACTGGACTGCCATTCACCTGGCGCCACACCAGATGCCCAAGCGCTGGTACCGGCTCGAAGAAATCCCGCGCACCTCTCGCGGCAAGGTTAACCGCGCCGATGTCGCGAAACACTGCTTGAGCCAGACGCCCATACCCTACGCTGAACTGCTGAAGCGCGGAGCTTAGTTGGCTACCGAGGATCTTCGCAGCGATCTGCATGCTTTTCTGGAGTCCTGCGAGGTCCCCGGCGCCGCCGGATTCAGCGACGACACCTCGCTGCTCGCCTCCGGTGCGATCGACTCGCTGGCTCTCTTCAATCTCGTCGGCTGGATCGAGGCCAGGATTGGCTGCGTCGTCGATCCCGCGACAATTGAACTTCCAGGTGAATGGGATTCAATCGCGCGCATCGTTCGGTACGTGGAACTCTCAATGTCCGCGACGCCTTCACCATCAGCGTCTTCGGCTCTGAGACCATCGACCGCCAGGCCCAGAGCCATTGAGGTCGTCCGATACAGCGCCGAAAACGCCGAGCAGGTTGCCCAGCTTCAGACTCGCCTCTGGAGTCCGGACGCCACGCTGAATCTGCAATATCTGCGCTGGAAGTACACCGAGAATCCGTGTGGCGACGGCTCCGACATTTACCTGGCTTTCGCCCAGCGAGACCTCATCGGCATGCGCGGCTTTTATCCGTCTCGGTGGGAGTGCCACCGCGAAGGCAGACGATTCGATGTACTGGTCGCCGACGACCTGGTACTTGGCGAAGAGCATCGAAACCAGGGTCTTCTTACGCAGATGATGCAGGTGGCAATCAAGGATTTGGAGGCGCAAGGCCGCGAGTACATTTTCAACCTCAGCGGTGGCGTAATCACCGTGCTCGGCTCACTTGCAATGGGGTGGCGAAGCGCCGGACAGTGTAATCCCACTAGGCGCCCGTCATTTCGGGGATCGTTATCCACTGCCTTAGGGAGTCAGGTGGCTCGACTGCCCTACTTCTGGCGCTTCGCAGACGATCTGACGGCGCTGACCGGAGACAGGCGCCCGCCGTTTGCTCAGCTTGACCGTGCCGCCGGTTCAATTTCTGGCAAACACGGAAAGACAATCAGCATTGGGACGAAACCGAAGCCCGCCGAAATGGCCGAATTGATTTCCCGCCTGCCTTACGACGGGCGCATTCGGCATGTGCGTGATGAGTCGTTTCTGGCCTGGCGCTTTCGTAATCCGCTGCACGAGTATCGCTTTCTGTTCGCCGGGGAAAGCAGACTCGACGGCTACCTGGTTCTGCAACGTTCCGTCGTGCAAGCAACGAATCGCCGGATATCCATTGTTGATTGCGAGGCGGATCACGACCACACACGTGATGCTCTGCTCGACGCCGCTATTCGCCTGGGACGTTTTTCCGAGCTGGCGGTGTGGCTCCCCACGCTCGACCCTGGCTTCGTGCGTGATCTGCAGAAGCGCGGTTTCAGGCCCGCGGACCCGCACCTGACCGCCCACGGCTGTCCCTGTGTCCTCGTGCGATGGACGGATGATGCACGACCACCGGAAACCTGGAACGTCCATGGCGTCGATCTGCTCGATCTCAAAAACTGGGATCTGCGCAAGATTTACACCATGGCGGGTTAGGCAGGGCCGCGGCAAAACTACTCGCGCTCGCGGGGTACACATTGCAGCCTGACGTGGCGATACTTGCTGATATCAGCCGCCAGATTTAACCCCCGTGAGCAACCCGACATTTCTCATCACCGGCGCTACCGACGGCATCGGCAAGGCCACTGCGCTGGCACTGGCACAACGGGGCGCGCGGGTCATTCTCCACGGCCGCAATCCGGCCAAGCTTGAGGCCACGCTCGCGCAACTACGCGCCACCACCGGCAATACTTCCCTGTATTTCGTGCTGGCGGATTTCGCCTCGCTCGCCGAGGTGGCGGCCCTTGCCGATCGGGTGCGTACGGACTTTCCGCAGCTCAATGTGCTGATCAATAACGCCGGGCTGCTCACCGATCACCGGCAGCTGAGCGTGGACAGTTTTGAGATGACCTTTGCGGTCAATTACCTGGCGCCGTTCCTGCTTACCGTCAGCCTGCTGGACACACTCAAGGCCAACACGCCCGGGCGCATCGTGCATGTGGCCTCGACAGCGCTTGGTGGCGGAATGGTGGATTTCGACGACCTGCAGCTCGAGCGTGGTTTCGGCGGTTGGCAGGCCTACGCCAACAGCAAGCTGATGAACGTGCTGTTCAGCCATCACCTCGCGGGCCGACTGGCGGGCAGTGGGGTAGTGAGCAACGCGCTCTGCCCGGGGCTGATCGACACGAATTTCTTTCACACCAACACGCTTTTTGCCGGCGGAAGCTATGAGCGCATGCAACCCGGCATGCGGCCGCCCCTGGAGGGCGCACTCGTGCCACTGCACCTGGCAACTGACCCGGCGGCGGGCGAGATCAACGGTGCCTTCTACGTTCGCCAGGGCCGTAACGGCCGGCGCGCCGTGCCGCTGGACTGGGACCGGGCGGTGGCGGCGGAGTTGTGGGCGCGCAGCCTGGGATACGTGGGGCGGTGGTTAACGCCGACGGTGCGAGGTCTACCTCCCGTCACTGATTTGAGCATATCGAGAGATAGCTGACACCTTATACCGGACACATGGTTTACACATCTCGCATTTGGGGGAGCCCCAGATGCCGTGGAAAGAGTGTAAACCGATGGATGAACGTCTCAGATTCGTTGCCCGGCTGCTCGAAGGCGAGAAGATGGCCACGGTGTGCCGCGAGTTCGGTATTTCCCGGGTCACCGGCTACAAGATCTTCAATCGCTACAAGGACTGCGGCCTGGATGCGCTCAATGATCGCAGTCGGCGTCCCTACCGCCAGGCCAACCGGCTGCCGTTCCAGGTCGAGCGCAGCATTCTCGGCCTCAAGCGCGAATACCCGTCCTGGGGCGCACCGAAGCTCCGCGACAAGCTGATCCGGCAGTACCCGATGATCAAGCCGCCCGCGATCAGCACCGTGCACGCGGTGCTCGACCGCCACGGCCTGGTCAAGCGCCGCAAACGCCGGCGGCACAAGGCCCAAGGCACGCTCCTCAGCGCTGCCCACGAGCCCAACGGGCTCTGGTGTGCCGACTACAAGGGCGAGTTCATGCTGGGCAACAAGCAGTACTGCTACCCGCTGACCATCACCGATTACCGGTCCCGCTACCTGCTCGCCTGCGAGGGGGTGGCCTCGACCCGCGCCGACTTCGCCTTTACGATCTTCGAGCGCGCCTTCAAGGACTTTGGCCTGCCCCAGGCCCTGCGCACCGATAACGGCCCGCCCTTTGCCGCGCCCAATGCCCTGTTCGGCCTCTCCCGGCTGTCGGTCTGGTGGTTGCGCCTCGGCATCCAGATCCAGCGCATCAAACCGGCCCACCCGCAGCAGAACGGTCGGCATGAACGCATGCACCTGACCTTGAAGCAGGAGGCCACCAAGCCCGCCTCCTTCAACTTCCTGCAGCAGCAGGAACGCTTCGACCGGTTCGTCGGGGTTTACAACCATGAGCGCCCGCACCAGGCCCTGCAGGGCGCCTACCCCGGTGAGCTGTATTCACCTTCAGCGCGCCTCTACCAGCCGCCGGCCGACCCGGACTACCCCTTCCACGATCGCACCGTCCGCGTCACGCGCTGTGGCCGCATCTGCCTCGGCCGGCGCAAGATCAACCTCAGCAACGTGTTTGCCGGCCAAGTCGTCGGCCTCCGCGAGGTTGACGACCGGATCTGGCTAGTCAGCTTCCTGGATTTTGACTTAGGCTTCTTCGACCATCAGGAGGACCGCGTCGAACCCGCGCCCAACCCCTTCGCCCCGGTACAGGTGTAAACCATGTCTCCGGTATAAAACGTAAACCATGTGTCCGGTATGGACCTTGGGCTACGTGGTGCCCCGACCAGGATTCGAACCTGGGACCTCTCGCTTAGGAGGCGAGCGCTCTATCCCCTGAGCTACCGGGGCGCGGCGGCGCAGATTCTAACCCAGCTCGCGCCCGCATTACGGCTTCGCCAATAACGGCAGGATGGCCGCCTCGAATTCCGCGACTGGTTTTCCGCCCTGCAGTCTCGCCCGGACGCGCCCGCTGCCGTCAAGCACGTAGCTCGTTGGCAGGACCTCATTCCACGCGGGATCCACCACGCTGACCATCGAATCCATGTCCGGCGAACGGCGCATCAGGCTGCGCAACTCCGGAAACCACTTCGCCAGGAACGGGCGAACGATGGTCTCCCGGTCGGCAGGCTCGTCGAGCGATACGGCGAGCAGCTCGAAGCCCTGCGCCGCGTATTTCTTTTCGAGGATCAGGAGCTCCGGCAGCTCCTTCAGGCACGGACGACACCAGGTCGCCCAGAAATTCACCAGCACCACCCGCTCCTTGCGGGCATCGAGCGCGGCGCGAAACTCCGCCGGGTCCGCGGAGGTCAGCATCTCCCCCGCCGATGCGAGCGCGGCGCCGGCCAATCCCAGCAACGCGGCAACGAGAGCCAGGGCCTGGCGCATCAGGGCAGCCGGCTGCCGGCGACAACGGCATCGGGCGTTGACGACACTGTCACGCGAACGACGTAGGCGACCTGCTCCTGCTGCCAGGCCAGCCACGCGCTGCCATCCGGCGCGATGTCGAGTTCCGGATACGCTGCAATGCCGTCCGGCGCCGGCAATTCCGTTACCGGCGAGAAGGTCACGCCGCCGTCCGTCGAGCCCCGCAGGTAAACGCGGCGCCCGCCACCGGCCTTGCCATGCCAGGCAACGATCACGGTGCCGTCCGACATGCTGGCAACGGTTGGCGCATCGGAAACAGCTGCACCGGGGTGCATCAGGATCGCCGGCTGAAAGATCTGGCCACCATCGACGGAACGGGAAAAATACACGCCAGCCGGGTCCCGGCCACCCGTGTAGGCGGCGGTGTAAACGTTGCGATCCGCTGCCCCGATTGCCGTCCGTTTCAGCGGACACCCGTCAATCTTCCACTGGCCTTCGCCCACACGGACGGACGGCTCGAAACGGTTACTGGCCGCGCTGACCGGGCCTACCGCACTGTCGCGAAAGCCACCCGGGTAGGTCATGCGGCTGGCCAGCAGCACCGCGTTGCCGGACTTTGCCGCCGACAACTGGCAACAAGGGCACACGTCGTTCGCGTACACGGCGTGATCAGGCGTGAAGGTCTGGCCTCCGTCGCGGGATACCGCGCGCCAGGCAGCGCCTGCCGTGTCCTTCTCGGTCATGTCACGCGTGTCGATCCAGAAGGTCTGCACGTCATCACCGTCGACCAGCAGTGTTCCAAAGGCGTGGGCGGCCGCGAAACCGCCGTGCATGACGGCGCTCAGGTCGTTGGTGGCGGTGGAATTCAGCGTGCGCCCCGGTTCAAAACTGGCGCC
>JAQBGF010000019.1:0-4822 GCA_032122615.1 Gammaproteobacteria bacterium | reverse complement strand
GATAACGTCACGATCTCGGGGTCGTCGGACAATCTGGAACCGGTGCTCGCGAAACTTCAGCACTTGAAAGCGGCCGGACTCGGTGGCGTGGCGTTGCGGCTGTACGCCGACGCGGCAGCGTCGATCCGGCTGATCGGCGAGCGGATCGTCCCCGCCCTCGCGTAGGAGCGCCTTCAGGCGCGACAACGGGCTCCGTGGCCCGCGGTCGGTGGCGGGGCAGGTGCTGGCCGCCAGTCGGGGAGACCCGCGGAGGGCTGGCCAGGACCTGTCCCGCCGCCGACCGCTGCGCAGGAGTGGAATCGGGTCGCGGCTGAAGCCGCTCGTACAAAGCGGGCGTGGGCGGGGAGGGTTTTGCAGCGCTCACCGTGTACTCACGGTAGCGCAAAACTTTCCCCGACCGCGCCCGCGGCCCACGGAGTACGTTTTCGCGTCTGAAGGCGCTAGTCCGGTGGGCGGCGCAATGACTTGGTCTGGCTGCGCGACTTCTTGTTGTCGAGTCGTCGCTGGCGGGAACCTTTCGTGGGCTTCGTCGGGACCCGGAAGCGCGGAGCTCGGCTGGCGGCGGCGACCAGCTCGTTCAGCCTGGCGAGGGCGTCGTCGCGGTTCTGCTCCTGGTTCCGGAAGCGCTGCGCCTTGATCACCAGGATGCCATCCCGGGTCAGGCGCCGGTCATCGAGATCAAGCAGGCGGGCCTTGACGTGGTCCGGCAGGGACGAGGCCTTGACGTCGAACCGAAGGTGGATGGCGCTTGCCACCTTGTTTACGTTCTGGCCACCTGTGCCCTGGGCGCGAATTGCCGTGAGTTCGACCTCCTCGGGGCTGACGGGGGCGGCTGGCCTGTGACTTGACATTGTCCGGTACCTGATTCGAAAGGGTGGCCCCCGTCGGGGCAAAAACCGAGTGGCAGCGGCAAAATTGTGCCTGACTGGCCCGCCTCTTAGAATGTCCCCTGAGCAGTACGCTCGTCCATGCCCCGGTGCCCGAAATGACCAAGCTTCGTTTTCGCCTGCCACTCCTTCTAGCCGGCTTGCTGCAGGCTGGTGCCGGATTCGCGGCAATCACGCTCGATGGCGGCTTCGGGACGAATGGAACCGTGACGATAGAAACTGCCGGTGGCCTGGACAAGGCACGGGCAGTGGTCGAGCAGCCCGTCGACGGCAAGGTGGTGCTGGTCGGCGTCAGTCCCCAGGTCATAAACCTGGAGTCCATCGATTACGTGGCGCTGGTCCGGTTCTCGTCGACGGGCGTCCCCGACGCGACCTTCGGCACCGACGGCCTGGTGACTTTTCTCCCCGGACCCACACCACAGGACGGCGGCGGCGGCGACGGCCGTGCCGTGTTGATTTTGCCGGGGGACCAGAAAATCGTGGTCGCGGGTAACTGGGATCCTAACGACGGCAGCGGCTCGCAGATTTTTCTGGCGCGCTTCGACAGCGCGGGCCTTGCTGATCCGGGTTTCGGCACCGCGGGTATCGTGCTGCTGACCTTGCCGGGCCTGACCCACACGACTGCAGAGGCGATCGTGCGACAGGCAGATGGCAGCATCGTCGTGGCCGGCAGCGCCGGTCTGGCGGGTAGCCGCCAGGGCATCATTTTCCGCGTGAGGAGCGACGGTGTTCTGGACCCGACCTTTGCAACTGGCGGAATCCTTGTGCTGGACAACCCGTCCCTGCCGGGCACCGACTTTGGCTTCACGGATATTCAGCCCGCCGCCGGCGACAGCCTGGTGGCGAGCGGCGGTGGCGGCGACCTGGTGCTGGTGAAGATCAGCAGCGATGGCGTC
Source organism: Gammaproteobacteria bacterium (assembly GCA_032122615.1). Taxonomy (GTDB): domain Bacteria; phylum Pseudomonadota; class Gammaproteobacteria; order Steroidobacterales; genus SHZI01. The sequence continues at coordinate 3,039 of JAQBGF010000019.1, read as the reverse complement.
GCCGACCCGGGCTTCGGCACCAATGGCGTGGCCGCCTTCAATGTGCGCAGCTACACCACGGCAGAGGGTACCGGGCCGTCCTTTGATGTCGCCGTTACTCTCGCAGTGTTGCCCGACGGGCGGATCCTCGTTGCGGGGAGTACCGGTGAAACTGAAACCGGGCCGAATTCCGACGCCGTGCTCGCGCGTGTTACCAGCGCTGGCGCGCTGGATACCACCTACGGGTCGGGGGGCTACGCACCGCTCGGCGACCCCTCCGATTTTGACAGCGCCGCGGGGATCGGCGTTCGCCCCTCGGGTGATGCGGTCATTGCCGGCATCGGGTTCTTTCCGACGCAGGTGAGTCCGGAGGGGCAGGCCCTGAACCTGCTCTCGGGCGACTTTTCGGCGGGTACGGCCGATCTCGATGTGCGGAGCGACGGTTCGCTACTCGGCGGCGGTTTCGTGCTCGACTCCGAAACGGTGGGCAGCCTGGCCACCTATCACCTGAACGCAACTGACCTGGCGGACGGCGCAAACACCGTCCCGGATCCCATTGTGTTCACGCCCCAGGTCGATCTCGAACTCGGCGCCACCGTGACTTCGAATACGGTGACGATCACGGGTCTTTCGTCGGCGGCAGCGATATCCGTTTCAGCCGGCAGTTTTTACGCCATCGGTTGCACGAGCGCGTTCGTCGACACGGCGGGCGTCATCAGCAATGGCCAGACTGTTTGCCTGCGTACCACGGTTGGTTCGGTCGACAGCACGGTCAAGGATGCCGTCCTGACGGTTGGCACGGTGCGCGGCGTGTTCACGGCGGTCACAGGCGATTCGACCCCCGACCCGTTCACCTTTGTGGACCAGACGGGCGTGACTGCCAGCACACCGATAGAGTCGGCGCCCATTACGCTGACGGGCCTTAATATTCCTGCCGCCGTTTCGGTGACCGGCGGCGAGTACTCCGTGGGCTGCACGGGCACCTGGACCGCCGAGGCCGGCAGCGCCGTGTCCGGCGACGAGATCTGTGTGCGGCACACCTCGTCCCCGTACCCGGCTGCGGTGACCAGCACGACGCTACGTGTTGGCGCCGGCGCGGGGACTTCCGACACGTTCGACAGCACGACCGAAGGCACGCTGGACACGTCGCCGGACGCCTTCAGCTTCGTCGACCAGACAGACGTCGAGCCCAGTACCGTCGTTACTTCCGCCGCCGTGACCATCACCGGTATCACTAACCCGACCACGGTGTCAGTCATCGGGGGCAGCTATTCCATAGGTTGCGGCGCCACCTATACCACCTTCAACGGTACCGTTCTCGACGGGGAGACGGTGTGCGTGCGGCACAACTCGGCAGCCCTGGGCCTGACAGCGACCGACACCACGCTGGTCGTCGGCGATACTCAGGACATCTTCACCAGCACCACGCGCGACGCCGACACCACGCCGGAGGCATTCAGTTTTGTCGACCAGGTCGACGTGGAGCCGTCCACCATCATCGTCTCGGCGCCAGTAACGATTAACGGCATCGACGCCCCCACGCCCATTTCGACCATTGGAGGCGGTTATTCGATTGGCTGCACCGCGACTTTTGCCACCAGCGCGGGCACAGTGAGTAACGGCCAGACGGTCTGCGTGCGCCACACATCATCGGCTTCTGGAGACTCGGTGGTCACCACCACGCTGACAGTTGGTGGCGTGTCCGACGCCTTCACGAGCACCACCCGCACCCTGGATTCCACGCCCGACCCGTTCAGCTTTGTCGACCAGACCGGGGTGCCGCTGGCCACCGTCATCACATCCGCCGTCGTTCAGCTTTCGGGCTATAACGTCAACGTGTCCGTCAGCATCACCGGCGGCACCTATTCGGTCGGATGTACCAACAATTTTACGGCGGCCAGCACGAACAATCTGGCGCCTGACGCGCGCATCTGCGTCCGGCACACCTCCGGATCACTGGGTGGCGTCGTGACCGATACCGTGCTGACCGTGGGCGGTGTCAGCGACACCTTCTCCAGCACCACGATACCTGGCGATGCCAGCCCGGCATTGTTCTCCTTCGTTGACCAGACCGGGGTCGACCTGTTCGCGTCGATCACCTCGGCGCCGGTGACGATCGAGGGCACCACGATCGCCGCGCCCATCACGATCACCGGTGGCGAGTACTCGATCGACTGCAACAGCGTGTTCACCACGGCTGCCGGCAGCATTGCTCCGGGAAAAACCGTTTGCGTTCGTCACGAGTCGTCTTTCGACGGTTCCACGGATACGAACACGACAGTGACCATCGGCGATGTCAGTGACGTGTTTACGAGCACCACGAAGGGCGGCGACCAGACGCCGGATGATTTCAGCTTCGATACCGAAACTGACGCCGCGCTGAGCACCATCATCGTCTCGAGTCCCATCACTATCTCGGGGGTCGACTCGCCGGTAAAACTGTTCGTGTCCGGACCGTCGGGCGAAGTTGGCTTCGCCAGAGACTGCACCACACCTTACGAGAATCCGACTTTTGACGGCGAAATCTTCGAAAATGGCGATACGCTGTGCGTCCTCATCTTCTCCTCCGGGACGGACCTGACCTCTACTGTCGCTACCGTTAACCTGGGCGGCAACGCGCCAGGGAGCCAGAAGAGCGCCACCTTTACCGTGACGACCGGTGAAACAGTGCCGGATGCCTTCACCTTCACGGACCAGGTCGGCGTGCTGCTGAGTGCCACGGTTTATGCGCTGCCCATTACCATCACCGGGATCTCGGCGCCAAGCAAGGTTGTCGTCAGCAATGGCCAGTGGCAGCTGAACTGCACCGGCGGCTACACGTCGAGCGAGGGAGTGGTATCGAACGGCGAGACCATCTGTGTGCGACACATTGCTGCCGGAACCTTGTCCACTCTCACCAGCACGGAACTGACCGTGGGGGGCATCAGCGACACCTTCACGAGCACGACGGTTGTCGACAAGCCATTGCCCGGCAGTAGTGCTATGGATCCGTTGTCACTGCTGCTGCTGGCGCCATTGCTCGGTTACCGGCGGCGTCGGGTAGCGGGGGTCGCCAGCCGG
>JAQBGF010000018.1:0-11021 GCA_032122615.1 Gammaproteobacteria bacterium | reverse complement strand
GCCAGCGAGTGGGGCGCATGGTCAGTGGCAATCACGGCGAGTCGGCCGTCTATCAGGCCCGCGATCAGCGCCTTGCGATCCGCCGCCGTCTTGATCGCCGGATTGCACTTGATGAACGCGCCCTTCTTCTCGTAGTCCCGGTCATCGAAGTGCAGCATGTGGGCGCAGACTTCCGCCGTGATCCGCTTGCCGTTCAGCGGACCCGGCTCAAAGAGTTCCAGTTCCTTCGCCGTGGTGAGGTGCAACACGTGCAGGCGCGTGCCGTGACGCTTCGCCAGCGTGGTTGCCAGCACGGTTGATTTCCAGCAGGCCTCCTCCGAGCGGATCAGGGGGTGCGCGGAAAAAGGCACGTCGTCGCCGTACTGCTCGCGGTAACGCTCCTCATTGGCCTTGATCGTTGGCGTGTCTTCGCAATGCGTGGCGATCAGCGTCGGGCAATCGGCAAAGATCCGCTCAAGGGTCTCCGGATCGTCGACCAGCATGTTGCCGGTGGACGCGCCCATGAAGACCTTGACGCCGCAGCAGTCACCGGGCTGCAACGCGCGGATCTCGTCGAGGTTGTCATTGGCGGCGCCGAAATAGAAGGAAAAATTCGCCTTCGCCCGACCGCGGGCCAGCCGGTACTTATCCATGAGGACAGCCCGTTTCGTCGCGTTCGGGATCGTGTTCGGCATGTCCATGAAACTCGTGATGCCGCCGGCCACGGCCGCGGCCGATTCAGTCGCCATGTCGCCCTTGTGAGTCAGGCCCGGTTCACGGAAATGCACCTGGTCGTCGATGAACCCGGGCAGCAGGTACTTGCCGCCCGCGTCGATGATCCGGTCGACCCGGCCTGCGGGAATCTCTCGTGCCACCCGGTCGATGCGACCACGACGCACCAGCACGTCGCCGGCGATCACGCGGCTCTCATTACAGATGAGCGCGTTCGTGATCAGAAGACTCTGGTCGGACATTGGTCAGGTCCTGGAATAGTTGTCGGTAGCGGTGACGAGTTCATGCACGTTGCCCGGCTCAAAGGCCGAATGCCCGGCGTCGGGCACGATGCGCAGCGTTGCCTCGGGCCAGGCCCGGTGCAGTTCCCACGCGCTGCGCAGGGGGCACACGACATCATACCGGCCCTGCACGATTACGGCCGGAATCTGTTTCAGACGTCCGACATCGCGCCGGATCTGGTCCGGCGCGTCCATGAAGGCCTGGTTGACGAAGTAGTGGGCTTCGATCCGGGCGAAAGCCAGCGCAAAGCGATCCTCGCCGAAGCGCTCGACGGTTCCTGGCGATATCAGCAGGTGGCTCGTGCTCCCTTCCCAGACGGACCAGCGTCTCGCGGCCTCCAGGGCCACGACAGGATCCGGCCCCGTGAGGCGCCGGTGGTAGGCACCAAGCATGTCGCCCCGCTCATCCGCTGGAATGAAATTCCAGTAAGGCTCCCAGGCGTCGGGATACAGCTCGCTGGCGCCGTGCTGGTAGAACCAGGCGATCTCGGCAGGACGGAGCAGAAAGATGCCCCGGAGCACGAGCTCGGTTACCCGCCCGGGGTGGGTCTCCGCGTATAGCAGTGCGAGGGTGCTGCCCCAGGATCCACCGAAGACCAGCCAGCGTTCGATCGCAAGGCGCACCCGCAGTGCCTCGATATCGGCGATCAGGTCCCAGGTGGTGTTCTCTCGCAGCTCCGCGTGCGGGCGGCTGCGCCCGCAGCCGCGCTGATCAAGAAGAATGATCCGGTAGCGAGCGGGGTCGAAAAACCGTCGCGGGGTCGCACCGCTGCCCGCGCCGGGGCCGCCGTGCAGGAAGACCGCCGGTTTGCCCCGGGGATTGCCACACTGCTCGTAGTAAATCTCGTGCAAGCCGGAAGCCGACAGGTAGCCGGTATCAAAAGGCTCCAGGGCGGGATACAGCGTCCGTCGCGACATCGCCATATTCTGACATTTTCGACACCGGGTGTTCGATCGGGGCAGGGTAGCCAGCTAGAATCGCCAATCGCTTTCGGGAATCTGTCATGCACCTTCTGGATCGTCCTGCCGTGCTCACCGCCTGCCTGCTCGTCGCCAGCCTCTTCATTAATAGCGTAGCGAGCGCTGCCGCTCCGATCGACATTCCCTACACCCTGCGGCGATTGGGCAACGGACTGACGGTGGTCGTCCACGAGGACGCCAAGGCCCCGATCGTGGCCGTGAACGTCTGGTATCACGTCGGCTCGAAGAACGAGGTCCCGGGTCGCACCGGCTTCGCCCACCTGTTCGAGCACCTCATGTTCCAGGGCTCGGAGAACCTGCCAGGCGAGTACCTCAACACGTTGAATGACCTGGGCGCCACCGACCTCAACGGCACCACCTTTTTTGATCGCACCAACTACTTCCAGACCGTGCCGAAGAACGCCCTCGACACCACCCTCTGGCTGGAGTCGGACCGAATGGGCCACTTCAAGGAATCCATCACCCAGGCCAAACTGGACGAGCAGCGGGGCGTGGTGCAAAACGAGAAGCGGCAGCGCACGAACCAGCCCTACGGCAAGGTCTTCGAGGCCATACTGAAGCAACTGTTCCCACCCGATCACCCCTACTCCTGGGAAACGATCGGCTCGATGGACGACCTGAACGCCGCAAGCGTCGAGGACGTTCGCGAGTGGTTCGAGACCTACTACGGCCCGGACAACGCTGTGATCGTCATAGCCGGCGACGTTTCCGCAGAAGATGTGTTCACGAAAGCGGAGAAGTACTTCGGCGACATCCCGCCAGGTCCCCCGCTTAGCCGTTTCGAAGAGTGGATTCCGTCCCACGACCGGATACGGCGCCAGACCCTTCAGGATCGGGTGGCGCAACCCCGCCTGCACCTCGCCTGGACCGGACCACGCTGGGGAACAACCGACGCCCACCACCTGGCACTGGCGTCAGCAATCCTTGCCGGCGGCAAGAATTCCCGGCTTTACGAGCGCCTCGTGTACCGGGATCAACTGGCCTCCGACGTCGAGTTCGAATCTCTGCCCCTCGAGATCGCGGGCATCACCTACGTGCAGGTGTCGGCCCAGCCCGGCGTGTCCCTTGAACAACTGGAGACCGTAATAAACGAGGAGCTGGAGCGTTTCCGCAAGTCAGGCCCCACGGCAAAGGAGCTTGAACGGGTCAAAACACAGCAGCGCGCCGCATTTGTTTATGGTCTGGAAAAGGTCGGCGGCTTCTCCGGCAAGTCGGGGGTGCTCGCCGCAAGCACCGTCTACGGCGGTTCCCCCGATGCCTGGAAAAAGGACTACCAGGAAACGGAAGCCGCGACCGCCGACGACCTGCGGGCAGTCGTCAGGAAGTGGGTTACCCCAGCGCCGTTCATTCTTGCGGTCGAGCCCGTCGAAAAACTCGGCGCGACAACAGCCGGCGCCGACCGGAGCCGCTTGCCCGAGGTTACCGGCGAAGTGCCAGTAAGCTTCCCCGGATTTCAGCGCGACACGCTCAGCAACGGCCTCAAGCTCATCGTGGTCGAGCGCCCGGAGATTCCCGTCGTCAACCTGCGCCTGGTCCTGGATGCGGGTTACGCCGCCGACCAGTTCGCCCGGCCCGGCACGGCGAACCTGGCCATGGCCATGCTCGATGAAGGGACGAAGACGCGGGATTCCCTGCAGATCAGTGAGGAACTCGCCCTCCTTGGTGCCTCCGTCGGCGCGGGATCAAGCCTCGACACGTCCTTCGTAAGCCTGACCGTGCTGGCCGACAAATTCGCGCCGTCGCTCGAAATCTTCGCCGACGTGCTGCTGAATCCGGTGTTCCCCGAGAAGGAACTCGACCGGCTGCGCAAGCTCTACTTAGCCGCGCTTCGCCAGGAAAAGACCCAACCCACGTCGATGGCCCTGCGAGTCGTGCCGAAGCTGCTGTATGGCGAGGGCCACGCCTATGCCCAGCCACTGACCGGCACGGGGACCGAGGCGACACTCGCTGCCTTGAGCCGCGACGATCTCGCCAGCTTCCACGCCGGGTGGTTCAAACCGAACCACGCCACGCTGATCGTCGTAGGCCCCATCACCGTAGCCACCATCAAGCCCCAGCTCGAGAAACTGCTGGGCAACTGGCCAGCGGGCGACATCCCGGCGAAGCAGATCACCACCGTAGCGCCCCGGCCCAGCCGTACGCTTTACCTGCTCGACAAGCCCGGCGCCGATCAGTCGGTGATTTTTGCTGGCCAGTTGATCCCGCCACGCGCCGATCCGGACGACATCGCCATTGAGGCCATGAACGATGTGCTCGGCGGCCAGTTCACCGCCCGCCTCAACATGAACCTGCGCGAGGACAAGCACTGGGCCTACGGCGCCTACTCGTTTGCCTACGACGCCCGCGGGCAGCGACCGCTGCTGGCCTACGCGCCGGTACAGACCGACAAGACAACCGAGTCGCTGACGGAAATCCGCAATGAAATCGCCGGCATTGCCGGCGACCGCCCGGCCACGTCGGAAGAAGTGACGCTGGTGAAACGCAGCAATACCTTGTCTCTGCCCGGCCAGTGGGAAACTGGCGGAGCCATACTCGGCTCGATCAGCGAGCTCGTGGAATTTGGCCTCCCGGACGATTACTGGAATAACTACGCCGCCGCGATTCGCGCCCTGACGCCGGACCAGGTCAACAAGGCGGCTCGGGATTATCTGCACCCCTCGAACCTGGTGATCGTGGTGGTCGGTGATCGAAAGCTTATCGAACCGGGGCTTAAGGGCCTCGGCTTCGACACGATCCAGCTGATAGACGCCGACGGCGAACTGCTCTAGCCCTTGAACGTGGCGGCGATCGGCCAGTGACTGAGCGCGAGGCGAGCCGGCAGGCGATTGGCATCGCCGCCGTCTGCGTGCTGGTTTACTTCTTCACCAACGGCATGGCGCTGTTCGTGCCGCAGAACCTGTTTCCCCGCTTCATGGAAACGTTCGGCGCCACGCCGGCGGACGTGAGCTGGACCACCGTGATCACGTTTTTGATTTCCGGCCTGCTCGCGCCGTTCGTCGGCGCGGCCATCGACCGCTTTGGCGTGGTGCGGGTTATCCGTGCCGGGCTGCTGGTGCTCGGCGTCACATTTTCAATCTACCCGGCGGCGCGCTCGCTGCAGGACCTCTACGCACTGCACGCCGTGATTGCCATCGGCCTGATCCTGTCGGGACTGATGCCCAACGTTGTGCTGCTGTCGCACTGGTTTCGCGAACGGCGCGGCACGGCCGTCGGCATCCTGGTGGCAGGTTCGAGCCTGGCCGGCGCCGTCCTGCCCATCGCCATTTCACCGCTGGTGAACGATCCCGCTTACGGCTGGCGCTACGGCGTCGCCGTGCTCGCCGGCGCGTTCTGGCTTTTGGCCGTCGTGCCCGGCTTTATCGTGCTGCGCGAACCGCCCAAACAACCCGCGCCCGCCGATGGTGCGCCGGCCGACGCAGCAGACGGCGTCAGCTTCGCCGTGGCACTGCGCTCGCGAACATTGTGGTGCCTGGCAGTCGGTTCGGCCTGCCTGTGGTTTTCGATCCAGGCCATGACCAGCCAGATCACGATTTATTTTGAGCAAGAGGCGGGGCTCGCCCCACAGCGGGCGACCGCCCTGTACTCGACCATCCTCGCGTGCAGCGTGGCCGGAAAATTCGCGTTTGGCGCCATCAGCGACCGCTTTACCAAGCACGGGGTGATGGTGGCGACCAGCCTCACCCTGCTGGTCGGCTGCCTGCTGCTGTTCACCCGCGGCGGCGCGGGATTCGGGCTGGCCCGCAGCCCCGCGCAACTGACGGCCTTCGCGGTGATCTTTGGCCTGGGCTTTGGCGGCAGCTTCACGCTGATCCAGCTGGTCGCCGTCGAGAGCTTTGGCCAGCTGGCCCTGGGCCGGATCCTGGGCGTGGTGATCTTCGTCGACACGATGGGTGGCGCGCTCGGCACGCTGCTGGCCGGCCAGATGCGAACGGCGACCGGGGACTATTTCCTCACCTTTGCCGTGGTCACCGTGGTGGCCGTGATCGCGGTCGCCAACGTGCTGCTGATCCGCCCCGTCAGCCGCCTGTCGACTGCCTGATGCTACTTCCGGCCTGGCGCCACAGGCAGGAGCGGTTTAAGCCTCAGGGCGTCGGCTGCCCATTGAGCTCCTGCCAGGTGGTGTCCACGAAGTCGTCGACAACGCCGTCGCCGTTCTCGTCGATGTCGAGCCGGACGCTGTTGCTGTCGATGATGATCACGCGAGCCGTTGAGTTCAGGTCGCCCGTAATCAGGAACTCACCGCTCTCCGGGTCGTTGTCGCCAGTGGCCCGAACGGGCACGGTGGTCACGTAGTCGACCTTGCCGGCGAGCACGTCGCTCACGAACGTGCCGACAACCTCGGCGAGGATCGCCTGCGGGACGACACCCCCGTCAATCTTGAGCCTGTGATCGAAGCCGGTGAGTGTGTAAATTTCGCCGCCCTCGCTCAGCGCGAGGAGGGAGCCTGCCAGCCGCAACACCATCACTGGGAAATCGATGCTGTCGAGCGTCAGCGTGAACGCGCCATCGGCCGAATAGACCTGGTTATCCTCCGTGACGCGAAGCGAGGTGAGCGTCAGGTCAAGCCCGAGGAGGAAAACGTCGGTCAGGGGGTCGCCCTCAAGACTGCGCACGACGAGCGCGAGCTTGCCGTCGAGCACGAAGCCCAGGTTGTCGTCGCAGCCGTCGAAGACCGACGTGATCCGGTCGCCCACCATCAGGATATCCGGGTTGGCGACATTGCCCGAGATCGTCATCGTGCCGAGGTAGTCGCACCGCAGTTCAACGGGGCCCACCGCGGCCATGGGCTGCGCCGACAGCGCCTGCATTCGCAGGCGCGGCGGTAACGTGAGCGCTCGCCGCAGCAGGAACCCGGCGGCTGCCGGCGCAGTGGTCGACTGCAGCGTCACCGGGCCGCCGCTCGCCTCACCGAGGTCTAAACTGAGACCGATCGCCTGGATCACGGCGGAGGACACCTCGAGGGCGTTGCCCGAGGTGATCGCCAGGTCCGGCACCGACGAGGCGCCGGAGCCGCCGCCACCCCCGCAACTGGCGATAAGGCTGGCCGCGCCGAGGGCGAGCGCCCCGACGAGGCGCAGGCTTCTGGCCTTTAGAGTGTTCATGACAGTCTCCTTGTAAACGCGTTAGTGATGACCCAGCCCGTGGCGCAACCGAACGCGGTCGCCCACAGGTCGGCCGGGTCGAATTCTCCGCGCCAGGCGTAGAGCGCGAGGACGAGCAACACCGTGAACGCGTAGGCGTGCAGGAAGGAAGGCAGTGTCGCCCCGAGGGCGGCGAACACGGCGTGACTCGCCGGCTGCCAGCCCGCAAACGCGCCGAGGAACAGCGTGGACATCCAGTCGCGATCGAGGAGGTAAACGGAGGCACCGACGGCGAGGGCAACCACCGCGGTCCCGGCGAGCCGGGCTTCGGTGGCGGACCGGTCGGCGACCTGCATCTGGCCGGACACGCTCATCATTACCACCACTGGCAGCAGCGGCCCCAGAAGGACTGCGGCCTGCGCTGTCTTTATGGATTCATATTGGGGCTGGTCCCGCCCTTTCGCACTCGTGGACTGTACCTATGCAAATAGCCGCGAATAGCGGGGGCCGGCTTATGTTCAATCAGTTTGCCAGCGGGAAAAGCCCGCGAGTCCCCACGTCCCTCAGCGCAGCGGCTGGGGCGCGTGGAACACGCCGGGCGCCGCATCGGGGCGCGAGTCGCCATTGAGATCCGCGAACACCGCGTCGTCGATGCCGGCGATGCCGGCCAGCGACGTGTCGGCGGGCGCGGCGAACACTCCCGGCACCGCGCCCTGCAGGACCACCGTGAGTTTCGCGGAATAGTCGCCGCTGAACGGCGTGAAAAATACGAACAGGTCGTTGCGGGCATCACCGTCGTAATCGGCTATCGCGAGCCGCGCCGCGTTCAGGCCGGTCTGTGGGGCCAGGGTCGTCACCGGGCCCAGCGCACCGCCGTCCTGGGGCACGATCGCCAGCAATCCGTTCGGCGTATAGCCCGTTCTCGGCGTGTAGGCCCAGGTCAGCAGGTCGGGCTGCCCGTCGCCCGTCAGGTCGCCGGCGACGACGTAGGACACGGCACCCGGCATCGCGAAGTCGACAGGCGGGGCGAACACGCCGGGCCACGTCGGATCCTGCAGGAGCATCCAGACCGCCTGCGCGTCGACGTCCATGATCACCAGGTCCGGAGCCCCGTCGCCGTCGAGATCACGAACAGCGATGTCCGTCTCGACCCAGAGCGGGTAGGGCCGGAGGTATCTCCACCACCACCACCACCGCCGCTGGCGACGAGGGTGAGTATGCCTGCGGCACAGACCAGGATGGCGGTGCCCGCAGCCCGGTACCGGGCACGGGCGCGATGCCGCAACGTCCGCTCGTCTTGACGATCCGGGTCATTCACGCCGATACGTTGTTCCCTTTCCGGATTCCCCGGAATACGTAGATCTGGCAGGAATGGCGCGCCGAGACGGTTCGCGCATTGCGCGGCGCGACCGGCGGCCCGGGAAGAATTGGCTGTTCCCCCGGATTACGACTGCTTAATGCAACTTGCAGGCTGGCGCCGCACGTGGACAATACCGGCCACTCGCCGAATCCACTGGAAGTAGCAGCGATGATTGCAGCAGAAGGCCTCACCAAGACCTTCGGCAGCCGAACGGCTGTTGATGGCATTTCGTTTCGCGTGCAGCCGGGTGAGGTGCTGGGTTTTCTGGGGCCCAACGGCGCCGGCAAGACCACCACCATGCGCATGCTGGCCGGATTCGTGGCACCCACGACGGGCCACGCCTCGATCTGCGGCCACTCCATTGAGGAGCAGCCGGTGGCTGCCAAGCAGAAGCTCGGCTACCTGCCGGAAGGCGCGCCGAGCTATGGCGAGATGACGCCGCAGGACTTTCTGCGCTTCATTGGCGAGATTCGTGGCCTGACGGCTGCAAATTTCCAGCGCCGGCTGGCCGACGTGGTGGAGCGGCTGCAATTGGCCGAGGTCCTGCAACAGCCGATCGAGACCCTGTCCAAGGGCTTTCGCCGCCGCGTCGGGCTGGCCCAGGCCATTCTTCACGACCCGCCGGTGCTGATCCTGGATGAACCCACCGACGGGCTCGATCCCAACCAGAAGCATGAGGTACGGCAACTGATCCGCACGATGGCCCCCGGCAAGGTCATCGTCATTTCCACGCATATCCTCGAAGAAGTCGATGCCGTGTGCACGCGCGCGATCATCATTGCCAGCGGATCTATCGTGGCCGATGAAAAACCGGCCGCCCTGCTCCGTCGTTCCCGGTACCACAACGCTGTGACGCTACGCCTGAGCCGCTCGGCAGACCTGCCGGCCGTGGCCAGCAGCCTGCGGGATCTCAGCGGGGTCAGCGCGGTGGAAGTCGACGAGCACGGCTACGCCATCACCGCCTTTCCAATCAGCGGCGCGAGCCCGCTGGCCGACATCGGCACGCTGGCCAGCGAACGCCGCTGGCCGGTGGAGCAGCTGCAGATGGAGACCGGGCGCCTCGATGAAGTGTTTCGTGACATCACGACAGCACCGACCGGCACGGGAGCTGTGTAATGGCCGTCATCCGCAGCATTGCCAATCGGGAGTTGCGCGGCTACTTCGCCACCCCCCTCGCCTACGTTTTCATCGTGATCTTTCTTGGCCTCGCTGGCCTGTTCACCTTCTATCTCGGCGGCTTCTACGAACGCGGCCAGGCTGACCTCGCGCCCTTTTTCAACTTCCACCCCTGGCTGTACCTGTTCCTGGTGCCAGCCATTGCCATGCGGCTGTGGGCGGAAGAACGCAAGAGCGGCAGCGTGGAACTGCTGATGACGCTGCCGGTCACGCTGTGGCAAGCGGTGCTCGGCAAGTTTTTCGCCGCCTGGTTGTTCATCGCCACCGCGCTGGCGCTGACCTTCCCGCTCTGGATCACCGTGAACTACTTAGGCGAACCGGACAACGGCGTGATCGTGGCCGCCTACCTTGGCAGCCTGCTGATGGCGGGCGGCTTTCTCGCCATCGGGTCCTGCATCTCGGCAGCCAATCGCAACCAGGTGGTCGCCTTCATCATCACCGTGGTGATTTGCTTCCTGTTCATGCTGGCCGGTTTCCCGCTGGTGCTGGACTTCTTCTCCGGCTGGCTCCCCGGCCCGCTACTGGACGCCGTGGCCAGCCTGTCGTTCCTGACGCACTTTGCGGCCATCAGCAAGGGTGTGCTGGATTTGCGTGATGTGCTGTATTTCCTGCTGGTCATAGGCGCCTGGCTGCTCGCCACGACCATCGTGCTGGATCTGAAGAAGGCGGACTAGGATGTCGCAAGCAAGCAGAAACACGCTGGGACGCACCGGGCTGGTTGCGCTCACGGTCATTTTCCTCGTCGGCGTCACGCTGATCGGCCTGCTGCCAGGGGCCCGCGTCGACCTGACCGGCAATCGCCTGTTCACGCTGTCGGAAGGCACGAAGAAGATCGTTGGCAACATTCCGGAACCAATAAACGTCTACCTGTTCTTCTCCGACAAGGCCACAGCCAACATACCCCAGGTGCGCACCTACGCCGGCCGCGTCCGGGAGATGCTGGAAGAATTTGCCAGCCGCTCCGAGGGCAAGCTGATACTGCAGGTGATCGACCCGCTGCCGTTTTCCGATGAAGAAGACCGGGCTACCGGATTCGGGCTGAGCCCGATTAATCTTGGCAACAACGCCGACCCGATCTACTTCGGCATCGCCGCCAGCAATAGCGTGGGCGACAACGAGACCATCCCGTTCCTCGATCCGGCCAAGGAATCATTCCTGGAGTACGACCTGGCGAAGCTTGTGTATTCGCTGGCGAACCCGAAGAAGCCGGTGGTCGGCCTGCTTTCAAGCCTGCCGATGACCGCCGGCTTCGATCCCATGACCCAACAGATCCGTCAGGCCTGGGTGGTTGCTGATCAGCTGCGGCAGCTGTTCGATCTGCGCATCCTGGAACCTGGCCTTGCGCAACTCGACGACGAGATCAAGGTGCTGATGCTGGTGCACCCGAAGAACCTGCCCGACGAGGCACTGTATGCCATCGACCAGTTCATC
>JAQBGF010000017.1:0-18109 GCA_032122615.1 Gammaproteobacteria bacterium | reverse complement strand
CGTACTGGCCAGCCGTACTGGCCAGACAGCGCTATAGTCCGCGCGTCCGCCACGGCTGGGAGCCCGGCACATGAACAGCAACTACGCCCTCGTTTACCCGATGTTCGCGATGGTCTGCCTGACCGCCTTTGTGCTGGTGCGGATGTTCCGTGCGCGGCTAAAGGCCGTGCGCGAGGGCGCGGTGACCCCCGGCTACTTCAAGACCTACCAGGGGCAGCAGGAACCGCCGCAGTCGGCGCAGACCGCGCGGCATTTCGTCAACCTGTTCGAGGCGCCAACGCTCTTCTATGTCGCCTGCGTGACCGCGATGGTCGTGCAGGTGCAGGGTTTCGGCATCATTCTGCTGGCCTGGCTGTACGTCGCCATCCGGCTCGTGCACGCCTTCATCCACCTGGGCTCGAACAAGCTCAACCCGCGCATCAGCGCCTACGCGCTGAGTTGGCTGGTGCTGCTTGCGCTGTGGGGCTGGATCGTCGTCGCCGTGGCTATACGGTGACCAACCTTTACTGAGGCGCGACGCTACTCATTCAAGCGACAACAGGCTCGCATTGCCGCCGGCGGCTGTCGTGTTCGTGCTGACCACACGCTCGACGGCGAAGCGATGCAGGTAATGGGGTCCGCCCGCCTTCGGTCCGGTACCCGACAGGCCCTCGCCGCCGAAAGGTTGCACGCCAACCACCGCACCAATCTGACTGCGATTGACGTAAAGATTGCCGACCCGGACCCGGGCGCGCACGAAGTCGACTGTGTCATCGATGCGTGAGTGCACACCAAGCGTCAGTCCGTAACCGGTCGCGTTGATCGCCTCACACACCTCGCCAAGGCGGGAGGCTTCGTAGCGCACGACGTGCAGGATCGGCCCGAACACCTCGCCGTGCAGACGAGCGATTGCGTCAATTTCATACGCTCGCGGCGCAAAGAACGTACCGGCATCGCAAGCGCCGGGCAGGGGAACTTCGGCCACCAGACGACCCTCGCGATCCATTCGCGCGGCGTGGGCATTGAGCGCTTCCTGTGCGCCCCGGTCGATCACGGGACCGATATCGGTATCGAGACGCATCGGGTCACCGACCCGCAACTCCCGTATGGCGCCCGCAAGCAGCTCCAGGACCCGCGGCGCAATGTCTTTCTGCAGGAACAGGACGCGCAGCGCGGAACAGCGTTGTCCCCCACTGTCGAATGCGGAGGTGATCACGTCCCAAACGAGTTGCTCCGGCAGGGCCGTCGAGTCGGCAATCATGGCATTCACGCCCCCGGTTTCTGCAATCAGCGTCGGCAGCGGCCCGCCGCGACTCGCGAGCGCGCGATTGATCTGTTGTGCCACCGCCGTCGAGCCCGTGAACGCCACGCCCGCGATATCGGCGTGACGCGAGAGCACGCCGCCGATGAGCGGGCCGTCGCCGGGGACAAGGTGCAGGACCCCGCCGGGAACACCCGCCTCGTGCAGCAGGCGGGTGCAGGCGAAGGCGGTCAGCGGCGTCTGCTCTGCCGGTTTCGCAATCACGCCGTTGCCGGCCGCCAGTGCGCCGGCGATCTGCCCGGTAAAGATCGCCACCGGGAAGTTCCAGGGGCTGATGCAGGCGAAGACTCCCCGGCCGTGCAGCGACAACTCATTGCGCTCACCCGTCGGCCCCGGCAATTGCAGCGGGCTGGCGAACTCGGCTCGCGCGAGCAGCGCGTAGTAGCGCAGAAAGTCGACCGCTTCGCGCACTTCGGCAAGTCCGGCTGACACCGTCTTGCCGCCCTCCCGAACGCAGAGGCCCACCAGCAACGCGCGGTCGCGTTCGTAGAGATCGGCGGCGCGTTCGAGGATTGTCGCGCGCGAATCGCCACCGGCGGCATCCCAGGACGACGTAGCGGCAAGAACCCGGGCCATCGCCAGTTCAAGCTGTGCGGGCGTCCCGGGAACAACGGAACCCACCTGCCGGCGCCGGTCCGCCGGGTCACGAACCGGGACGGCGGATCCCGGTTGCCCCTCGCCATCGATGAGTGGCATTGCGGCCACGCCGCCGTCCAGCGTCCGGGCGATCTCGGCAAGGAACGGCTCGGCCTCCGCCGGGTCGCTCAACAGGATTCCTCGCGAATTCACTCGATTCGGGAACATCCCCGTTGGCAGCGGAATCCGTGGATTGGCCTTGGAGTCCAGCGATCGCATTCGCTCGACGGGATCGGCAATGATGTCCTCGATCGGCGCCTCATCGTCCGCCAGACGATTGACGAAGGAGGTGTTGGCGCCATTCTCGAGCAGCCGGCGCACCAGATAGGGCAACAGGTCGTCGTGCGATCCGACCGGGGCGTAGATCCGGCAGGCAACCTCTGCCTGGTCCATAAGCGCCTCGTAGAGTTCTTCTCCCATGCCATGCAGGCGCTGGAATTCGTACTCCGATTGCCGCCCGGCCAGCGTACGCACCGCCGCCAGGGTATGCGCGTTGTGCGTGGCAAACATGGGGAAAAACGAGCGTGGCGAGGCCAGCAGGGCCCGGGCGCAGGCAAGGTACGACAAATCCGTGGCCGCCTTCCGCGTAAATACCGGGTAGCCCGCCAGGCCCTGCTCCTGGGCGCGCTTGATCTCCAGGTCCCAGTAGGCGCCTTTGACCAGGCGCACCGGAATGCGCTGCTTGCGCGCCTGCGCCAGCTCGCCAAGCCACTGGATAATGGGTACGGCGCGTTTCCCGTACGCCTGCACCGCCAGGCCCAGGCCGTCCCAGTCGCGGATGTCGCGGTCGGCGAGTGCCGCCGCAAAGACGTCCAGCTGAAGGTCGAGCCGGTCGGATTCCTCAGCATCGATCGTGAGCCCTGTCCCGGCGTCGCGCGCAGCACGCGCGAGTGCCACGAACCTGGGCAGCAGCTCGGTCATCACGCGCTCACGCTGCGCGTATTCGAATCTCGGATGCAGCGCCGAGAGCTTCACCGAAACCGAATTGCGTGTCCAGACGTCCTGTATCGCATCGTCTGCCCGCGGGCCGACCGCGGCAACGGCAGCAATGGCGGCCTCATGCGCGGCGTAGTAGCGGTCAGCGTCGTCGGCAGTCACTGCCGCCTCGCCGAGCATGTCGAACGACAACCGGTAACCGCGTTTTTTCCATTCTTCGGCGCGGCGCAGGGCCTCTGCAATCGTCTGCCCGAGCACGAACTGGCGACCGATGATCCTCATTCCGGCAACGATGGCCTCGCGGATCACCGGCTCCCCGCTGCGGCCGACGATGCGTCCGAAAATCGACGCCCAATCCGCCCTGTCGGTGCCCGCCCGCAGGATCCGCCCGGTCAACATCAGGCCCCACGTCGCCGCGTTGACAAACAGCGACGGTGATCGGCCGATGTGCCGCTCCCAGTCGGCCCGATCGAGCTTGTCCCTGATCAACCTGTCGACAGTAGCGGCATCCGGCACCCGAAGTAGCGCCTCGGCAAGGCACATCAACACCACGCCCTCGGCGCTTGTGAGCGAGTATTGATGCAGGAAGGCGTCCAGTCCGCTGTGTCGCCGCTGCGCCCGTACCTTCCCGACGAATCCGCGCGCCATCACGTCGATCCGGTTCCGCTCGGCAGGCGTGAGGTGGACGCGATCAATCAGGTCATTGACAACCCGGTCCTCGTCGGCGAGATAACGCCGCGAGATTTCCTCGCGGGCAAGGGTCAGGGGGTCAGAGGCCATGTATGAAATACCTCGGCCCGGTGGGGCTCAGGCCTGGCTGGCGTCCCAGCGCAATCTGAGAGCGGCCCGTTTCGCCCGGGCCGCATCCAGGTGTCGCTGCTTTACATGACCGTAGCCGCGGATGCCCTCGGGCACGCTCGCAATCTCGACCGCCAGCGTCAGGTTGTCCCGCCTGAGACCCTGCAACAGGCTTTCGATGTCGTCGCGATACTCCCCGATCAGGGCGCGTTCGACGCGCCGCTCTTCAGTGCGCCCGAATGGATCAAAGGGGCCGCCACGCAAGCCCTTACATTTCGCCAGCAATCCGAAGGCCACACGAACCCACGGCCCGAACGGCCGCTTGACCAGTTCGCCCCGCGCGTTGCGCCGCGCGAACAGCGGTGGGGCCAGGTGGTGCACGATGCGGTAGTCGCCCTCGAACATCGCGGCGATCTGGTCGCCGAAGGCCTGCTGCGTGTGCAGGCGTGCAACTTCGTACTCATCCTTGTAGGCCATCAGCTTGAACAGGTATCGCGCCACCGCCTCGCTGAAATCATGGCCAGCCTGCAACGGCGTTTCCACCGCCCGTACTTGCTCCACAAAGGCACGATAGGTATTCGAATAGCCCGCATCCTGGTAGCCGGTCAGGAACGCAGTCCGTTCTTCCAGCATCGCGGCCAGAGACGGTGGCCCTGACGCCAGTGTCGGACCCGGAACGAGTTGGGCCATGACCGCAGCCAGATCGTGGGCACAGGCCCGGCCCCACTCGAAGGCCGCCCGGTTGCTGTCCACCTGCACGTCATTCAGTTCGAGGGCACGCATCAGGCTTGCACGACTGAGCGGCACGTGGCCCCGTTGCCACGCGTAGCCGAGCATCACGAGGTTGCTGTAGAGCGCGTCGCCGAGCGCCTGCATCGCGACGACGCTGGCATCGAAGCGCCCGATGGACTCGCGACCCACGGCGCGCTCAATGGCCGCTTCGCAGGCAGCAGACGGGAAACGCCAGTCCGGGTCTTCAATGAAGGCCCCGGTGGGCGAGCCGTGAGTGTTCAGGACCACTGACGTCCGGCCTTCGCGCATCAGCGCCAGGGTGCTGTGGTCGGCGGTCACGATCGCGTCGCAACCCAGGACCAGGTCGGCCTTGGCGGTGTCCACCTTCGTGGTGAAGATCGCGTCGGCGCTGCGCGCGATCTGCACGTGGCTCCAGGTCGCGCCGCCCTTCTGGGCCAGGCCGGCCGCGTCCTGGGTGACGACGCCCTTGCCCTCGAGGTGCGCGGCCATGCCCAGCAGTTGCCCGACGGTGATCACGCCGGTGCCGCCGATGCCGGCGACCACGATGCCCCAGGCCCGCTCATCGTCGGGGAGTTGCGGTTCCGGCATGCGGGGCAACGCCTGCAGATTGCCCACCGTCGTCACTGCCACCTTTCGCGGCGTGCCGCCCTCGACCGTGACGAAGCTCGGGCAGAAGCCCCTGAGGCACGAGAAGTCCTTGTTGCAGGAACCCTGATTGATACGGCGCTTGCGGCCGAAGGGCGTATCCACCGGCTCCACCGACAGGCAGCTGCTCTGCACCGAGCAATCGCCGCAGCCCTCGCAGACCAGTTCATTGATCAGCACGGTACGCGCCGGCGTCTCCAGCAGGCCGCGCTTGCGTCGCCGGCGCTTCTCCGCGGCGCAGGTCTGGTCGTAGATGAGGATGGTGCAGCCCGGGAGCTCGCGCAGCTCCCGCTGGATGGCATCGAGGTCATCACGGTGGCGCACCGTGGTGCCCGGGGCCAGCGACACGCCACGGTAGTTCTCCGGCTCGTCGCTGACCACGACGATCTCGCGCGCACCCTCCGCCTTCAGTTCGCGCGTCAGGTCCGGGACCGTCAGCTGGCCATCGACCGGCTGGCCCCCGGTCATCGCCACCGCGTCGTTGAACAGGATCTTGTAGGTGATGTTCACACCAGCGGCGATGCTCTGGCGCACCGCCAGCACGCCCGAGTGGAAGTAGGTGCCATCACCCAGATTGGCGAACACGTGGCGGTCGGTCGTGAACGGCGCCTGCCCGACCCAGCTCACGCCTTCACCGCCCATCTGGCTGAAGGTCGTGGTGCTGCGGTCCATCCACAGCGTCATGTAATGGCAGCCGATGCCGGCCACCGCCCGCGACCCTTCGGGCACCCGGGTGCTGGTGTTGTGCGGACAGCCACTGCAGAACCAGGGCCTGCGCTCGGCGGGTGCCTCGCCCACGCCCGTCTCCACGTGCAACGCTTCCACGCTCCGCTCGGTCGCGTCGATCAGCGCGATGCGGGCGTTCATCCGTTCGGCAATGTCGGCACTGACGCCAAGCTTGCGCAACCGCCCGGCGATCGCCCTCGCGATGATCGCCGGCGTCAGGTCGGCTGTGGCCCGCAACAGCCAGTTGTCGCCGGGGTTCGGCCAACTCCACTCGCCGCCGGAGGCATCGCCATCCGGTTCGTTGAACTTGCCAAGGACGTTGGGGCGCACGTCCGGCCGCCAGTTGTACAGCTCTTCCTTGAGCTGGTACTCCATCATCTGGCGCTTTTCCTCGACCACGAGGATTTCCTGCAAGCCGCGCGCGAAGTCACGCGTGATCGTGGCCTCCAGTGGCCAGACCACGTTGACCTTGTGCAGGCGGATGCCGAGCGAGCGGCAGGTGGCGTCGTCCAGACCGAGGTCGTCGAGCGCCTGGCGCGTGTCGTTGTAGCTCTTGCCGCTCGCGATGATGCCGAAGCGATCGTTGCTGGTCTCGATGACGTTGTGGTTCAGGCGGTTGGCGCGGATGTAGGCCAGCGCCGCGTACCACTTGTAGTCCATCAGCCGGGCTTCCTGCTCCAGCGGCGGGTCTGGCCAGCGGATGTGCAGGCCGCCGGGTGGCATGTGGAAGTCCTCCGGCATCACGATCCGCACGCGATCGGGATCGACCTCAACCGTCGAGGCGCTTTCGACAATCTCCTGGATGGTCTTCAGGCTGCTCCACACGCCGGCGAAGCGGCTCAGCGCAAAGGCGTGCAGTCCCATGTCGAGGATTTCCTGCGCGCTCGCCGGAAAAAACACCGGCAGGCCGCAGGCCTTGAAGATGTGATCGCTCTGGTGCGGGGCCGTGCTGCTCTTGGCCACGTGGTCGTCGCCGGCCACCGCGATCACGCCCCCGTGTTCCGCCGTGCCGGCCAGGTTGGCGTGCTTGAAGACGTCCGAGCAACGATCCACCCCGGGACCCTTGCCGTACCAGAGGCCGAACACGCCATCGAACTTCCTGCTCTGCGGGTACAGCGCCAGCTGCTGCGTGCCCCAGACCGCGGTCGCGGCCAGTTCCTCGTTGACGCCCGGCTGAAAGACGATGTTCTGCGCTGCCAGGTACTGCTTCGCCTGCCACAGCGCGAGGTCGTAGCCGCCTAAGGGGCTACCCCGATAGCCGCTGATGAAGCCGGCAGTGTTCAGGCCCCGGGCCGCGTCGCGGACCCGCTGCAGCATCGGCAGGCGAACCAGCGCCTGCAGCCCACTCATGAAGGCCCGGCCGTGCGCAAGCCGGTACTTGTCGTCCAGCGTGATCCCCGTCAGGGCGTGGCGTATGGCGTCAGTCCCGGGTGCCTGCATCGCGAGCCGCTCCGTGGCGTAGTGGCCATGGTACGCCCGGAGTCGGGTCGGGGTCAGTCGGAGGGCAGCAGCAGGTCGCCCGGATTCACCGCGGCAAGCAACAAGTTCTCTGGCGCCAGATTGCGGGCACGCTCCAGGCTCTTCCGCGCCGCTTCAGCGTTACCCAGCAACGCCCGCGTGCGCGCCAGGTCGTAGTGGAAACGGTAGTCCTGGTTGTTCAGCGCAATCGCCCGGCGCAACAGCCGGTCGGCGTCCTCGTAGCGATGTTCGGCCAGCGCCTGCCGGGCCAGTTGATACTGGTAGTAGGGATTGCGCCGGCGACGTTTCTCGACGCGCGCCTGTAACTTCTCCGCGGCTGCCAGATTGCCCTCGCGCTGGTAGACGTGGAACAGGTTGCTGGCCGCGCGGGACTGGACCGGATCCAGTCGCAGAGCAAGCTCGTAAGCCCGGATGGCGTCGCCTGTCTGGCCATTGCGATCGTAGGCCACACCCAGATTCGACCAGACGTGCGGCAGCCTGGGTGCGACCCCTATGGCCTTGCGCAGGTAGGCATATGCACGGGGAAGATCCCGCGCCAGCAGGGCTTCGGCGCCGAGGTTATTGAGGTACAGCGCCAGCGCCTCGGCGTCGGTCAGGCGGCGAGCCCGCTGGTTGTCGGGCATCTCCTGGCCGCTGACATCCACCACCCAATGGCCGTTACTGGCAGGGACGACCACGTTGACGTGCAGGTTGACCAGCCAGACGCCGTCAACGTCACTCCATTGTGGCGGTAACGGCACTTCCTGGTACCAGGCATCGAGGCCGAGATGACGGGCCATCGCGATGAACAGGTTGGAAAACGCCAGGCAGTTACCCCGGCGCTGATCGAAGGCGTCTGCAGCGGTCAGCGTGCGCAGCGGATCGTAGCTGAAACCCAGCGCACCGGGCTCCAGTATTGCCCGGGCGAGGCGGCCGGTCCTCTGCGAACGCGGGACATCGGCACCAAGGGCGTTATCGAGAAACGCCAGCATTGCCGGTGACATCGCGAGGATGTCTGTTTCGTCGAGCGGGACATCGGGTTGACTGACCAGCGGCGCCACGTCGAGCGTCAATTCCCGCTGCGCCGCGCACCCCGACAGCAGCGCTATCGCGAGTAGCAGTCCGGCAGCGAGTTGCGATTGCGCCATGGTCAGGTACCGGGGTCGATGCTACAACAAGCCGGGGCTTGCGGAGCGTGACGCCTGTAGCCGCCCCTTACTCGTGCCGGCCAATGCCGGTTAGGCAGCGAGTTCGGCCCGTTCCCGCAGTGACGCCAGGAACTCCCCCGCAAGTTCCAGCTGTCTTGCGGCTGAGGCTACAACATTCACCGCTGCCCGGAACGCAGCCCCGCCAGGCAGCTCCCGGCAGTACCAGCCCAGGTGCTTGCGGGCGATGCGCACGCCCAGGTGCTCTCCGTAGAACGAATGCAGCGCCGCCAGGTGCACCAGCAGGATCTCCCGCACTTCTGCGGCGTCGGGCGGCGGAAGGCGGAGACCGGTGGCGAGGTAGTGCGCCATCTCGCGGAAGATCCACGGACGGCCGAGCGCCGGACGCCCGAGCATGATCGCGTCGCAACCCGTAGCGCGCAGTACCTGCGCCGCTTTCTCCGGCGTGTCGACGTCGCCATTAAGGATCACGGGGATGCGGACTGCTGCCTTCACCGCGGCCACGCTGTCGTACTCGGCCGCGCCAGTAAAGAAATCCTCGCGGGTGCGGCCGTGCACGGCAATGGCGGCGATGCCGGCGGCTTCGGCCAGCTGCGCAATGCGCACGGCGTTGCGATCCGCACGACTGTAGCCGGTACGGATCTTCAGCGTGATGGGCACCGGCACGGCCGCCACGACCGCCGCCAGGATTCGTCCAACCAGCACTTCATCGCGCAGCAGCGCCGACCCGGCGGCCACGCTGCACACTTTCTTCGCCGGGCACCCCATGTTGAGGTCGATGATCTGCGCGCCGAGCGCGACATTGTGTCGCGCGGCGTTCGCAAGCACCTCGGGGTCTGTGCCGGCCAGTTGCACGCTGACCGGGCCGGGTTCGTCGGCATGATCCATGCGCAGGCGGGACTTGCGTGTGGCCCACAGGCGCGGCTCGGCGGTCGTCATTTCGGACACGGCCAGGCCCGCGCCCAGCCGCCGGCACAGCTGCCGGAAGGGTTTGTCGGTGACCCCCGCCATCGGGGCGAGGATCACGGGCGGGTCGATGCGATGCGGTCCGATCTGCATGGGGTTGGCATGGTACCGAATTCAGCCCGGAAATCGGGTAGGGTGGCGACGCATGAACCAGCTAGCGAACGAAACCAGCCCCTACCTCCTGCAGCACGCCGGGAACCCGGTGGACTGGCACCCGTGGAATGACGCCGCCCTGACCAGGGCGCGCACCGAAAACAAACCGATTCTGCTGTCGATCGGCTACTCGGCCTGTCACTGGTGCCACGTGATGGCACACGAGTCCTTTGAAGACCCGGCCACGGCCGAGGTCATGAATCGCCTCTTCGTCAACATCAAGGTGGATCGGGAGGAGCGACCGGATCTCGACAAGATCTACCAGACCGCGCATCACTTCATCGCCCAGCGCGGCGGCGGCTGGCCACTGACGATGTTCCTGACGCCCGAGGATCACGTGCCTTTCTTCGGTGGCACCTACTTCCCGAATACCGCGAAGTACGGCATGCCCTCGTTCACGCAGGTGCTGGAGCGCGTCGGCGAGTACTACCGCGACAACGCTGCCGACGTGCGTGGCCAGGCGGACGCGCTGCGGGAGGCCTTCGCCCGGCTCGAGCCGGCAACCACTGCCGACTTGGCGTCGCTGGATGCCGCCCCGCTGGCCGATTTCCGCGAGGTCACGGGCCAGCAGGTCGACCGTGAGCACGGCGGCTTCGGTGGCGCGCCGAAGTTTCCCCACCCGACCACCATCGACCGTCTGCTGCAACACTGGCGAAGCACTGCCCACGACTTGCAGCCCGACAAGGAAGGACTGTTCCTGGCCGCGCTCACCCTGCAGCGGATGGCCGAAGGCGGCATCTACGACCACCTCGGTGGCGGCTTCTGCCGCTACTCCGTGGACCGCTTCTGGACGATCCCGCACTTCGAGAAGATGCTCTACGACAACGGGCCGCTGCTGGCGCTGTACGCGCAGATGTTCCAGATCAGTGGCGACGAAACCTTCCGGACTGTGGCGCGCGAAACCGCCGACTGGGTGCTGCGCGAGATGCGCTCGCCCGACGGCGGGTTCTACTCCAGCCTCGATGCCGACTCGGAAGGCGTCGAAGGCCGTTTCTATGTCTGGACGCCGGAGCAGGTTCAGGTGCTGGTAGAGCCCGACGAATACGCCGTGCTGGCGCCGCGTTTCGGGCTCGACCAGCCATCAAACTTCGAGGAACCGCATCATGACCTCCACGCCTGGCACCTGCGTGTGTGCCAGACGGTGGAACAGATTGCCGAGCGCACCGGCCAGCCCGTGTCCACGGTGCGCCGCCTGCTGATGTCCGGCCGGCCGAAGCTGCTCGCCGCCCGCAACCAGCGCGTCTGGCCGGGTCTCGACGACAAGATCCTGACCAGCTGGAACGCATTGATGATCCGCGGCCTCGCCATCGCCGCCCGCGTGCTCGACCGTCCCGACCTGGCCGATGCCGCGGCTGCCGCCGTGGATTTCCTGCGCACTGATCTGTTCGTCGACGGGCGCCTCCTGGCGACATTCAAGGACGGCCGGGCGCGCCTCAACGCCTACCTGGACGACTACGCGTTCCTGCTCGACGCCGTCGTTGAACTGCTGCAGACCCGCTGGAACACCGCACACCTGCACTTTGCCATCCAGCTCGCCGACGGCCTGCTCGAGCGCTTCGAGGACCGCGAGCGCGGCGGCTTCTGGTTCACGGCGCACGATCACGAAACCCTCCTCCACCGCTCGAAGCCCTTCGGCGACGAGGCGATGCCCTCCGGTAATGGCGTCGCGGCGTTTGCGCTGGCGCGGCTCGGCTATTTGCTGGTGGAGCCGCGGTACCTGGCCGCGGCGGAGCGTACGCTGCGTGCGGGCTGGCGCGGGCTGCAGGAGTTTCCGCACGGCCACTGCTCGCTATTGAATGCGCTCGACGACTACCTGAAGCCACCGGAACTGATCATCCTGCGCGGCGACGCGGGCGAAACCGGCACGTGGGCTGCCACCCTCGGCGGCGCCTACAGCCCGCGCCGGATGGTTTTTGCCGTACCTCGAGATGCCACTGATCTGCCCGCTGGCCTGGCCAGCAAGGCCGCGCCCGATGGCGGGGTTCGCGCCTACGTCTGCCGCGGCACCGTCTGTGGCCTGCCGGTCGAATCGCTGGAAGCACTGGCGAAACTGTGAGGACGCAGCGTTTAATATCGCCTATTGGCACTGCGATACCCGATGAGGTGCTCGTCCTCCCCTGATACAACCTGAGCAGAAAGATCACATGCAGCGCATCAATCATTCCTCCGGCAGCAAGTGGGAACCAATCGTCGGCTACTCGCGAGCCGTCCGCACGGGGCCTTTCGTGTTCGTCTCCGGCACCACCGCCAGTGGTGCGGACGGCAACATCGTGGGAGTCGACGATGCCTATGCCCAGACGAAGCAGATTCTGGCCAACATCACGGCGGCACTCGCGGCCGTTGGCGCCACTCCGGAGCACGTGGTCCGCACGCGAATCTACGTGACGGATATCAGCCGCTGGGAAGACGTCGGCCGGGCGCACGGCGAAGTGTTCGGTAACATCCGGCCGGCTACCGCGATGGTGGAAGTCGCGAGGCTGATCAGCTCGGAGATCCTCGTCGAGATTGAGGCGGACGCCTACGTCCCCACGTCGTCCGGGTAGGAGCGGCTTCAGCCGCGACCCCGAACTCGCCCCGAAGCAGCGGTCGGTGGCGAAACAGGTCTTGGCCGCCTGTCGGGAAGACCCGCTGAGGGCTGGCCAAGACCTGTCCCGCCACCGCCCGCGTCACTACGGAGTGCATTGTCGCGCCTGAAGGCGCTCCTACGGAGATGTGAGTCTCAGCGCTTGCTGGCGTCGACGTAGTCGCGCTTGGTCGGGCCGGTGTACAGCTGCCGCGGACGACCGATACGCCCGTCGGGATCCGTGATCATCTCGGTCCAATGGGACACCCAGCCGACCGTACGCGCAATCGCGAACATCACCGTGTACATCGACTTGGGAATACCAAGCGCCCGGTAAATGATGCCGGAATAGAAATCGACGTTCGGATACAGCTTCTTCTCGACGAAGTAGGAATCCTTGAGTGCGATTTCCTCAAGCCGCAAAGCCAGGTCGAACAACGGCTGGTTGCGACCGAGCCGCGCCAGAACCTTGTGACAGGTCTCCCGGATGATCGTGGCCCGCGGGTCATAGTTCTTGTAGACCCGATGACCGAAGCCCATCAGGCGGAACGGGTCTTCCTTGTCCTTGGCTTTGGCAATGAACTTCGGAATGTTGGCCGTGGAGCCAATTTCTTCAAGCATGTTCAGCACGGCCTCGTTGGCGCCGCCATGGGCGGGACCCCACAGGGCGGAGATTCCTGCCGAAACCGCCGAATACGGGTTGGTGCCTGAGCTGCCGGCCATGCGCACGGTCGAGGTGCTGCAATTCTGTTCGTGGTCGGCGTGGAGGATGAAGAGCAGGTCCAGCGCTTCAGCCGCAACGGGATCGATGTGGTAGGGCTCGGCTGGCACCGCAAAAAACATGTGCAGCAGGTTTGAACAGTAACCGAGGTCATTCCGCGGGTAGGTGAATGGCTGACCCATGGAGTGCTTGTAGGCAGCCGCGGCGATGGTGGGCAGCTTGGCGATGATCCGGTGGGCGAAGATGTCCCGGTGCCGCGGATCCAGGATATCGGTGGTGTCGTGGTAGAACGCCGACATCGACGCCACCACCCCCGCCACCATGGCCATCGGGTGCGCGTCGTAGTGAAAGCCGTTGAACAAACGAAGGATCGTTTCGTTCAGCATGGTGTGGGTCCGGATCGTGCGATCGAACTCCACGAGCTCTGACTGGGTAGGCAGGCTGCCGTATAGAAGCAGCCACGCCACTTCGATGAAGGAGCTATTGGCGGCCAGCTGCTCCACGGGGTAACCGCGGTACATCAAGATGCCGGCATCGCCGTCGATGTAGGTGATCTTGCTTTCGCAGCTTGCCGTGGAGCCGTAGCCGGGATCGTAGGTGAAAAGTCCCTGGCTGGAGAACAGGTTGCGGATGTCGACCACGTCAGGCCCGGTCGTACCGGCGCGGGAAATGAGTTCGAACTCCTTGCCTGAAGAATTGTCCCTGACGGTGTAGCTTCGTTCGTCCTTCTTGGCGTCAGTCATGATGGTGTCCGGGTGCGTGCGGGCCAGCTGAATTCCCGATTATAGGGAAGGCGCCGATGCCGCGCACCCGTCCCGGGTCACGCTTCGAAGCGGGAGTCGACGCCGATGGCTGATTCACGCATTCAGCGCGATCAACGTGAGCGTTAAGAGTGTCAGCCGGGGCGGCTGTACTTGCGTCGGAATTTGTCGACCCGGCCGGCCGTGTCCAGCATCTTCTGCTTGCCGGTGTAGAACGGGTGACACGACGAGCACACTTCGATACTGAGGTCTTTGCCAAGCGTGGAACGGGTCACAAATTTGTTTCCACAGCTACAGGTGACGTTGAGTTCGACGTAGTTGGGATGGATATCGGCTTTCATGAAATCACCATGGGCAGACAACTCAGGCAAACGCGCCCTGTGTAAGAGCAGAAGTGCGCGGGTGAGGCCACAGGCCTCGGGGCGCGAGAGGATAGCCAGAAGCCCCCCGTGCTGCAAGCGGGCTGATGCCGGGAGGGTTATCCACAGAAGCGGTGGATAACTCTGTGGAAAGGTCGCCGCTAACGGTCTTCAGTTGGCGGCAGCCGGGGCGCAGGGCGCCGCTGCTGAAGAATTGGCCAAATCATACATGGCATACAAATCAATGGGTTGGGCAGGCCATATAGCTAACCGGCTTAATTTCCGCCGCCTATCTACATGATAGTTGGTCGCCTGGTCGCCGTTGTGAATAACCCTCTTTAACGCGCTTACAGAACAGTGGTTTTCAGGCGCTGGAGCGCCGGGGGCGCGGGAGCAGTTTCTGCCATTGCGCGAGGGCCCGCCCGCGGTGACTCCTGGCGTTTTTGACGTCCATCGCAAGCTCGGCAGCAGCCATTCCGGACTCGGGATCCAGAAACAACGGGTCGTAGCCAAAGCCACCATGACCCCTGGGCTCGGTCAGAATCCGGCCTTCCCACACGCCCTCGGCGATCAGCGGGGCGGGATCGTCCGGCCCATCGATCCAGACCAGGACGCAACGATAGCGGGCCGTGCGCTCCACCTCGGCAACTCCCGACAGTGCAGCCAGCAACCTGGCGTTGTTAGCCGCATCGTCGGCGTCCGGACCGGCATAGCGGGCAGAGTGGACACCGGGTGCGCCGTTGAGGGCGTCAACCTCAAGCCCGGAATCATCCGCAAGCGCGGGCAGGCCGGTTAGCCGTGCGGCGTTTCGCGCCTTCAAAAGCGCATTGGCAAGAAAAGTGACGCCGGTCTCTTCGACCGGAAAGACAGCGAAATCCGACTGCGGCCGCACGCGCCACGTCGAGCCCAGAAGTGCCTGAATTTCGCGAACCTTACCCGGGTTGCCGCTGGCCAGGACCAGGTCAGCCATCGCCCGGCTAGCCGTTGCGGCGGCGGCCGAAGGCGGTGATTGCCTCATTCTGCGCCTGCATGATGCCGCGAATGCCAGTGCCGGCCAGATCAAGCAGGCTGTCCAGTTCCTCGCGTCGGAACGGGTGGCCCTCTGCCGTGCCCTGCACCTCAATGAATTGGCCGGCCTCGTTCATGACCACGTTCATGTCTGTCTCGGCGGAGGAATCCTCAGCGTAGTCCAGATCCAGGACGGGATGGCCGCGGAAAATGCCAACCGAGACAGCGGCGATCTGGCCGTGGAGGGGACTCGATGCGATGGCGCGATTCGCCACCAGCGCCTGCACCGCCAGCACGAGTGCTACGTAGCTACCGGAGATCGCGGCGGTCCGCGTGCCACCATCGGCCTGGAGCACGTCGCAATCGAGAGTAATCGTGCGCTCGCCGAGCGCCTCCAGATTTGCCGACGCGCGCAGGGACCGGCCGATGAGCCGCTGGATCTCGAGCGTACGGCCGCTCTGCTTGCCCTGGGCTGATTCACGGCGGCTTCGCGTATGCGTAGCCCGCGGCAGCATGCCGTACTCTGCCGTGATCCAGCCGCGACCCGAATTGCGCATGAACGACGGCACACCGTTTTCCACGCTGGCCGTGCACAGCACGCGGGTATCGCCAAAATTCGCCAGCACCGAGCCCTCCGCGTGCCGCGTGAACGCGGTTTCGAAGCTGACCGTGCGCAAGTCCGTGGCACCCCGTCCGCTGGGCCTCGCTACGACTGCTGGAGCGTTCATCGTGCCACGACCTTTCGTTGGGGCTTGTCTGCCGCCTTGCCCGTGCGGCTACCGGCGCTGGCAGCGGTATCCTTACCGAGGTAGCGCAGTGCCGCGGCCGATGTGTTATCGCTATAGGGTCCGCAAGCCCGCACGGACTGCTCGCCAAGACGTCGCAGCCCGCCCGACAGTGCTTCGCTGTCCCCGGCGAGTCTTCCGATGCTGTCGTCGCCCAGCCCTGACCACAGGCCATCGGTGCAGACCATCAGTACGTCGTTCGGCTGCAGGCGCTTCTGGCGCGTGATCGTCATTCCGGGCAACCACGTATCGCCACCCAGGCAGCACTCGACAAAATTGCGCATGGGATGAGCAGCAATCTCTTCTTCCGTGATGACGCCCTCCTGCAGGAGCAATTCGACATGGCTGTGGTCGCGGGTGCGCTCCCGGACTGCGCCATTGCGAAGGTGATAGATGCGGCTGTCGCCCACATGAGCAAAGTAGGCGGCATCGTCCTGCACGAGGCACAGGGCACAGGTGGCCCGCGGGCGCGATTCCAGGGAAAGGCGCGCGCCGAGTGTGACGAGGCGGAGGTGGGCACGGCCAATGGCAAGGTGCAGGAAGCCGATGGGGTCGAAAACTGGTTGAGTGATGCGGCCGAATGCCTCGCGAAAGGATTCTGTCGCCAACTGGGCAGCCTTGGCGCCATCGGAGTGGCCGCCCATGCCATCGATGGCGAGGAGCAAAACCGCGCGTTCCCCTTCCAGCACCTGAACACGATCCTGGTTCTCTTCACGGTCACCGATGAGGCTCAGATCTGCGTATTCGACGCGCAAGGGCACTCCAACTGAATCGCTGAATTTGGAAAGATGGTGTGTGGCAATCGCAGAATGCGGAACTACAATGCCGGCTGCCGCCAGAACAGTCCGTGAGCAGTTTAAGCGCCACTCAAAGCCGATGCACAGCATTTTTCACAAAACCGTGCGAGGCGTCTCGTGATCCGAAGCATGACCGGCTTCGCGCGGACCGAGACGGCTACGCCCCAGGGCCAGCTGCTGTGGGAAGTGCGGTCCATTAATCACCGCTACCTTGAAGTGCAGCTCAAGCTGCCCGACTTCGCTCGCGAGCTGGAAACCAGCCTGCGCCAGTTCGCCACGACGCAGCTGGGGCGCGGACGCGTTGAAGGTTCCCTGTCCCTGCGCGCGGGCGAAAACCGGGCGCCGGCCGGACACCTGAACAGCGCGCTGGTCCGGCAGCTGGGCAGCCACCTCGAGGCCGTGGCCCGCGAGCTCGACAACCCCGCGCCGGTGAGTCCTCTCGACGTATTACGGTGGCCCGGGGTTCTTGAGCAGCAAGAACAGGATCCGGCGGCACTTTTTCCGATTGTCATTCAGGCCTTCGAGACCGTGATCGCTGACTTAAATGGCGCCCGAAGCCGCGAGGGGGTGCGCATCCACGAGATGCTGGAGCGCCGGCTTGCTGAAATAGCGACCCACGTGGCAAACGTGATCACCCGGCTACCCATCGTGCTAACCCGGATCCGTGAACGCATGGCGGAGCGCGTGGCGGCGCTCGGCGTGCCCGCTGATCCGGATCGTCTCGAGCAGGAAGTCGTCCTTCTTGCGCAGAAACTTGACGTCAGCGAAGAACTCGACCGTCTGACAGCGCACCTCGCGGAGTTCCGCGACACCCTGCAATCGGATGCCCCCGTCGGCCGGCGCCTGGATTTCCTGGTGCAGGAACTCAACCGGGAGGCGAACACACTTGCCTCCAAGTCCGCGGATGCGGAAACCACGCGTCACGCCGTCGACATCAAGGTGCTCATCGAGCAGATTCGTGAGCAGGTCCAGAACGTCGAATAGTGCCCGGCGTCGTCCGAGACTGTCCGAGGACCGCCTGTAACTTCCTGAGAAGAAAAAGAAAACCGTCCTCCACCGTCTTTCTCCGTCCGACTGAAGCTGATAGTCTTTGTGTAGCCAGACGTGTAGCCAGCGACCCAGCTACACATCCTGGCGGGCAACCTGCTCGCTGGCTACACACGGAGTATCGGCATGGCAAACCTCACCGAGCGACAACTACAAGTCTGGCTGAAGGCCGGCACTGCCATCGCAGGAAAGAGTGACGGGGACGGGCTGACGTTCACCCTGTCGCCCGCAGGTACGGCCTCATGGACTCTGCGCTACCGGCTTGCGGGCCGGGCGCGTGAACTTACCCTGGGCAATTATCCGGACGTGTCCTTGCGGGCGGCCCGCAAGCTGGCCCGACAGAAGCGTGCACGAGTGGACGATGCCGTGGACGTGGCTGCCGAGAAACAGCGCCAGAAGGCGGCGCAGCGGCAACCCGGCACCGTTGCCGAGTTGGTTGAGCAGTTCCTCGAAAAGGAAATTCGTCCCCGACACAAGCAACCGAAGCGGGTGGAGAGCCTGTTTGAACGGGACGTGTTGCCCAAGATCGGG
>JAQBGF010000016.1:0-4559 GCA_032122615.1 Gammaproteobacteria bacterium | reverse complement strand
GAAAAACTAGAGAAAAAATTCTCAGAACCAACTGGTAATGAGGAGATAGATGAACTAGGAGCTCAACTTGTTGAAAAAATTGGAGAACTAAAAGAAGCTCATGAAGAGGGAGCCCGCGACCTACGGAGCACGTTGTCGCAGCTGAAGCCGCTCCTACAGGAGCGGCACCAGCAGCAGTGCGACGATGTTGATGATCTTGATCAGCGGATTGATAGCCGGACCGGCGGTGTCCTTGTAGGGGTCGCCGACGGTATCGCCCGTCACGGCCGCCTTGTGCGCTTCGGAACCCTTGCCGCCGAAGTTGCCTTCCTCGACGTACTTCTTGGCGTTGTCCCAGGCGCCGCCGCCGGTGCACATCGAGATCGCGAGGAAGATGCCGGTGACAATGGTGCCGATCAGCAGGCCGCCGAGAGCACGGACGCCGGCGCCGGGACCCATCAGCAGGTTCATGCCGAAGCCAATCACGATGGGGACCAGAATCGGGAGTAGCGATGGGATGATCATCTCCTTGATCGCCGCCTTCGTCAGCAGGTCAACGGCCTTGGAGTAGTCGGGCTTGCCGGTGCCCTCCATGATGCCCTTGATCTCCTTGAACTGACGGCGCACTTCGATCACGACCGAACCCGCAGCACGGCCCACGGCCTCCATGGCCATGGCGGCGAACAGGTAGGGCACGAGGCCGCCGATGAACAGGCCGATGATCACGGCCGGGTCGGACAGGCTGAAGACCTCCAGCTTGCCAACGGCTTCCAGGTTGTGGGTGTAGTCGGCGAAGAGCACCAGGGCGGCGAGACCGGCGGAGCCGATGGCGTAGCCCTTCGTGACGGCCTTCGTGGTGTTGCCGACCGCGTCGAGTGCATCGGTGATTTCGCGAACGTTCTTCGGCAGGCCGGACATTTCGGCGATGCCGCCGCCGTTGTCCGTGATCGGGCCGTAGGCGTCGAGCGCAACGACCATGCCGGTCATCGACAACATGGAGGTTGCCGCGATGGCGATGCCGTAGAGGCCTTCCAGTTCGTAGGAGCCCCAGATGGCGGCGCATACGGACAGGACGGGCAGGGCGGTGGATTTCATCGAGACGGCCAGGCCGGCAATGACATTGGTGCCGTGGCCGGTCTGGGACGCGGCGGCGACGTAGCGCACCGGAGCGTACTCGGTCGCGGTGTAGTACTCGGTGATCCAGATCAGGGCCGCGGTGAGTACCAGGCCGATGACGGCGCACAGGAACAGATTCATTGCCGCCGCACCCATCATCATCTGGGTGACCGGGTAGAACGCTGCAAGGGCGAGGATGCCCGAAACCGCGAGGCCCCGGTACAGCGCATTCATGATTTTGCCGCCGTCCCGTGCGTTGACGAAGAAAGTGCCGGCGATCGATGCGACGATGGACACGGCGCCCAGCACCAGCGGGTAGAGGATGTAGCTGAGATCGATGCTGCCGTCGGCCCCCTTGAAGAGCAGTCCGCCGAGCACCATGGTGGCGACGACGGTCACCGCATAGGTCTCGAACAGATCGGCGGCCATGCCGGCGCAGTCGCCGACGTTGTCGCCGACGTTGTCGGCGATGACGGCCGGGTTGCGGGGGTCGTCTTCCGGGATGCCGGCTTCAACCTTGCCCACGAGGTCGGCGCCCACGTCGGCGCCCTTCGTGAAAATGCCGCCGCCCAGTCGCGCGAAGATGGAAATCAGGGAGCCGCCGAAGGCGAGGCCGATCAGCGAGTGAAGCGCGACGTCGTCAGTGACGAACTGGCGAATCACGGCAAAGTAGCCGGCAACGCCGAGCAGTCCTAGACCAACCACGAGCATCCCGGTGATGGCGCCGCCGCGAAAGGCGACCTGCAGGGCAGGATTAAGGCCGATGCTGGCAGCATGGGCTGTGCGGACGTTGGCCCGAACCGACACGTTCATGCCGATGTAGCCGGCCGCGCCCGACAGGATGGCGCCGACCACAAAGCCACCCGCCGTTGCGCCACCGAGCGCCCAGAAGAGCAGTGCCGAGAGAACGACACCGACGACGGTGATGGTGGTGTACTGGCGATTGAGGTACGCTTTGGCGCCAGCCTGAATCGCTGCCGCGATTTCCTGCATGCGCTCGTTGCCGGGTGATTGCGCCATGATCCAGCGGGACATGAGCGCGCCGTAAAGCAGGGCGAGCAATGAGGCGCCAATGGCCAGCGTAATGGCCAGGTCGGTTGACATGGACGGGTCCTCCAGGACTATTCAAAACTTGCAGCCAGGCGGATTGTTGTTGCCTGGTCTCTGAGATGTTCCATCATTCGTGGCGAGCCAGCGAGGATGGAATACGGGCCAAAAAAAATGGCGCGCAATCATAGCACCGGTGCCCGGAAATGGGGACATGCCGCATTTGTCGGGTGAGAAATGCGGCATGTCCCCATTTCCCCTGTCCCGGTCGCGCCGGAAGGCGGTGGCTACCGTCGCGGCGGGAGTTTCTTCTTTACGGGTACGAGCTTGAGGGTGACATAGGCGGGCAGGCCCTTGCGGTAGGGCGGGTAGGCCTCGCCCTGGATCAGCGGCGCCAGATAGCGCCGGGCCGCCGCCGTGATCCCGAACCCATCCCGCGTTATATAGCCTCGCGGTATCAATTTTTCCTGGTTGGCTACAGCGTCCAGCGGGGCCTTGCCGATACTCCAGCGATAGGGTTGATCAGAGCGCCTGACGATCGTGGGCATCACGGAGTTTTCGCCCTTCAGGGCCAGTTCGACGGCCGCCTTGCCCACGGCGTAGGCCTGGTCCACGTCAACGCGTGACGCGATGTGCCGCGCCGACCGCTGGAGATAGTCCGCTATGGCGTAGTGATACTTGAGCTTGAGGGCATCCCTGATCATGGACGCAATCACTGTTGCCACGCCTCCGAGCTGCTTGTGCCCGAAGGCATCGACGGTCCCGG
Organism: Gammaproteobacteria bacterium; assembly: GCA_032122615.1. Lineage (GTDB taxonomy): Bacteria > Pseudomonadota > Gammaproteobacteria > Steroidobacterales > SHZI01. Next base: position 1,651 of record JAQBGF010000016.1, on the reverse strand, counting down.
CGTCGGCCAGGAAGCGCCCGTCGGCGTAGCGCGCGCCCTCGCTGACGACGATCACACAGTAGTCGTACTTCCGTACGCAGTCGGCGACCCGCGCCAGGAAAGCGTCCTTGGCGAAGGGAATTTCCGGGAACAGGATGATATGAGGCGCGTCGCCGGCCTTGCTGCCGGCGAGACCTGCGGCTGCGGCGATCCAGCCCGCGTGGCGACCCATGACTTCGAGGATAAAAACCTTGGTCGACGTGCGGGACATCGAGCGCACATCCAGAGCCGCTTCCTGCGTCGAAACGGCCACGTATTTGGCGACGGAGCCGAAACCGGGGCACGTGTCGGTGATGGGGAGGTCGTTGTCGACCGTTTTCGGCACATGGATAGCCACAATCGGGTAGCCGAGAGTGGCACCCAGTTGCGACACCTTGAGGCAGGTGTCGGCCGAGTCGCCGCCGCCGTTGTAAAAGAAATAGCCGATGTCGTGCGCCCGGAAAACTTCAATCAGCCGCGCATATTCAGCGCGATTCTGCTCGAGCCCCTTCAGCTTGTAGCGCGCCGAACCAAACGCGCCGCCGGGCGTGTGGCGGAGCGCTGCAATGGCGGCAGAGCTCTCCCGACTGGTATCCACAAGTTCTTCATCCAGGGCCCCGAGAATGCCATTGCGACCCGCGTAGAGCTTGCCAATTCGCCCCCGATGCCGGCGGGCAGCCTCGATGACGCCGCAGGCGGAGGCGTTGATGACAGCGGTGACCCCGCCGGACTGTGCATAAAAGGCATTTCGTTTGGCCATGCGCGCTCCTGAAATGTTGGCTAAAGCTTTCTTTTTCAATGCCTGTCGTTTGACGTCCACGGCGGCATCGCTGTAGCTTACGCCGCCACTGCAGTTGATGGGGTATTCCTCTTGCGCATCGTCTTTCTCGGCGCGCCGGGTTCCGGCAAGGGAACCCAGGCGCAACGGCTCATGGCCGAGCACGGCACGGTCCAGCTCTCCACGGGCGACCTGCTGCGCGAAGCGGTCGCGGCGGGGACATCCCTCGGCCAGCGGGCAAAGGCCGCCATGGATGCCGGCGAACTGGTTTCCGACGACATCGTTCTCGGCATGATTCGCGACCGCCTCCGTCGCGACGACGCGGCCGCCGGGTTTGTTCTGGACGGGTTTCCCCGGAATCTGGCCCAGGCCCGCGCGCTGGAAGGCATGCTGGCCGGGATAGGCCGGCCGCTCGACGCGGCGGTGCTTATTGACGTCGACTTCAACATCCTGCTGAAGCGCCTGACTGGTCGGCGCACGTGTTCGCTTACAGGCAAGCTGCTGAATATCCATTTCTCGCCCAAGTCCGAGCTGGACGCGTGTACCAGTGCTGGCGGCCAGCTGGTTCACCGCGTTGATGACAACGAGGAAACCATCAGCAACCGGCTGAAGGTTTATCGCACACAGACTGAGCCGGTGGTGGAGTACTACCGGAATGCCGGTTCGCTCCGCGAGATCGATGGCGAGGGCGGGGTGGACGAGGTTTACAGTCGCGTCACAGCGGCTCTCCGCCAGTAGGAGCGGCTTCAGCCGCGACAACGCGCTCCGTGGCCCGCGGTCGGGGGGGCGGAACCGGATGGCCCCCCCGCCGGGACACCCCCAGAGGGGCGGGCAAGAGAAGAAAACACAACCACC
>JAQBGF010000015.1:0-26946 GCA_032122615.1 Gammaproteobacteria bacterium | reverse complement strand
GTGACGACCGTAGCGAGTGGCAGGGCGATGTTGCCGAGGGTGTGCATGGTCTCGCCGATCGCCTGGCCGCCCGGTACGCGACAGCGGCGGGCTCCGGCCGGATTGTTAACGTCCGGATTCTGGGCATCGACAGTTTTGATGCCTACGGCCGTCTGCAGGGTTACTTGCGCACCGTTGGCCTGATCCAGCGGGCCGATTTGCGGCGAGTCTCCCTTGGTGCGCTGGACCTCGAGCTCGACGTCCGTGGCGACATTGGCCAGCTCAACGACGCCCTGGCCCTGCAAAACGTGCTGGTGCCTGCGGGCGCACCGGGCGCTGCTGACCTCGTCTACCGGCTGGCAATCGCACCGTGATGGCAACGCCATCGCCGCCGGCCCGCCCACCGCTGTTTCGGGCGGCACAGATTCCCAATCTCATCTGCGTTCTGCGCATGGTGCTGGTCTGGCCCATCGTCGATGCGCTGCTCACGGGCCGCTACGCGCTGGCACTGATCCTGGTCGCCGTCGCGGGGTTGTCCGATGGTCTCGATGGTTACCTGGCCAAGCGCTTTGACTGGCGCAGCCGGCTCGGTGGGTTGCTGGATCCGCTGGCAGACAAGCTGCTGCTCGTCTCCACGTTCCTGACCCTGGCCTATACCTCGCTGGCGCCGCTCTGGCTGGCGGCAGTAGTCGTCATTCGCGACGTCGTCATCGTGAGCGGCGGGCTGATTTACCAGGCCGTCGTCGCGCCCGTGCGACCCGAGCCGAGCCGGGCGAGCAAACTGAACACCGCCGCGCAGCTCTTCTTTATCTGTGCCGTTATTGCCAACCGGGGCTTCGGCCTGCCGCCCGACGAGGTCCTGATTCCCTCGGGGGCCGCCGTCCTGGTCACCTCGACCGTCAGCGGCCTCGACTACGTGGTTCGCTGGTCGGGAAGGGCGATTCGCTCGCAGCGGTAGTTGTCATGGAGCAGCTGCCCCTCGAGATCCGGCTGGCTGACCACGCCGTTTTCAACAACTTCCTGGCGACCGGCAATGAGCACGTCATACACGAACTGAAGGCCGTTGCCTCGCGCGCCCTGCAACCCATGGTGTGGCTGTGGGGACCACCGGAGTCGGGTCGTTCCCACCTCCTGCAGGCCTGTATCGCCGCGGCAGACGACCTCGGCCGGCGAGCCGCCTACCTGCCGCTCGACCGCAGCCTGGGTCTGCCAGCGGCCGCCCTTGAAGGGCTGGGCGAACTCGATGTAGTTGGTCTCGATGATATCGATGCCGTCGCCGGTGATGCGGGTATCGAGCGGGCACTGTTCGCCCTGTTCGAGCAGTTGCGCCAGTCAGGCGGGCGGCTGGTCGTTTCGGCCGCGGCGCCGCCGGGCGAAGTTCGCTTCGGTCTTCCCGACCTGGCGTCGCGACTGAAATCGGGTGGCGTCTACCGCCTGCAGCCGCTGGACGACGCCGGGCGGCTTGCGGCGTTGCAGATCCGCGCGCGCTTTCGTGGTTTCGACCTCCCCGACGACACGGGCCGCTACCTGCTCAACCGGACGGTGCGCGGAGCCGCCAGCCTGTTCCGGGTGCTCGATACACTCGATCGGGCGGCACTCGTGGCGCAAAAGCGGCTCACGATTCCGTTCGTGCGCAGCATCCTTGACGCCTGAACAGGCTACGGCGGCTGTCGGGACGTTGCGATACCGCTGAAGAACACCAGCGCGATCATCGTTGACAGTACGGCGCCCGGCAGTCGCTGTCCCGGTGACACGAGCAACGACCCTACGCTGAGAGCGAAATACGGAATCATGACGATTGCTACCCAAACGCCCCACTGGCGAACGGCACGCAGGCCGGCGACCAGCAGGATCAGCAGCGGGGCGGTACACAGCAGGCCGATCACAAGGCGGGTGGCCAGTGCTGTCGTTGGCCCGGCCGGTGGCGAAGCGAGCAGCCACACCACCAGCACGAGCAGCCCGGCCAGAGTGAAACGCCTCGGGATCACGCTTCCCAGCCCTGCAGACGGATGGCCGCCTCGGCCACCCGGCGCCCGAGGTGCCGGGCGATGCGGACTTCATTGTCGCTGAGCGTCGATTCCGCCGTCGTTGGCGCGAAGTGGGTGGCACCGTATGGCGAACCGCCCGTGCGCGTGTCCATCAGCGCCTGTTCGGTGAAGGGCACGCCGACAATCACCATGCCATGGTGAAGCAGGGGCAGGGACATCGATAGCAGCGTGCTTTCCTGGCCGCCGTGCAGGGAGCTTGTTGATGTGAACAGGCCGGCCGGTTTTCCGCGCAGGGTGCCGGACAGCCATTCGGTGCCGGTGCCGTCGAGAAAATACTTGAGCGGCGCTGCCATGTTGCCAAAACGCGTCGGACTGCCAAGCACGAGTCCGGCGCAGTCGCTGAGGTCGGCCGTACTGGCGTAGGTGGGGCCATCGGTCGGCACTTGGGGGAGCCGGGGGCCATTTTCCGCGGTGACGGGTGGCACGGTGCGCAGGCGCGCCACCGCCCCGTCGACACTGTTGATGCCCCGGCAAACCTGCGCGGCGAGGTTCGCCACCGAGCCGTGGCGGGAGTAATACAGTACGAGGATGTCGGGCATGAGGAGTAGCCGCAGCACAATGACCGTGCCATTTTACAGTGAGCAGCGAGCGCTGCTTGACCGTCGGCAGGCGGGTGGCTAGCGTGCTCTGTCATGACCTTGCCTGAAACCCTCCGCCGCCTGCTTCCCTGCCTGGCATTGCTGGGTATTTCCGCCTGCACAGCCACGGGCCCGCCCGTGCAGGAGATGAGCGATGCCCGTCAGGCAATAGCCGCGGCCCGGGAGGCGGGCGCCGTCACGCTGGCCAGCGACAGCCTCGTGGTTGCTGAAACGAGGCTCGCTGAAGCCGAAGGGCAGTTGCAAGATCGCATGTACTGGAACGCGAAAAGGCTCGCGCTGGCTGCCAAGGAATCCGCCATCGCCGCCCTGTTGCGCAGCCGATCACTGCGCGAAGCCGGTGCTGCGGCGACATCCGACGCACCATCACCTTGAAATTCCGGTGAACGACGGACTGGCGGCGCGTCGTTTTGTGGTCACCGGCAAGGTCCAGGGCGTGTTCTTCAGGGCCAGCGCGGTCAGGATGGCAGAGAAACTCGGCATACGCGGGTTCGCGCGCAATCTCCCCGATGGTCGCGTGGAAGTCCTGGCACTGGGCGACGCGGTGTCGCTGGGGACGCTGGCCGCCTGGTTGCGAGGGGGGCCCGCGCTAGCGCGGGTGACCGACGTAACGGAGCAGGAAGAGGACGCCACGCAATACGCAAACCTTGCCGACTTCCGCAGTGAGTGATCGGTGTGATCATCAGCAGGTTGAGGCCTATGAGAAAGTCCTGGACTTCCTGACCAGAAACATCGGTTCCGCAGACGCCAGCTAAAACGCCGATAATGCACGGGCACCGCACCAGCCGAGCGTGACTCCATGGCCCTTCCCATCGCTGCAGACTCCATCACCCACGGCATCCAGCTGGCGGTAGCGCCGGTGTTCCTGCTCACCGCCGTTGCCGGCATGATTGGCGCGGTGGCCGGGCGGCTGTCACGCATCATCGACCGGGCACGGGTGGTGGAGCAGCAGGTCCGCCTATCCGACGACAACCAGTTGGTGGACCGTGCCGTGGCCGAACTGGGCACCCTGCGGCGGCGCGGACGCCTGGCCAATAGCTGTATCGCGCTACTGACCGGCTGCGCGATACTGATCGGCTTGACGATCATCCTGTTGTTCTTAGGTGAGACCACCGCCTTCCAGAGCGCGCGCTGGGCCGTCACCGGATTTCTCAGCGGAGTCGTGTGTTTCCTGCTGGCCCTGCTGTGTTTCCTGGCAGAGACGGTCATCGCCACCCGGTTGCTCAATTTCGAGCTACTGGATCGTTGAGGCCGCTACTGCTGGAACCAGCGGGTGCGCAGCCGTTCGAACACCAGGTCCGGGTAGGCGCGACTGCCGAGGCTGCCGTTGTAGCGCGCCAGTGCGCGCGTCCAGTTGCCATTTTCCCGGTCGTAGTAGTAGCGCAGGATGGTGCAGCCCATGCGCACGTTGTCCTGAACTTCAAGAAGGGAATGGCCGGGCATGTCGAGCTCGGCCAGCCAGAAGCGCATGATCTGCATCAGGCCCTGGGCGTTCGCCCGCGAGACGGCGTAACGCTGGAAACCACTCTCGACGTCGATTACCGCCAGGATCATTTCGGGCGGCAGGCCGACGCGGCTGGCCTCGCGGTGGACCGTGGTGAGGATCTCGATGCGCTCGCCGGGATCGGGCACCTTGCTGGCGAGCCGGCCCGCCATGTCGGTGAGCCAGACCTCGGCCTCGAAGCGATCATTGAAAGCCAGTGGCTCCTTCAGGGCGGCCTCTAGCTTTTCACGCAGCAACGGATCGCGGTCCGCTGTGGCGGCGGTGCTGATGACTGGCGCCAGGCTGGCAGCCACGGACAGCAGGGCCACCAGCAGCGGGCTGCCGCGCCTAGCCCTGGCGCGGCAGATCGCGTCTTGCCCTGATGAAATCCAGTACATCGCGAAGACCCACCTGTTCGTCGCTACCGCTCTGGCGGTGACGATACTCCGCCTTGCCTTCCTTCACGCCACGTTCGCCGACCACGAGCCGGTGCGGAATGCCCACCAGTTCGGCATCGGCAAACTTCACGCCGGGGCGGGCATCGCGGTCGTCGAATAACACCTCGAAACCAGCCGACTGCAATTCGCTGTACAGCGCCGCCGCCGCTGCTGTGACGGCCTCGGACTTTTTAGGATTGATCTCGATCAGGACCAGGTCGAACGGGCTCATGGGTTCGGGCCACACGATGCCGCTGGCGTCGTGATTCTGTTCGATGGCGGCACCGACAATCCGCGATACGCCAATGCCGTAGCAACCCATGGTCATCGCGCGCTCCTTGCCCTCCTGGTCGAGGACCACCGCATTCATGCTCCGGCTGTACTTGTCGCCAAGCTGGAAGATGTGCCCGACCTCGATCCCGCGCGCGATCGTTAAGTCACCACCACCGCCCGGGCTCGGGTCGCCGTTCTCGACGTTGCGCAGATCGAAAGCCACAGGCGGCGGGACGTCCCGTTCCCAGTTGACACCGGTCAGGTGAACATCGGCAGCGTTGCCACCGCAGACGAAGTCCGCCATCACCAGGACACTGTGGTCGGCGACCAGCGGCAGCGGCAGATCGACCGGGCCGATCGCGCCGACGGGCGCACCGGTGGCCGCCAGTACGCGCTCCGGTGACGCCAGCGCCAACGGCCGGGCCACACCCGGGGCGCGCTCCGCCTTCAGCGCGTTGAGTTCGTGATCGCCGCGCACCAGCAGGGCCACGAGCCCACCCTCGCTGCCTTCCACGACCAGGGTCTTGAGGCAATCCCGGCGCTCGACCTTGAGAAAGGCCGCGACCTCGTCGATGGAACGGACGCCCGGCGTCGGTACCCGCGCGAGGGTGCGCGTGGCGGCGGGACGAGGTGTGACCGGCGGACGCGCCGGTGCCATTTCGACGTTGGCCGCAAAGCTGTCGCCTTCGCACCAGGCGATACGGTCCTCGCCCGAGTCGGCCAGCACGTGAAACTCCTGCGAGCAGGATCCGCCGATCTCGCCCGCGTCGGCGTCGACCTTGCGAAAGCGGAGGCCCAGGCGGGTGAAGATCCGCGAGTAGGCGTCGGCCATCCGGTCGTAGGTTGTTTGCAGCGAGCCCTGGTCCAGGTGAAAGGAGTAGGCGTCCTTCATGATGAATTCGCGAGCGCGCATTACGCCGAAGCGCGGTCGGATCTCATCGCGAAACTTGGTGTTGATCTGGTAGTAAGTCACTGGCAGCTGCTTGTAGCTGCGCAGCTCGCGCCGGGCGATTTCCGTAACGACTTCCTCGGCGGTCGGTGCGAAGCAGTAGTCGCGTTCGTGGCGGTCTCGGATGCGCAGTAGCAGGTCGCCGTAGACATCCCACCGGCCCGTTTCCTGCCACAACTCGGCGGGCTGGACCGTCGGCATCAGAATCTCAAGCGCGCCCGCGCGCTCCATTTCCTCGCGCACAATGCGCTCAACCTTGCGTAGCACGCGCAGCCCCAGCGGCATCCAGATAAACAGGCCTGACGACAGGCGACGCACGAGGCCGGCACGCAGCATCAGCTGGTGACTGATGATCTCCGCGTCGGCCGGAACTTCCTTGAGGGTGGCGAGTGGCAGTTGGGTCAGGCGCATGGGGACTCGGTTTCTGAGTGGTCGGGAACGGTGAGGCGAGGCATTCTAGCCCGCAGGCCGGTTCTTGTCCCCGCGGGCCGCTGTGTTGCTGTAGCTGTATCTGCGTGTCCCGGCGTGGCAATATGCTTCGCGAAAGCAGTGGAAACAGTAATGCCAGAGCCGATCGGCGCACCCCCAGTCCCACGGCGGCGGGCAATTTTCCTGCTGCCCAACCTGCTCACTACCGGCACGCTGTTCGCTGGTTTCTACGGCATCGTGGCCTCCATTGATGGCAACTACACGCCGGCCTGCATCGCGATTTTTGTTGCCGCCCTGCTGGATGGCATGGACGGCCGCCTCGCGCGCCTCACCCACACCGAGTCCGAATTCGGCAAGCAATACGACAGCCTGGCCGACATGGTCGCGTTTGGCATGGCGCCGGCGATCATCGTTTACCAGTGGGGACTGAAAACGCTGGCTGAGTACGGCTGGGCCTGGGGCAAAGTGGGCTGGCTTGCTGCCTTCCTCTACACCGTCGCCGCGGCTCTCCGGCTGGCACGCTTCAACGTGGCGTCCAAGACGGTTGATCGGCGCTTTTTCGAAGGCCTTCCGAGTCCGTCCGCGGCCGGCCTGGTCGCGAGTATGGTCTGGTTGGCCGTGCAGCTGGAGCTGGACGGCCTGCCCGCACTGGCGATCAGTACCGCGATTACCGTGACTGCCGGAATGCTGATGGTGTCGCGGCTCGCGTACTACAGCTTCAAGGAGCTGGGGCCGCGGGGCCGAATCTCGTTCACGTACGTGTTCGTGATCCCGTCGATCTTCGTTCTGATCGCGCTGAACCCGCCGCTGGTGTGTTTCATTATCGCGTCGATCTACGCGGTGTCCGGCGTCGTCACCGCCGTCTGGCGACGGCAGCGCCGGCAGTCCGGTCGCGCGAGGAAGCACGGGAACGAAAAGGACTCTTCGTCGGAAGCCCGGCGGGGACCTTGAGGTAGCCGGGTTCCATGGCTGGGACAGGACGACAACTCACGGACCAGCAGCGGGCGGCACTGGCCGTCATGAACATTCCGGTGTGGACGCGTCGCTTGGAACTGGCGGCCCCGTCGCCGCTGCCGGCGAGTCTGGCGCCTCCGCCTGTGCTTGCACCTGAACCTGCAACTGCGACTGCAACTGATGCCGGTGGCGAGGACTGGCAAACGCTGGAGCACGAAGCTCTGGGTTGTACGAAATGTATTCTTCACCAGACGCGCACCAAGGTGGTCTTCGGCGTGGGCGACCGGCGCGCGCGCTGGATGGTCATCGGCGAGGCGCCGGGGGCTGATGAAGACCGGCAGGGCGAGCCGTTCGTGGGGCGGGCCGGCCAGCTGCTGAACGAAATGCTGCTGGCCGCTGGTGTGGCGCGCGATGAGGTGTATATCGCCAACATCCTCAAATGCAGGCCTCCGGAAAACCGGGACCCAAAGCCCGAGGAATCAGAGAGTTGCGAGGGATACCTTAAGCGACAGATTGCGCTGGTGAAACCGGGCCTCCTGCTTGCAGTCGGACGCATTGCCGCGCAGAAATTGCTGGGCACCGACACACCGATCGGCAAGCTGCGGGGTGCGGTGCATCGCTACGGGCCGGCCGCGATTCCGCTGGTCGTGACTTACCACCCGGCCTATCTCCTGCGCAGTCCTGGCCAGAAGCGCAAATCGTGGGAAGACTTATGCCTTGCCCGGGCCACGGTCCCGCCGAAAGATGAGCGCTGAACTCAAGCCTGTTTCGGCCGTCATCCGCGACATGCGGCAGATCGACCTGACTACGGTCGCCACAATCGAGCAGTCGGCCTACGAGTTCCCCTGGAGTCCCGGCATCTTTCGCGATTGCCTGCTGGCTGGTTACTCAAGCGTGGTCCTTGAGCACGGTGGCAAGGTGATCGGCTACGGCATCGTGTCGGTGGCCGCGGGCGAAGCGCACCTGCTCAACCTGGCGTTATCGGAGTCGGCCCGGCGCACGGGCAACGGCCGGCGTCTGCTCGAATACCTGATGGAGATTGCCAGGCGTGCTGGCGCGGAGGGCATGTACCTCGAGGTCCGGCCGTCGAATCTGCGCGCGCTGGCGTTGTATGAGCGGAATGGATTCGAGGTTGTCGGCCGGCGGCGGGGTTACTACCGGGCACGGGGCGGGACGGAGGATGCGGTGGTCCTGGTCCATCGCTTCCACCGGCGGCGCTGACGCGGGTGACAACTTTCCCATGGCGCAGCCGGCCCGTGCTGGCCTGGGCCCTGTACGACTGGGCCAATTCTGCGTTCGCACTCGCTGTGCTCACGGCGTTCGTGCCGGTCATGCTGGCGGGCACCTGGAACGACGGCGCACCGAGCACGGTGACCACCTTCCGGCTGGGGATGGCCAACGGCCTGGCCAGTCTGGTCGTGGTCGTGCTCGCACCAATGCTGGGGGCGATGACGGACCAGGCCCGGCGGCGCAAGCCCTGGCTGGCCTTGTTCACGCTCCTCGGCGTCGTGTCGACCGCCTTGCTCGCCAGCGCAGGGCCGGGCGGCTGGCAACTGGCGATGTTCTGCTTCGTCCTGGCTTCCGTCGGCTTCTTTGCAGCCAACAGCCTCTACGACGCCATGCTGATTGATGTGGCTAAGCCCCCGGAATTCGACCGGGTGTCCGCGCTGGGCTATGCGCTCGGCTATCTTGGCGGCGCCCTCCTGTTCACCGTCAGTGTCATCCTGCTGGCAAGTCCGGCAAGCTTCGGGCTCGACAGCCCGTCGGCCGCCATCCGGCTGACGTTCATCCTCGTGGCACTGTGGTGGGCCGTGTTTACGGTGCCACTTCTGCTGTGGGTCAAGGAGCGCCAGCCGGCGCAGGCACCGGTCAGCGGCGCCTTTCTGGCGGGCCTGCGTCAACTGCGCAGCACCGCCCGCTCGCTAGGTTCGGAGCGGAACCTGTTGTGGTTTCTGGCGGCGTACTGGCTGTACATCGACGGCGTTTACACGATCATCAAGATGGCAGTGGACTACGGGCTGTCACAGGGCCTGTCGACCACCGACGTGACGGGCGCCATCTTGCTGACCAACTTCCTGGGATTTCCGGCCGCGCTGGCCTTCGGTGTGCTCGGCGACCGGATCGGACCGCGCCCCGCAATTTTTCTGGCGCTGTCGGTATACGTCGTGGCGACGGTGCTGGCGGTCTTCCTCACCACGGCGCTCCAGTTCTACGCACTGGCCGCCACTATCGGCCTCGTGCAGGGCGGCGTGCAGTCTCTCAGCCGTTCGCTCTTTGCCCGGCTGATTCCGCCGGCGAAGAGCGGCGAGTACTTCGGTTTCTACAACATGCTGGGCAAGTTCTCGTCGATCTTGGGTCCGGTCCTGGCCGGCACGGTGGCCCTGGTCAGCGGCAGTCAACGTGTGGCGATACTGTCGATCGTCGTGCTGTTTGTCTCCGGCCTCTGGCTGCTTACTCGCGTGCAGGTGCCGCCGGTACGCGCAGCGGCCTGAATCTAAGGGCTCAGTTGGCGTGCTGGCGCGGGGGTCGTGTTACGCTTTTGACCTCGTGAGAACTCGAACAGGGCCGGACCGCGATGGCGGGACCCGCCGCGAATACGCTTATTCAATACGTCGTAATGCCGTTCGGAGGTACACCATGCACAAAGCACCCTTCATTGCGATATTCCTGGCCCTGTGGGTCATTCAGCCCGTCAGCACCAGGGCCGAGACGGCCCAATCGATTCTGGAAAAGATGCAGCAAAAGCAGATCGAGCGCTGGGAGGGCGTGGATAACTACGTCGTCGATCAAACCATCATGGGGAACCGCTCCAAGATGTACTACGAGCGCATCACCGTTAGCGGTCCGAACGGCAACGCCGTGCCGTCGTTTCGCACCATTACGAACAAGGAGGTCGTGCGCAGACAGGCGGACGCGCAGAACCAGCAACAGATGACTGCCACCCAGATGGGACAGTATGCCGACGGCATGGAAATGGTTGGCGAAGGCCTGGGTGACGAAATCGAAACCGGTTTGAAAGAAGCGGGGCTGCCGCCGGGTTTGCTCGCGGCATCGGGGTCCGATCCATGGGCCACCTTTGATCCTCGCGTCATGATGGGCGGATCGGCAACGATGATGCGCATGATGGCGGCCGATCAGGCCAAGGGCGAGGACGACGGGGTCGCTTCCGCGCAAGAGAACCTCGCCCGGACCAGCGATATGGCTGATCGGGCCAGGTTGGTCGGTACCGAGACTATCGATGGCAAGCAGGCGTACCACCTGCGGGCGGAAGGGCTGAACCAGGTGCAGAAATCCGAGGATCGCGAGTTCGTTGTGCAGACAGTCGACATGTGGGTCGATGCCGGAATGTACGTCCCGTTACAAACAAAGATCGCCGGCGTTGCGAAGTCGGCTGACGAGACCACACCGATGACCATCGACCAGACCCACACAGACTACCGGACCGTGCCCGGCAGCAAGATGTATGAACCGTACAGGCGCGAAATGCGCATGGCCGGGCTGATGAGCCCCGAAGAGCAGAAGCAGATGCAGGAAGCACAGCAGAAGATGGCCGAGTTCGAGCAGCAAATGGCGACCATGGATCCTGCGCAGCGCCAGATGATGACGAACATGATGGGTCCGCAACTGGAAACGATGAGGAACATGGGGTCCGGCGGCGGCTTTCAGATGGTGACCACCGTGGATGCAATCCGCGTGGGTGAAAAACCGGGTGATGTCAGTGCCGGATCTGCGGCGGCCCTGGGTCCAGCGGGGGCGTTCGGAACGATGGAGATGATGACTGAAACGCCGCCGGCGCCAGCCCGGATGCAGCCCCAGGCGCAGGTCCTCCAGCCCGAGGCGCCTCAACCGCAGGTTTCCGGAGCACGCGATCCAGCGGCACTCCAGGCTGCGCAACAGGCCTGTCTGGAGCAAAAGATGCAACAGGCAAAAGCCTCGCAGAAAAAGAAGAGCGCCTTTGGCAGCCTGATGAGCGCAGTCAGCCGAACCGCAACCCAGCTCGGAGTGAATAACGTCGGCAAGGTGACCAGCGACGTGTACAGCGCCAATGCAACTGCAGCTGACCTTGCCTCGGCGGCGAAGGATCTCGGGTTGACGGAGGACGACATCGCCGCGTGTCAGAACCCGATGTGACAGAACGTCGATTGGCGAAGCTTGAGACGATCGATCTGGGTTATGTAAATTTGAAATATGCTGGCAGCAGTAGTAGTTTAATTTCAAGAAACCCGTCGCTGGCCGAAGAAATTGAAAAACGGTGCAACGCGCAATATTTTCCTGAGAACCGGGGAAGATCCATGCAACATCTAGCCAAAGCCGTTCTGCTCCTGACTCCGTTCGTGATGCCGGGCGCTCACGCGGCGACGATTGTGCACAACGGTGTGACCTATGAAGTTGTCGACTGGCAAACGACAGACGGTCCCGCCAACATCGCGACGGGCACTGCCGGCTCCGTCGGCGTCACCTTCGAGCCTTATGGGTTAAGCGGCAATACCATATTCTCGGGTGATTTCGCCACGGACACTGACTTCGATGCCGTGACCTATCCGTCAGGCTCTACACTTGAAAGTCTGCGAATTGCTGGTCACGGAAATGCTGGCGGAGACGGGCAGAGTGACCAGTTGACCTTATCGACCACGGTGAGTTCCGTTCTCATAATTCTCGGCCTGCCCAGTACCGAACCTGGCACAGTTACGACTGAAGAAGAGTTTGGCACGTCGCAGTGGGATTTCGCCGACAATCTGAGCATGAGCATCGTGGATGCAGAGGTCATCAGTTCGGTGACCGCGTTGCGTATCGATGCGGGTAATATTTTATTGAATCCAGTACTGCCCATAGCCGGAAATCACAGCTCGGGAATCGTTGCGGTGGACGGTAGTTTTAACACCTTGGCCTGGACGCATGTTGGCAGTGGGCTGGACGAATTGAATGTCACGTTCGCGATCGGGCCCACTGTTGTGCCCGCTCCGGCTTCAGTCTGGCTGCTCGGTACGGCGCTTGGCGTACTCGGTTGGAAGAGACACAGGTCTAGCCGCGTCAAAATCTGATTGCTCGCTTACAGTTCAATGCTGTGGTGACATTGTTGTCCGGTTCCTAGTACTCAGTACATTCCCTATCAATTATCCGGTTCCACCGATGTCATGGCGTGGAACGCTCAAGTTCATCAATTCTGTCTTATCGGCTGACCCAGGCGATGCATCAACGGCCAGTTGATCAGCATCAGCCAATAGATCGCACTCGAAAGCCAGTCCGGGCAGATTGCGGCGTTGCTGCCTGTAGAATGACACCGTGAGCTTTTACGAAGAACGCATTCTTCCACATGTGATTGCCATGGCCTGCTCGGCAAAGCCCATTCAGAAGCAGCGACAGAAGATCGTGCCGCTGGCCGAAGGGCGTGTTCTTGAAATCGGCTTTGGCAGCGGCCTGAATGTGCCGTTCTACGACCCCGGGAAAGTGGCAAAAATCTGGGCCCTCGAGCCGTCCGAAGGCATGCGCGCCAAGGCGAAGCCGCAGGTGGACGCATCCTCGCTGGATATCGAATTCATCGATCTGCCCGGGGAGCAAATTCCGCTTGAAGCCGACAGCGCAGACACGGTCCTCGTGACCTATTCACTCTGCACGATACCGGACGCCCTTCTTGCCCTTGAGGGAATTCGCCGGGTGCTGAAGCCAGGCGGAAGACTACTGTTCTGTGAGCACGGCAAGGCGCCGGATGAGAAGGTATTACGCTGGCAGAACAGGCTGAATCCGGCATGGCAAAAAATCGCGGGCGGCTGCCATCTGAATCGAGATATTCCAGCCCTGCTGGCGGCTGCAGGCTTCCGGATAGTGTCCGACGAGAGAATGTATATTCCCGGCTTGAAGATCCTCTGCTACAACTATTGGGGCGTTGCGGTCGCCCAAAGGGGTCAGAGCCCTTTCTGACTCATGCGCTCGGCGATGTGGTCGGCCTGCCTGATCGCCAGCGCGACAATCGTCAGGGTCGGGTTCGCCGCCGCACTGGTGCTGAACAGGCTGCCGTCACTGACAAACAGGTTTGGAACGTCGTGCGCCTGCCCCCAACGATTCGTTACGCCGTCATCCGGATTTGCGCTCATCCGGGCGACTCCCATGTTGTGTGCGCCTACCGGTATATCGCCGCCGTAAAAGGCAGTCGCACCCAGTGAATCGTAAATTGCCTTGCTCATCTTCAGGGAGTGGTTGCGCATCGCGGTGGTATTTGCGTGATCTGTGTAGTCGATGACCGGAACCGGTAGACTGTGTTGATCAGTCTCCGTCGGATGCAGGGAAATGCGATTGGATGCCTCAGGTGGATCCTCGCCTGAAATGAAGATGCCGGCGATTTTCGTGTAGTTGTCCATGAAAGCCGTATTGCTTCGGCCCCACCCGCCAACAATGTTCGACGTGTCCCAGGGACTCAGCCCCAGTGTCTCGATAATGTAACCACCCGCGAAGCCTCGTTTCGGCTTGTGGTACTGCTCGTCCAGCACAATGCCGGACTGTCGCGTGCCGCGGTGAAAATTGACGTCGCCTGGCATCACCGCCAGAGCAACCCCGAATGTGTGGCGCATGTAATGTTTACCGACATTGCCGGTTGAGTTGCCGAGGCCAGCGGCAAACATTGCGCTTGTGGAATTCAGCAACAGCCGGGTGGTTTCGACCGTATTGCCCGCAACACAGACGGCGCGTGCTTTCTGCTCCTGCATCGCACCGGTTTGATCTGTGTATACGACCCCCGTGACTTTGCCGGCCTTGTCGTGGGTGATGCGCGTGGCCATCGATTCGGTGCGCAACTCGAAATGACCGGTCAGTTCCGCCGCCGGAACCTCGGTGTACAAGGTCGACCACTTGGCCCCGATGGCACAACCGGAGTTACAAAAGCCGATCTGCCGGCAACCAGGCCTGCCGTCGCGCGCGACCGGGTTGATCGCCGTGCGCGAACTCGTGATTTCCTTGTACCCGACACGCAGTGCGCCGGCCTTGAGCACCTTGTAATTATTGGTTTCGGCAGACGCCGGGATACCGTGTGTGCCGGACACTCCCATCCTGGCTTCGGCCTTGTCGTAGTACGGTGCAAGTTCCTTCAGGGTCAGCGGCCAGTCAATCAGTGTGGAGCCGGCGTCGAGCTGCCCGTAGGTCGACAAGGCACGAAACTCATGTTCCCGAATACGCGGTGCAATGCCGGACCAGAACATCGTGGTGCCGCCCACCGTCTTGCCGTTCCAGACCATGGGACCGATGCGTTTGTCGAGCCAGCCAAGTCTGGCAAACATGGTTGGCGGGTGATTGACGATATCGGCAAACGTCAGCCGTGGACCGGCTTCCAGGCAGACAACATCGATGCCTTTGCGTGCCAGCTCGTTGGCAAGCGTGCCGCCACCGGCACCGGAACCGATCACGACGACAACAGAAGAGTCGCTGAGTTCGTATTGCCTGGTCATCGCTTGCTCGCCGGTAACCAGTCAATGTCGTCGAAGCCGCGGTGGAGGTAGCCACCAAATTCCTTCGACGAGCCCGGATAATTCATGTATGCCCAAACGGCAGCGTCGTCATAGAAAGCGTCGCGCAGGGTACTAAGAATGGCCGCGAACCAGGCTTCGCCCTGAATCGTTTCGATGGCCTTGATCTGTGCCGGCTCATCGAGGTCAAACCAGGCTTTGTCCTGCTGACGGTTCAGCGCCTGTTCGGCGACCGACAGCAGGTCAGTACTGGCCGGACTGCCGGCGAGCGCCGTTAGGACCTTGCCCATGACCTCGGCGTAGACCTTGTCCGGCAGACCGTCGTGAGGAAACAGCAGCCGCCCGAATCGTGCCAGGGTGGCGTTGCTCGGGGAACCGGCCCATGCAGCCGCACCGCGCAGCCAGGCGGCGCCGTTCACGGCGACCGTTGACAAGGCCAGGGACGCTGCAAGGAATCTGCGGCGCGTCGTTCGCGAATCGTTCATCGGAGTGTCTCCCGAAATTCCACGGCCGCGGCGGCGAACTCCCGAACAATCGCGATCGGGTCGTCCACGTAACCGACAATCAGCTTTGCCAGTTCCGGTCGAATTATAAACTCGTCGTAGCTGGACGCCCGGGGGTCCGCGGGGTGGCGTCAACGAGCGCACCGCCACGTTCATTGCGGGGCTGCGCTGACGAGCACGCCTCTCAAGCCGGGCCTCCGGGCGAGAAGACTGTCAGCCGGCCGTATAACGCCGGTAGTGCGGTTCCCAGATCATGTCGTCCAGGTGTTGTTGGCGCGCGGCGCTATCCAATGCCGCGATGTCTGGGTCAGCGCCCCCTTCTTCAATGGCACAGTCCATCACGGCCAGGGCGACCGATCGAGACACTGAGCGCAGACGCTTGATCGCGGGAAACAACAGGCCCACCGCCAGCTCCGCATCAGTCACGGATCCAGCCAGCGCAAGCACAGCCGCGTTAATCATCCCGTCGGTGATGGCCCCGGCCCTGGCGGCCAGCGTCCCCAGGCCGAGCCCGGGGAAAATGAAGACGTTGTTGCCCTGGCCGATTTGATATGTGTTACCGCGAAATTGAACAGGCGCGAATGGACTGCCCGTGGCGACCAGCGCCTGGCCGTCGGTCCAGGCTATTAAGTCCGCCGGTCGAGCTTCGGCGTAATCGGTTGGATTGGAGAACGGCAGAATGACAGGTCGCTGGCAGTGTTCATGCATGGCTTCGATGATGGCCTGATTGAAGGCGCCGGGCTGACCAGAGCTTCCGATCAGCACGGTCGGCTTGAACGCGCGCACTACCGACAGCAGGTCCCGGTGGTCCGAATCCAAACCCAAACCGACCGCGACCTGCGTATCCCAGGCCAACTCGCGTTTGTAGGCCTCGCGCAAGCCCGGGTCGCTCACCAGTAAACCGCGGCTATCCAATACCGCGATGGCATGGCGGCCTGCGTCACCGTCCAAACCTGCGGCCTCAAGCGCTGTTCTCAATTGCCTGGCGATACCGAGGCCGGCAGCGCCGGCGCCGTGAATCACAATTCGCTGCTCGGCGAGCCTGGAACCGGTGATGCGCAGGGCCGACATCATGCCGGCAGCCGCTACCGCACCGGTGCCCTGGATGTCATCGTTAAACGAAGGCACAACATCTCGATAGCGGTCCAAAATCATTAACGCATTGTTCTTGCGAAAGTCTTCCCATTGCACAACCGCGGTCGGCAACACCTGGTGAACCGCGTTGACGAACTCTTCGACCAA
Organism: Gammaproteobacteria bacterium; assembly: GCA_032122615.1. Lineage (GTDB taxonomy): Bacteria > Pseudomonadota > Gammaproteobacteria > Steroidobacterales > SHZI01. The sequence goes on along the minus strand of JAQBGF010000015.1, from coordinate 10,599 downwards.
AGTTTCGTACTCGTCGCCACGCAATCGGGCATGGCGCCAACCCAAATAGAGCGGATCTTCCAACAGTGCTGGGTTGTCGGTACCGACATCCAGGCTTACTGGTATGGTCATGACCGGGTGAATCCCCGCACAGGCACAATACAACGCCAGCTTGCCAATCGAGATAGCGATACCGCCTGCACCTTGATCGCCAATGCCCAAAATAGATTCGTTATCCGTTACCACGAGTAAGCGCACATCGAGGCCCCGCGATGCGTTTTTCAGCACCTCCGAAATATGGCCACGGTGGGCCGGCGTCACCCAAACGCCACGGGCGCGGCGAAAGTGATGGCTGAACTGCTGCACCGCCAGACCTACTGTCGGGGTATAGACGACGGGCATGAATTCTTCCAGATGCTCGATGAGCACGTGGTAGAACAGATGCTCATTGCGGTCCTGCAAACTTGCCAGGCCGATATAGCGTTCCAAAGGATCCGTCTTGCGCGCTATCGATTCGTAGCTTCGTTGCGCCTGGACCGTGATGTCATTGTTCTGGAAGGGCAGCAGCCCATCCAGGCCCAATGCAAGCCGTTCGCTGGCAGTAAACGCCGTACTCTTGTTTAACATGGGATGGCGAATCACGTCATCGCCGCGGGCCGGTATTGACAATTCTTCGATGCGTGGATTGTTCGCATACCAGTTGAGCAATTTGGTTAATGCCTGGCTCATCGCTATAACACTGCGGACTTCACGACCAACATCTTGTCGACCGTCATGTCTTCCATGGTGTAGGGGATTCCCCCGGTACCTAAACCTGATTGGCGTAGTCCGGCGAAGGGCATTGCATCAACACGAAAGGCAGTGTGGTCATTGACCATGACCGCCGACGCATCCAGGTGCTGGTATGCCGCCAGGGCCCGATCCAGGTCGCGGGTGAAAACGGCCGCCTGAAAACTGAAGGGCAAGCCGTTGGCCAAGTCGTACGCATCGGTAACTTTGTCATAGGAATACACGCACACCACCGGGCCGAAGATTTCCTGTCGACTTACCCTGGAATCCTGGGGCGGGTCAAGCAGCACTGTGCAGGGATATGTTGTAGGGCCAAGGGCGTCACCGCCACTCAACCGCCGTGCGCCATCGCTGATTGCCTCATCTACCCAGGCGGCTACGCGTGCCACTTCTCGCGGGCGAATCAATGGACCCACCTCAGTTCGTTCCTCCACCGGGTCCCCAATGCGTAACCGGGAAGCGTGGCGGGCCAGTGCAGTGGCGAAATCGGCAGCTTGCCTGGCGGGCGCGAAGACGCGTTGAACCGATACGCAAACCTGGCCCGCATGGTAATAGCCGCCCTTGGTCAACGCCGGCAAGGCCAGGTCCCAATCGGCGTCAGCTTCCAGAATCACCGGCGCGGCACCACCGTGCTCCAGCGCACAACGTGTGCCAGGGGCCAGCTGGCTGCGCAGCATCCAGCCGACTTTGGCGCTGCCGATAAAGGTAAAAAAGGCAACGCGGGAGTCGGTCACCAGCGCCTGTGCCGTTGCCAGTTCGTCGGTTACCAATGCCTGGCACCAGCCCGGCGGCAATCCTGCCTCATGCAGGAGTTTGACGAAGGCGTAACAGGAGAGCGGGGTGTCGTCGGCGGGTTTGACCACAACCGGGCAGCCAGTGGCGACGGCGGCGGCGACCTGGTGCACGATCAGATTGAGTGGATGATTGAAGGCACTCACAGCCACTACGACGCCGATGGGCTCTTTGCGAGTGAAGGCCAATCGTTGGCGTGAAGCGGCGGTTCCGCCCATGGGAATGACCCTGCCGGCGTCCGCCCGCATGACCTCGATGCAAATCTTTATCCCATCGATTGCGCGCGCGACTTCCACTCGCGAGTCAATCAATGGCTTGCCACCTTCCCGTGCAGCTTGAACCGCAAGTGCTTCGCTTCGATCCGACATGAGTGCGGCGGTGCGCTCAAGAATCGCCACGCGTTCGTCCAGTGCGAGCCAGCCCTGCCGATCCCGAAACAAGGCGTAGGCGGTAGCGAGCGCACTTTCCACGCTATCGCCATTTGCCGTGTCGAGCTCCGCGATGGGTTGGCCGTCAAAGGCCGCGGTCACGAGCAGACGTTTAGCACTGGACCCGGGGTTCCGTACCAATAGGGGATACCGATCCACGACGGTCAGGCCATCGGCTGGGTAATTTCACCCAGACGAGCGGTCAGTTTCGGGTTTTCGCGATAGTCGATAGGCACCACGACCAGGCTTGGGCCTGACTCGGCAAACGCGGCCCTTAAGGTGTCCTGCAAGGCGCCGGGATCGTTCTGGAGATGACCGCTCCAACCGAATGCATCAGCCAGCTTCATCCAGTCCGGATTGCCAAAGGACAAGTCGGTATGACGCTTGAACTCCGTTTCCTGCTTCCAGGCAATCAGCCCGTAAGCGTGGTCCTCCCAAACCATCATCACCAGATTGCTGTTCAGCCGTCGGGCGGTTTCCATTTCCTGTACGTTCATCAGAAAACCACCGTCGCCGGCAATGCCCAGCACTTTGCGGTCAGGGTAAATGAGGCTGGCCGCAATCGCCCCGGGTAGCGCAAAACCCATGGAACAGAATCCATTGGGAATGAGACAAGTATTGGGGTTATGGCAATGGTAATGGCGTGCAATCCACATTTTGTGCGCGCCCACATCAGACAGCAGGATATCGTCGCCGCCCAGCACCTGGCGCGCATCCCAGAGCACCTTTTGCGGCCGAATGGTACCGACTTCAGTGTCGCTGGCATGGATCGCCAGTTCCTTGCCCATCCGGGCGCGCATGTCGCGCTGCTGGGTGAAATCATAGTCACCGGCTCCGCCATCGCGGACGCGCTCGTTGAACTCCCACAGCGTGTGTGCCAGGTCCCCCACCAGCTCGACCTTGGGGTGATAGAACTCGTCAATCTCCGCGGGCAAAAAATCGGCGTGAATAATAGTCTTGTCTTTTTTCGGGTTCCACAAACTCGGGTGATATTCCACCATGTCGAAACCCATCGTGATCACCAGGTCGGCATCGTCAATCACCAACGCGGGCAGATCCTTCGCACCCAAGCCGACGGTGTACAAACAGTAATCGGCATCCATATCCACGGCGCCCTTGGCCATGAACGTCGAGATCACACCGATTCCGGTTTGCTCGCAGAAAGCCCGCAATTGTTTACTGGCACGACGGCGAATACAGCCATTACCGGCAAGAATCACCGGGCGCTTTGCCTGGCGAATCAGATCGAAAGCGCGGTCACAAATCTTGTCGTCGGCAACGGGGCGGCGATAGCGCAACGGCTCGATGGGCTTGGCGTCGGTTTGCAGCTTGGCAATGTCCTCCGGCAGCTCGATATGCACAGCGCCAGGCTTCTCGCTACGAGCTATCCGCACCGCCTTGCGAATAATCTCCGGAATGGTGTCAGCATTGAGCACAGTAGTTGCCCACTTGGTGACGGGTTCAAACATATCCACGACAGACATGATTTGATGCGACTCTTTATGCAGGCGGCGAGTTGATCCCTGCCCGGTCAATACCAGCATCGGCGCACGATCCATATTGGAGTCAGCCACACCGGTGATCAGGTTGGTCGCGCCGGGTCCCAGCGTTCCCAGGCAGCCGGCTGCGTGTCCCGTCAGCCGACCGTAGACCTCCGCCATGAAGGCGGCACCCTGTTCGTGGCGGGTCAGCACAAACCTGATGGATTTGCTTTTCTCCAGCGACATGACGAAGTCGGCATTCTCTTCACCTGGAACGCCGAAAATGTATTCGATGCCTTCGGCCTCCAGGCATTTCACCATCAGATCCGATGCTTTCATTGTTATATCTCCGTGTTCCTGATTGAGGTTAGGCGGCAGCGCTGCGATTCGGTCGGGCATCGGGGTAAAGCTCTTCGCCTAAGTCTCACAGAATATCGAGCTACAGGGGAAGAATCGTGCTGCAGACTATGCGAGCCCCTCAGTCCCGCGCGGGCGAATCCGCGCCTGGCCGACGGTGGGGCTTCTGGCTGCTTACCCGCGTGCAGGTGCCGCCGGTACGCGCAGCTGCCTGACCAGGCGCGCGAAGCGCTGCGTCTCCATCGCCGTCGGTACTCCGTCGTAGCGCAGGCGCAGGTAGCAGGCGGCGAGCGCTTCGATCGCGGCGCCCACGTCCGGACGCAGCCGGGCGACCGCCGCCGCGTACTCGGCAGGGCCTTCAGCGGCTTCGCGGGGGCGAACGGTTTTCGCCAGCAGGCGACACAATCGTTGCCAGGATTCCTCGACCGGGTCGCGGCGACCGCGGGTCGCGCGCGTGCCAAACCAGGTGAACACCAGGAGAACCACGCTGACCGTCACCGCGCAGGCCAACGCGATATCGCGCAGTGTCGGTGATTCGATCCCGAGGCCCTTGAGCAGGGCGGATTGCTGATCCGGACCGAAGGCCAGCACCCAGCGGTCCCAGGTGGCATTGACCGCATCCCAGTTCAGCGCCATGCGCTCGAACCACTCGCTGGTGCCCAGCAGCGGCAGGTCGTTGCGAGCCAGTTCCGGCAGGGCGGCGTCAAAGCCGCTTTCGATGCGCTCCGGCGCCACGGCAGCGGTCGGGTCGTACCGCACCCAGCGACCGTCGAGCCAGACTTCGGTCCAGGCGTGCGCATCAGACTGGCGGACGATCCAGTAGTCGGCGACCGGATTGCGTTCCGCACCCTGGTAGCCTGCCACGACGCGGGCCGGCAGGCCGGCTGCGCGCGCCAGCACGGCGAACGCCGAGGCGTAGTGCTCGCAAAAGCCGGACCGTGCGTCGAAAAGAAAGTCATCGACCGAGTGCGCACCAAGTGCGGGTGGCTGCAGCGTGTAAAAGAACTGCTCCTCACGAAACATGGTCAGTATGCGCCGCAGATAGTCCTGGTCGGAGGCGGCGGCCAGTCGCATCTCGAGGGCGAGAGCGCGGCTGCGCGGATTGGCGTCCCTCGGCAGGTCCAGGTTCGTTTGTTGCGGTGGCCGTGCGTCTTTGAAGCTACCGAGCGCTACCGATTGCCCTCGCCACGCCATGCGACGTTCGATGGGCCGGTTTTGCAGCAACTCGAGCGTGCCGGTGAGATTGCTGTACGGCGCGTCCCAGCTCACCGGGGTTTCCAGCGGCAGTAGCCAGCGCTGCTGGTTCGGCTCCAGCGTCAATTCGTAACTGTAGAGTCGTTGTCCGGTGGCGGCTCGCGACGCGTAGCCGCGGTCCGGTTCGGTTCGGTCGCGGGCCGAGTCGGGCTGGGTGCGCCAGCGGCGTCCATCGAAGAGTTCGAGTACGGGGCCGCGCCAGTAGAGTTCGGCGCGGGAGGGTGTCGGGCCGCTGAAGCGCACCCGGAAGGCCACCTCGTCGGACTGGGCCAACGACGTGATGTCGCCGGGACTCATCTGGTCGGATAGACCCGTGCGGCCTCCGCCACCAGCGCTCGGCAGGGCCCAGAACGGCCCCGGCAACCGTGGGAAGAGCAGGAACAGGGCCAGGGCCAGGGGCACGGCCTGAAGCAGAAGGCGGCCCGTCATTTGCAGGGCTCGCCCCGGCATCAGCAAATTCCCCGGCCGCGCACTTTGCAGCAGCGCCACCGTACCTATTACGACACCGCCGGCAAGCTGGGGGATGGACATTACCGATTGCTCACGCAGGAAACTCGCGAACAGCACGAACCAGGCGATGAGGATCACGACGCTTCGGTCTCGCGTGGAGTGGGTTTCAATCAGCTTCAACGCGAGCATGAGGATAAGCAGCGCGGAGCCGGCATCGAGGCCGGAAATCTGGCGGTAGGTGTAGACCACTGCAAACGAGCCGGACAAGGTCAGCGCGACGCGCAACGGTGTGTTGGGAAGCTTCCAGCGCCAGAGTGCGGCGCCAAGCCGCCAGAGGAGCGCGCCGGCGAGCGCTGCCAGGACCCAGGTGTCCACAGAGCCGGTGTGTGGTTCGACGGCGACGCCAATCAGCAGCGTCAGCCAGACCAACTGGCCGACGGAGGTGTGGCCCTTTACCGGGCCGGCGCTCGCACCGGGCGCTTCCCATTCGGGTTCCGAATCACGCCACTCGGCCGCCTGGGCGGCTGGTGGTTCAGCGTGCACGGGCGCGTCGCTCCCCGTTGTAGGTAGCCAGTACCGCGAGGCATCGATGAACATGGTCCTGACCTGCCATCGGTGGCAGCTCCACGCCCGGCAGGCGAAGCCCGAAGAGCTGTCCAGCGGCCTCGGCGTCGATGACCAGGCGCGCCAGTTGCGACAGGCGTTCTTCCGGGTCGCCGGCCGGCAGTTCGTTCCAGTCGAGCCAGGATGACCCGGCGCCGCTGCGGTAGTCCTTGGCCAGAAGTTGCCCTGTGCGTGCCCAGGCCTTCCACGCCATGCGCGACAGCGACTCCCCCGGCACCGGCGGACGGAGGCCAACGAACTCGTCGGTACCCCGGACAGACTCGCCGGCATTTTCGAAGTCGGGCGCCGCCGGCGGAAGGCGTACCGCCACACTGTCCGACGGGCGGGGGTAGACGAGGAGTTCGCGTTGCGGGTGAAGCCACGCCCAGGATTCAAAGAGGCCGAGCGGGTGGCGCGTGCTGACCCGGATCGCCGGGCAGGGCAGCCGGCCGCGCCGGTCCGTGGGCAGGCGCAGCGTCAGCTCGTCCGATGCCCCGGCCGGCAGATCGACCGCGGGTGTGCGTTCCGTTGCCGGCCCGGCGGCAATCTGCCAGCGCGGTCCGCGGCCAGGATTGGTGAGATGCACCGTGCACTCCAGCAGCTCGCCCAGAAAAACCGGCGCGCAGCCGCTGACCGAGAGTCGCAGGCCGGCGAGATTGCGCTGGCAGTGATGAATGCTGACCACCGCGACCGCCGTCAGCAAAAACGCAAGGGCAAAGCCCATGTTGTTGCTGTAGTTGAGTGCGCCGAGCAGCATCGTAAAGAATACTGCGCCGAACACGAGGCCGCTGCGGGTCGGCAGGATGTAAACACGACCTTGATGCAGGTCGACGAACTCACCGTCGGGCCCCTGGCGGCGTAGCGCCCAGCGCCGCAGGCGATGGCGCAGGAATCGGGAGAGCTGATGCCGCGGGCGGCGTGACCTGGTCACGGTGAGTCCCTTTGTCAGGGAATGGGTACTGACTCCAGCACGAGACGTGCCGGATCGCGAAGGGCTGCGGTGCTGCCTGGCCGGGGCCGCAGGCGATGACCGGCAACCGAGGTAAACACTGCCTTCACGTCTTCCGGGTGCACGCCCGGGTGGCCGTTCAGAAGGGCCCAGCAGCGCGCCGCATTCACGAGATCCTGCGCGCCGCGCGGCGACAGTCCGAGATCGAACTGGGCTGACTGGCGCGTGTAGCGCACGAGAGCCTGCACATAGTCGAGCAGCGCGTCCGACAGGAACAACGCGCGCGCCGTTGTACGGAGTGCCGACAGGCCTGCAATGTCAGTGATCGGCTGCAGGTCGCCGAGCAACGCCCGGCGATCATCGCCCTTCAGGAGTTTGCGCTCGAGTGCCTCGCCGGGGTAACCGAGACCGATGCGCATGAGGAAGCGGTCCAGCTGCGACTCGGGCAGGGGAAAGGTGCCGGTCTGGTGTAGCGGGTTCTGGGTGGCGATTACGAAGAAGGGCTCGGGCAGCGTGTGCGTGTGACCGTCGAGCGTTACCTGGTGCTCCTCCATTGCTTCGAGCAGTGCACTCTGGGCTTTGGGGGTGGCGCGGTTAATCTCGTCGGCGAGCACGACGTGCGCAAATACGGGCCCGGGATGGAACCGGAAGGTGGAGGTGGCCTGCTCGAAGATTGACATGCCGACGATATCTGCCGGCAGCATGTCGCTGGTGAACTGAATGCGCCGGAACGACAGGCCGAGAACGCCGGCCAGTGAGCGGGCCAGCAGTGTCTTGCCGACGCCCGGGACATCTTCAATGAGCAGGTGACCGCCGGCCAGCAGGCAGGCGACGGCCAGCCGGATCTCGGTTTGCTTGCCCAGGATGACCCGGCCAATTTCGGACCCGGCCTGATCGGCCAGGTGACGGGCGCTGTGCAGCTCGCCCTTACCGGTCAGTGCCGTGACGTTAGCCACCATGCTGCGTTCCAATCAGGCTGATCCGTTCCGAAGATACCATGGCATCTTGCCGGAACCGATCGCGCCGAATCGGGAACTGGGGCACAGAATTGGCCCGGTGGCGTGGCGCGGCGTCGTAAACTCCCCCCTGAATCAGGCGGGGTCATCGGGGCCGTGCATTGCAAGGAGTTTTCCATCATGAGCTTTAGCGAACGCTTTTATTCACGCCGAGGGTTGCTGGTTGTCGCCGCCTTGCTCGCCATGCCGGTGGCCGGAGCGCAGAGTCCTGCGCCGGAACGCACGGTGCTGATCACCGGTGCCAATCGAGGCATCGGATTCGAGTTCGTGAAGCAGTACGCGGAGCGCGGCTGGCGAGTCATTGCCACGACCCGCAATCCTGATTCGGCGGAAGAGCTCAAGACCTTCGCAGCCGGCCGCAAGGACGTGCTGATCGAGCAACTCGATCTCCTTGATCATCCGGGGATTGACGCGCTGGCAAAGAAATACTCGGGTCAGCCGATCGACGTGCTGATCAACAACGCCGGCCTGATGAAGGGCCCTGACCGGGGACAGATAGTCGGCACGATCGATTACGCTGAGTTCGACCGCTTCTACCGAACCAATGCCATGGGTCCACTGAAAGTTGCGGAAGCCTTCTACCCGAATGTGAAGGCCGGAAATCTCAAGGTCATGGCCGCCCTGACCACCGGCAAGGGCAAGCGGGGCATTCCGGTGCCGGGCTTTACGCTCTACAAGACCAGCAAGGCGGCCCTGGATGCGCTTCAGCAGGAGATGGCCCTGCGCTGGAAGAATCAGGGTATTAAAGTGGTCACGATGAATCCCGGTCGGGTACTAACCCACGGGGAGCCGGCTAGCCCGGGGCAGTCAACGGTAAAGGTCGAGGACAGTATCCGGGGAATGATCGCCGTGATCGACACGCTGACGAAGGACCAGAGCGGCCAGACCATTTCGTGGGACGGGGAGCGTCTCGAGTAGGAGCAATCTGATTATGAGCAAACCAAAGCCAGAGGCGTATCGGGAAGTGCTGGAATCCGACGAGTACGGTGTACTGTTCAAGGAGAACACTGAGCGACCATTCAGCAGCGCGCTGAATGACGAGAAGCGTGCCGGCACATTCATTTGTGCCGCGTGCCACTCGCCGCTGTTCAAAACTTCCGGAAAATTTGACAGTGGCACGGGCTGGCCCAGTTTCTTTCAGCCGCTGACCGAGGCGGGCATCGATACCCGGCGCGACTTTCGCATGCTTGTGCCGCGCACCGAATACCACTGCGCTCGCTGTGGCGGTCACCACGGCCACGTCTTCAAGGACGGGCCGGCGCCGACAGGGCTCCGTTACTGCAACAACGGCCTGGCGCTGAAATTCATCCCCGACGGCGAACCATTGCCCGAACTCCGGTAAGCGGAAAAAAGGGGACATGCCTCATTTCATCTTGGAAATGAGGCATGTCCCCTTTTTTCCTTAGAGCGACGCGAGCTGGGCCAGCTGGGTCTCCAGTTTCGCGAGGTCGCGACGCAGAGTTTCCTGACGATTTCTTTCCTTTGCGACCACGGCTTCCGGAGCGTTTTGCGTAAAGGTTTCCGTGGCCAGCTTCTGCTCGACCCGTGCCAGATCCGCCACGGCCTTGTCGCGGGTTTTGGTCAGCCGCGCGCGTTCAGCGGCGACGTCGATGAGTCCCGCGATCGGTACCAGTAGTTTCAGGCTGCCAACAAGTGCTGTCGCGCTGGGCGGCGGTTCACGGCCGGCCGGGAGCGGATCGATGCTGGACAGGCGCGCGAGTTCCCGGAGGTAGCGGTCGTGGACGGCCAAAAGGCGCGTGTCGTCCGCCGTCGCGTCCTGCAGCAGCACGGGAATTCGTTTGGCGGGTGAGATGTCCATTTCACCCCGGATCTGGCGCACGCCCAGGATGAAGCCCTGGATCCAGGCGAGTTCCGCTTCGGCTTCGTCATCCACGGGAAAGAAGGCGGGATCGGGCCAGCTCTGCACCATGATGGATTCGCCGCAGGCACCGGCCAGTGGCGCAACGCGTTGCCAGATTTCTTCGGTGATAAATGGCATGAACGGGTGGCTGGCGCGGAGCAGGGCCTCCAGCACCGTGACGAGCGTCCGGCGCGTCGCGGCCTGTTCCGCAGCGGACGCATCGGCGTCTTGCAGAATCGGTTTGGTCAATTCGAGGTACCAGTCGCAGTACTCGTTCCAGATGAACTCGTAGAGCGCGCGGGCCGCCAGATCAAAGCGGTAGGTGCGAAAGTGCCCGTCGACGGCCTCAATGGTCTTGCTCAGTCGGGACAGGATCCAGCGATCCGGCAGGGTCAGTGTAGTGATGGCTGCCGTGCCCTGCGCCAGTTCACGTCCTTCGACGTTCATCAGGACGAAGCGCGCCGCGTTCCAGATCTTGTTCGTGAAGCGCCGGCCCTCTTCGAAGCGGTTCTCCGCGAGCTTCACGTCCTGGCCCTCGCGCGTGAGCATGACGAGCGAGTAGCGCACGGCGTCCGCGCCGTACTGCGCGATCATGTCCAGCGGGTCGACGCCGTTGCCGGCCGACTTCGACATGCGGCGT
>JAQBGF010000014.1:0-29402 GCA_032122615.1 Gammaproteobacteria bacterium | reverse complement strand
TGGCTGCGACGGGCTGCTGCGCATCCTGCTCCAGCGGCTCACGCCGGCGAACAACTACGAACCGTTCGCGGCACTGGGGGCTGTTCTGCGGGGTGACAGCGCTGGCCACTGCGCCATCGTCCTTGCCGATCACGGCGATTTACCGTTGGGCAGGACACTGATCAGCGCGGACGGCAACTTCGCTCAACCCGGACTGGCATCGGCCGAGGTGTTGTACACGGGCTTAAAACCCCTGCCCCGCCTGCTGGTACTGGGCGCCGGGCCGGATGCGGTACCCGTCGTGAGCCTGGCGGACACCCTCGGCTGGCGCGTGACGCTGGTGGATCACCGGCCCGCGTATCTCGACAGGCCCGGCTTCGACGGCGTCGAAACCCGGGTGTGCGCACCGGCGGACGAGCTGGCCGATCGCGTGCCGCTGCCGATCTTCGCCGCGGCGATCGTGATGAGCCATCACCTGGCCACCGATCGCCGCCATCTCGTCACGCTTGCCAGAAGCGCGATCCCTTATATAGGCCTGCTCGGGCCACCCGGGCGTCGTGACCGTCTGCTCCGGGAACTCGGCACGGCCGCCGACGGTCTGGCGCCCCGCTTGCACGGGCCGGCAGGACTCGACATCGGCGCCGACTCGCCAGAGTCCATTGCGGTGGCGATCCTTGCCGAGATCCACGCCCGGCTCCACGGCAAGACAGGATCGCGCTGATGGCCGACACCCCCCGTCGCCGCATTTCCGTTGCCGATGCCGAGGCGCTGATCGGCAGTCGGCTCAGTGGCTGGGGCACGGTGCGCGTGCCCATCGATGCGACCGGGGCAGAAATACTGCACCAGCCGGTTATTGCAGAGCGCACCCAGCCGCCCTTTGACCGCGTCACGATGGATGGCATTGCCATCCGGCACAGCGCGTTTGCTGGCGGACTGCGCGCGTTCACCGTGGCCGGCACGCTGGGTGCCGGCGGCACGCCCGTGCCGCTGGCCGACGAGCGCAGCTGCGTCGTGATCATGACGGGCGCGGCGCTACCGGCTGGCGCGGACACCGTCGTGCCCGTGGAGCGCATCACTCGCGAGAATTCGATCGCCACGATTTCGGCGGACTACCAGCCTGCTCCCGGCCAGTTTGTGCACCGGCGCGGTTCGGACCACCCGCAGGGCGCGACCCTTCTGCAGCCGGGCGTCGTGCTCGGGCCGCCGGAAGTGGCGATCCTCACCGTCGGAGGCCACAGCCATGTGCAAATCGCCCGCCGTCCCGCGATCGCAATCGTGTCCACCGGCGATGAGCTCGTTGATGTCGGCCAGGCGCTGGGCCCCACGCAGATCCGCGCGTCCAACGACCGCGCGATCGCCACTGCCCTGTCCCGCCGGGGGTTCACCCGGTACCGGCGGCGACACCTGCCGGACGACCGTGCGGTGCTGGAACGGGAATTGAGCACGCTGCTCGCGGAACAGGATGTGCTGATCCTGACGGGCGGCGTGTCGATGGGTGAGTTCGACTACGTGCCCCAGGTGCTGACTGCGCTGGGATTGGAACTGGTCTTCCACAAGGTCTTGCAGCGGCCCGGCCTGCCCTTCTGGTTCGGCGTGTCACCCGACGGCAAGCCGGTGTTCGCCCTGCCCGGGAACCCGGTGTCGAGCCTCGTGTGCCTGGTGCGCTACGTGGTGCCCGCACTGCTGGCAGCACTCGGCATAACGCCGCGACCGCAACCTGTCGTGCAACTCGGCGCCGACCTGCGCTTCGAGCCCGACCTCACGTATTTCCTGCCGGTGACACTGGCGTACACACCCGACGGCCAGTGCCTTGCCATGCCGAACCCCACGAACACCTCCGGCGATTTCATCGCTCTCGGCGGCACGGATGGTTTTGTGGAATTGTCGCAGGGAACCGTGGAGTTCCCGAAGGGCTACGCGACGCGCTTCTTCGCCTGGTAACTCCAGTAGCAGCGGCCACACGGCGGGTGGACGCGGGCTACGTAGTACGTTGGTCGCGGCTGAAGCCGCTCCTACGGCCGCTCCTGCGATGGATCAGAGCACGCGGCGCGCCGGCATGTACTCGTAGCCCAGCGCCATCGCCACGGCCTCGTACGTTACCTTGCCCTCGTGAATGTTCAGCCCTTCAAGCAGACCGGGGTCGTCCAGCAAGGCCTGTCGGTAGCCCTTGTCGGCAAGAGCCAGTACATACGGCAAGGTGGCATTGTTCAGCGCAAAGGTTGAGGTGCGCGCCACGGCGCCTGGCATGTTCGCCACGCAGTAGTGCACCACGCCCTCCTCCACGTAGGTTGGCTTCGAATGTGTCGTGGGCCGCGCGGTTTCAAAGCAGCCACCCTGGTCGATGGCCACGTCGACCACCACCGAACGGTCGCGCATCTCCCGCACCATCTGCCGGCTCACGAGCCGGGGCGCGGCGGCGCCCGGCACGAGCACCGCGCCAATCACCAGGTCGGCCTCGGCAACGTAATACTCGATGGACTCGATGGTTGAATAGATGGTGTTCAGGCGCCCACCGAACTGGAAGTCCAGCTCCTTGAGTCGCGGCAGGGAGCGATCAACGACCGTAACCTGCGCCTCCATGCCCATGGCCACGCGGATGGCGTTGGTGCCGACCACGCCGCCACCGAGCACGACGACATTCGCGGCCTTCACGCCGGGCACGCCGCCGAGCAGGATCCCGGCGCCGCCGGCCTCACGCTCGAGACAATGCGCGCCCGCCTGCACGGCCATGCGGCCCGCCACTTCGCTCATCGGCGAGAGTAACGGCAAACTGTTGTGCGGACCGGTAACGGTCTCGTAGCCAATGGCCACTACGCCCGACTTGACCAGACCTTTCGTCTGCTCCGGGTCCGGCGCGAGATGCAGGTAGGTAAACAGGACCTGGCCCTCGCGGAGCATGGCGATCTCGCTCGCCTGCAGCTCCTTGACCTTCACAATCATATCGGCGCGGGCAAACACATCCTTCGCCGAGCCTGCGATCTTCGCACCCGCCTTCTCGTAATCCGCGTCCTGCACGCCGATACCGGCGCCAGCGTTGCTCTGCACCAGCACCTGGTGGCCGTGCACGATCAGTTCGCGAACGCTCGTGGGCGTGAGCCCGACGCGGTACTCGTCCTGCTTGACCTCTGTGGGAACGCCGATAAGCATGCAACTCTCCTTAGGCGACGGCCTGCAGGGCCTTGCCGAGCGCGTCAACGATCTGCCCGATCTGGGCGGTTTCAATAATCAGTGGCGGTGTGAGTGCGATGGTGTCGCCGGTGGTACGCACCAGCACGCCGCTGGCAAAGCAGTGCCGGAACACGTCGAGCGCCCGCAGCGTCGGCTGGTCCTTGCGCGGCTCCAGCTCCACAGCACCCATCAGCCCGATGTTGCGAATATCGATGACGTGGGGCGCTCCCTTGAGGCTGTGCAGCGCGTCGGCGAAGGCCGGCGCCAGTGATGCGGCGCGCTCGAACAGGCCTTCATCGCGGTAGACGGCAAGCGCGGCGAGACCGGCGGCACACGCCAGCGGGTGCCCGGAGTAGGTGTAGCCGTGGGAAAACTCGATGGCCTGTTCCGGACCGGCGCCGGTTCCCGACACGAAGGCCTCGTAGATGCGCCGGTCGACCAGCACGGCGCCCATCGGCACCACGCCGCTGGTGAGGCCCTTGGCGACAGTCATCATGTCGGGCTGCACATCGAAAGTTTGTGACGCGAACGCCCCGCCGGTGCGGCCAAAGCCGGTGATCACTTCGTCGAAGATCAGGAGCAGGCCGTGCCTGTCGCAGATGGCGCGGAGGCGCTCGAGATACCCCTTGGGCGGCGGCAAGACGCCGGCCGAGCCGGACACGGGCTCGACGATGACGGCGGCGATCGTGCTCGGGTCGTGCAGGGCGACCAGCCGCTCCAGCGCGTCGGCCAGTTCGGCACCGTGCGCCGGCTGCCCCTTCGAGTACGCGTTGCGGGCCAGGTCGTGGGTGTGCGGGAGATGATCCACGCCGGGCAGCATCGAGGAGGCGAAGGCCCGGCGATTGGCCACCATGCCGCCGACCGATATGCCGCCGAAACCGACGCCGTGGTACCCGCGTTCGCGGCCGATAAAGCGGAAGCGCTGCCCGTCGCCGCGGGCCCGGTGATACGCCAGCGCAATCTTCAGCGCGGTGTCGACGGCCTCGGAACCGGAATTGACGAAGAAGGCGTGGTCCAGGTTGCCGGGCGCCAGCTTCACCACCTCGACCGCCAGCTCGAAAGCGCCGGCGTGGCCCAGGTTGAAGGCCGTGGCGTAATCGAGCTTGCCCGCCTGCTCGCGCACCGCCTCCACGATTCGCGGGTGGCAGTGGCCGGCATTCACACACCAGAGGCCGGCGATTCCGTCGAGGATCTTCTGGCCGTCCCGGGTGGTGTAGTACATCCCCGCAGCGGATTCGAGCAGTAACGGGTGATTCTTGAAGTACCGGTTGGCGGTGAACGGCATCCAGTAGGGCTGCAGGTCCGGGAGAGGGGAATCGCTGGCGGGCGGATACATGAAATCCACACTACCGCCTTTCCTGAAACTGCACAATTATTCACATGGGCGCTATGATCAGGCCATGAAACGGATACCCACCATCAAGTCGGCGATGTCGCCGTTCCCCTACTCAGTGGACGTGGGCGCCTCGGTGGCCGAGGCCCAGGAATTCATGCGCGAACACCGGATTCGCCACCTCCCGGTAACCCAGGAGGGCAAACTCGTCGGCAGCATTTCGGACCGGGACATCAAGCTGGTGCTGGGACCGGACTTCGCCTACCCCAACGCGGAAGCCACCCGGGTGGCCGATGTTCTGGTCATGGACGCCTACATCGTCGACATGAACACCGGTCTGGACGACGTGCTCGCGCACATGGCCGAGCGTCATCTGGGCTCGGCGATCGTCACGCGCCGCGGCAAGCTGGCGGGCATCTTCACGGTTACCGATGCCTGTCGCCATTTTGCGGAATACCTGCGCGACCAGGTGCGGCGCGCGGGCGGCGATGGCGCCGCCTGACTACCGGGCCTGACCGCGAAGCCTGACCACGAAGCCTGGCCATAAAGCCTGGGCGTCGTCGCCGGAGTATCATCCGGCCATGGACCAAGCGCGCGAATTCCTCCCCCTGTCGATCGCCGTGCTCACGGTGTCGGACACCCGCACGGTTGACACCGACACTTCGGGCACCTTGCTGGTCGGGCGCCTCGAGGATGCCGGCCACGTGCTCGGCGATCGCGGACTGGAGCCCGACGACATCTACCGGATTCGCGCCACGGTGTCTGCCTGGATAGCCGATCCTGGGATCCACGCCATCATCACGACCGGCGGCACTGGCGTGACCGGCCGCGACGGCACGCCGGAAGCCATCGAGCCGCTGCTCGACAAGGTCATTGAAGGCTTCGGCGAGATGTTCCGGCGCCTGTCCTGGGACGACATCGGCACCTCCACCTTGCAATCGCGCTGTCTGGCCGGCGTGGCCAATGGCACGTACGTCTTTTGCCTGCCGGGCTCCACCAACGCCTGCGCCACGGGCTGGGACCAGCTCATCGCCGCCCAACTCGATCACCGGACGCGGCCCTGCAATCTTGCCGAACTGCTACCCCGGCTCAAAGAGGCATGAACCCGCCGTGGCCGTACTCCAGATCCACCAGATCCCCTGCCTTACGGACAACTACGGGTACCTGATCCACGACCCGGCTGCCGGCCTGACGGCGACCATCGACACCCCGGACGCGACGGCAATCGAACAGGCGCTGACCGAGCACGGCTGGCGCCTCGACTACATCTTAAACACTCACCATCACTTCGACCACGCCGGCGGCAACCTGGCTCTTAAGGCAAAAACCGGCTGTGTCATCGTCGGCTCGCGCAATGACGCCGCGAGAATTCCCGGCATCGATGTCCTGGTGGGCGAAGGCGATACCTTCGACTTCGGCGGCCATCGTGCCCGCATCCTGGAAACCTCAGGCCACACGATTGGCCACATCTGCTATGTGTTCGACGCAGACAATGCCGCCTTTGTGGGCGACACGCTGTTCTCGATGGGCTGCGGCCGCCTGTTCGAAGGCTCGCCGCAACAGATGTGGAACTCACTGCAGAAGCTCATGGGATTGCCCGACGACACGCGGGTGTACTGCGCGCACGAGTACACCCAGAGCAATGGTCGTTTCGCAGTAACGATGGAGCCTGAAAATACCGAGTTGGCCGCGCGGATACGGGAGGTCACAACGCTGCGGGCCGCCGGGCGGCCCACCGTGCCCAGCACCATCGGTATCGAGAAAGCCACCAATCCCTTCCTGCGGCCCGCCAGCGCTGAACTTCGGGCGACACTGAAGCTGCCGGACGCCGCCGATGCGGACGTGCTCGGCGAAACGCGTCGGCGCAAGGACCGCTTCTGATGCTTGAGCAAAGCGTCATTTGCCCCTATTGCTGGGAAAGCATCACGCTACTGCTGGACCTGTCGGCGGGCGACCAGTCCTACGTGGAGGACTGCTTCGTGTGCTGTGCACCGATACTCGTCAACTACACCGTCGAGGACGGTGAGCTTGTCGATATCGCCGTGGACAAGGAGTAGGAGCGCCTTCAGGCGCGAGACCTGTACCTGTCGCGCCTGAAGGCGCTCTTACGCCGGCGTGAACACCGCCTTGTGATCCCGCACAAACTGCTCGAAGGAGATCGGCGGAGTACCGGTGAGCTTCTGCACCGAGTCAGTGGTGTGCAGCATCCCACCCTCGGCGATCTCCTGGAAGAGTTCGCACACGGCGTTCAGGTGCCATTCGTTGGTCAGAAACCGGGCGAGCGTCGTGCGGTAGGCCTCCATCGGCACATGGACGTACTCGATCTCGCGACCGAGGACCTTGCTGAAGCGCTCAGCCGCGTCGGCAAAGCTGAGCACTTCGGGGCCGGTGATTTCGTATTGCTGGCCTTCGTGGCCCGTGCCAGTCATCACGGCCGCAACGGACGCACCGATGTCCCGGGTGTCGGCCATCACGGTCTTGCCCTCGCCCATCGGCAGGAAGAACTTGCCCTGTTCCTTGATGGTGCCGGCGCTGCCGAGGAAATTCTGCATGAAGAAGTTGGGCTTCATCAGCGTCCAGGCCAAGCCTGATTTCTGCAGGTATTGCCCGGACGCGTAGTGAATCTTCGCAATCGGGCTCTTCGCGGTGGCCACGGCCTCCATCGACGATATCTTGACCAGGTGCTTCACGCCCTGCTGTTTTGCCACGTCGATGAACTGCTTCTCCACGTCCAGCTGCTTCTCGCTGTTCGGGATGGTCATCAGCACTTTGTCGACGCCCGCCATGGCCTTTTCGAGCACGGCCTTGTCGGTCACGTCGCCTATGATCAGCTCGATACCGGCCGCCTTCAGGGATTCGGCCTTTTCAGCATTGCGGACGATCGCGCGCAGGGGCACGCCCGTCTTTAACAGGGCCTGGGCGGACGCGCCGCCGGTCTTTCCCGTGACACCAGTGAGCAAGAGCATTGTTCTTCTCCGCAAGGAACTGAAAGCGGGGGCCAGTCTAGCGGATCGGGTCCGCCGACGGGACTGGGAACCGGCTTTTTGGCCATTCACCCCGGTTAGCGCTTCCCATCCCTACAGGATTGCCTATAATTCCGGCCCCGCTGACGACACATACTGCACAGACACAACGCGCCCGTAGCTCAGTTGGATAGAGTATCTGGCTACGAACCAGAGGGTCGGGAGTTCGAATCTCTCCGGGCGCGCCAATCACGCACGGTCCATTCCGGCCTGATAGGCAACCCATTGCGAAGTTTGCGGTGCCTGCCGGACCGGTTAGCATGCCGAGCTTATGGCCACGTCGATCACTCTCATCGGGCTGTCCGGCAGTCTCCGCCACGAGTCGCTGAATACTCATCTGCTGCGCGCGGCCCAGGAGCGCCTGCCACAGGGTTGCACCCTCGTCATCGAGTCCATCGCCGCGATACCCCTTTACAACTTTGACGTCGAAACGGCACACGGCATTCCCGGGCCCGTTACTGCCCTCAAGGACGCGATCGCCGCCGCGGATGGACTGCTGATTGCCAGCCCCGAATACAACAACTCGATGCCGGGCGTCCTTAAGAATGCGATCGACTGGCTATCGCGTCCTGCCGCTGACATCCCGCGCGTCTTTGGCAATCTTCCGGTTGCCATCATGGGAGCAACACCGGGCGCGTTCGGCACCTTAGTGGCTCAGAACGCCTGGCTACCCGTTATGCGCACGCTCGGCGCCCGCCTGTGGAGCGGTGGGCGCCTTGTCGTTCCCCGCGCAGCACAACTCTTTGATGACGCTGGGCACCTGACCGACGAGGCGATGACAAAGCGCCTGGCGGCGTTCGTGGGGGCATTTGTTGAGGATATTCGGGCGACCCGCGTCACATGAGAGTAGTACCGGCGATACTCAGACTGAAGATGCCGGCTTTTACTACTACAACATTCGCCAACCAGACTTGTTATCTTTCGATTCCATTGTTCGCCGCACTGCTGGCCGGCTGTTCAGGTTATTTACCCGGGCTGCCTGCCGGCTACGTGGTGGGGTCCGAACCAGACAAGGGCGTCATAACAGGCTCGGTCGGAACCATTCCCCTTGGGAAACAGTGGCGCGAATGGAGCCGGTATGACTATTACTCCACCAGCGATCCAGAGTTGCGCGGGCACGTCACATCGGCCGTCAATTGGAGCAACCCGTTCTACCCTCAGCCGGAGTGTCCGGATGATGGCCTGCCCGCTGAATGCGGCAACCTCTTTGCCATCGCGTTACCGGCCGGCGAATACGAATTCTGGGCAGTCTCTCCGGCCATGGACAGCCAGGCGGCAGACCCCGGCTTGCAAAAGGGCTGGGCCACGCGCTTGCAGGGCTACCGCTTTGAGGTCAAAGCCGGTCAGGCTAATTACCTCGGCAACATACTAAGCCGGCTGTGCGGCGGCTCGGGTCATTCTTATTATGGAATGGCACGTATCGGCTCGGCTCGTTCAGCACAGGGAAATGTCGCTGACAGGTACAGCCGCGACGTGCCGCTCCTGCTGGAAAAATTTCCCCAGTTGAAATCCACTACTATTTATAATTCGACCATGGCCGGCATACCGTGGCGCTGGGACTACGGGCAGCCGGACGATCGCGCGATCACTGATGTATGGCGAGATGAGTGTTCACCTGCGCGTGACCGCCCTTCGGATTCATCGCATGCGGACGAACCTTAGACGATATGGCAGTAGTTTCATAAAATTGGCGCACCATTAATTCAAGGGATCCACTATGAATAGCCTCCTACGTTCAGCCCCCTCCTCGGCCATCGCGCTAGCCATCCTGCTGGCACTGGCCGCCCACGCACCACTGGCATCTGCTGCCGATAAATCGCCGGCCGCCACCGATGAAGCCGCACTTCGCAAGGCCGGCGATCTCTGGAATCACGCGTACAAGACCCTCAATGTCGATGCTCTGGTTGCACTCTACGCGGCAGATGCCGTTGTGATGCCAGAGACAGCCGTTTCCGCGAAGGGTCATAAGTCGATTCGGGCATTCCTGAAGGTGTACGTGGCTCTTTTATCGGACAGCGGGTTTACGCCGGCCGTCGGCAAAACGGTCGACATCGGGGTTTCAGGCAACCTTGGCGTCCGCTCGGGAACGTACTCGGTTGCCGACAAGTCGGGGGCTGTCGTGGATACCGGCAAGTGGCTGGAGATCTGGCGCAAGACAGACGGCAAGTGGCGCATCACCAGGGACATCTGGAACTCTGACGTTCTGCCGTTGTTTCCGCCCAATGCGTATACGACCGGAAGCATTCCTGCCGAGTAGGCGGCGGCTTGCGTTCAGTCGCCAGGGCCAATCATGCCAACATTGCGACCAGCGACCCCGGCGGATATCAGCGGCATGCACCGCGTTCGCCTGGCCGTACGCGAGAACAGGTTGACCAGCACCGCCATCACCGAGGTGGATTACGTTCCGGCCATCACGACCACCGGCCGTGGATGGGTGATCGAATCGGACAGCGTGATCGTCGCTTTCGCTGTCGGCAACCGGGAGTCAGGCAATATCTGGGCGCTCTTCGTCCATCCAGACCACGAAGCCCTGGGCTATGGACTACAGCTGCATGACGCGATGCTAAGCTGGCTCTGGTCGCAGGGGCTCGAGCGTCTGTGGCTCACGACAGAGCCCGGCACGCGCGCCGAGGCATTCTATGCATCCAGGGGCTGGGAGCGAGTGGGCAACAACGAACACGGCGAGATTCGTTTCGAGCTGAGTCCGGCGCCAACGTGACCAGGGTATTGCGCATGACGTTTGTCCGCCAACATGCATTGCCGGCCTGCGCAGTGCTCAGCGTCTGCCTCGCCATTGCGTTCACGAACCATCTTCAGGCGGAAGAACAGCCCGCTGGCCCGGCGGATCACGCGGGCCACGCGATGGAGCCGTGGATGTACGAAGCGCTGCGCCAGCGCGTCGCTCTGTATCAAACGTACAGCGACGCGGAAATCGACGACAGCATGGTCCGGATGGGACCCAACTACGCCTCCTACCTTAGCGACGCCGGCACCCGGGGAAAGGTGGGCGTGCTGGTCCTCGCTCACGGCTACGGCAAGGTCGGTGACGAGGCGTTCCGCAGCGGCCTGGCGCCGGTCGCCGGCAAATACCCGATGGCCGTTGCTTTTGGCATGAGCATGACCGCATCGAGACACGTCCAGCAGGCGCTCGATGAACTCACCGCCGCCGGCGCCGACAGGATCGTGGTCGTCCCGGCCCTGAGTTCGTCCGCAAGCGACGATCAATTGCGCCAATGGCAGTACATGTTCGGCCTGACGGATGATCCCGGCTACCTGCAGACGCCGCGGGTCACAACCACGGCCAAGGTCACGTGGACGCCCGCCCTGGAGGATCACCCCCTGGTCATCGACATGATCGCCGACTACGCGCGGGAAATGAGCACCGACCCCGCGAAGGAACTCGTCCTCCTGGTCTCGCACGGGCCCACGCTCGAGGCTGATAATGCCAAAAACCTCGCACTGCTTGAGCGCATCGCGGCTCGCCTGAAAGACCAGGGCGGCTATTCGGACGTCAAGGTGATGTCGATGCAGAATGACGCCCCGGTTGCTATCCGCCGGGCCAACGGACGCACGTTGCGCCGCTATGTCGAAGACGCGAATCGCGACGGCAAGCGCGTCATTATCGTGACGAATCTCCAGTCGCCCCGGAGCATCCAGCAACAGGTGGAAAACGATATTGCCGGGACGGATTACGTCTTCAACACCAAAGGACTCGTGCAACACCCCAATTACGCGCGCTGGGTCGAGGCCATGGCACAACAGGCGACGCCTGGCCCGGATCTCTGACCCCGTTCGAAGTGCAGCAGTCTACGACCCTTCAGGCAGGTACCAGATCGGCGATGTCCAGGCCGCCACTTGCAGGCAGGATGGTCATTCACTATTTCCACGGATTCAGCAGCAGCGCGGCCAGCGACTGGTCGCCGCTGTCGCGAAACTCGGGCAACCCGATAACCATCTGCACATGCCCGTTACGCGGCTGATCACGGTACGTGCCGAACAGCCGGTCCCACAGCGAGAGGTGAAAACTGAAGTTGCTGTCCGTCTCGTCGGGATGCCAGGAATGATGGACACGATGCATCTCCGGCGTCACGAAAACCCAGCGCAGACGCCGCTCGAAGCCGGCAGGCAGACAGATATTGGCATGCGTAAACAGCGATCCGATGCTCAACGCAAGCTCGAAGATCAGCACCGCCAGCGGCGCAATACCGAGCAGCACGATCGCGACTAGCTTGATGACCATCGACAGGACACTCTCGAACGGGTGAAAACGCAAGCCGGTGCTCACATCGAAGCCGGTGTCGGCGTGATGAACCCGGTGCAGTCGCCACAACAGCGGGATCCGGTGCAGCAGGCGATGCTGCCAGTAGATGACCAGGTCGAGCAGGATGACCCCGGCAATAACGCCCGCGACTGGCGGCAGCGCGCCCATCAGCCCTCCGCCACTCTGGTCGATTCGCACAGCCAGGCCGACGGCGAGCAACGGGAAGGCGACCCGCAGAATCGCAGTACCGACGACCACCAGGGCGATATTTGTCGCGAAGCGCCGCCAGCCGCCGGGCACGTCACGCCGCGGCCAGACTTGCTGGAGTACGCTCAGTGCCGCAAAGACCAGCAGGAAGGTAGCCAGCCTGACCTGCGCCTCGTGTTCAATCAGCCACTTCACCACGCCTGCCCTAAACTGCCCTCGACGGGACGACCCTGTCGCCGACCGGTATGATGCATCACATCCATGCGCATCGACCTGATCCTTGAATCCCGGGACCCGCCGGAACGGCTCGCCGAACTGGCCCGGCTTGCCGAAGACAACGGGCTGGGGGCCGTGTGGGTCTCGAGCATGCTCGATGCCCGTGACCCGTTTCTGAATTTCGCCGAAGTCGCGCGTACCACCCGGCGAATCCGCATGGGACCTATCGCGGTGTCGCCGTACGAACTTCATCCGCTGAAAATGGCGACGGCGCTGCTGTCGCTCAATGAAGCATCCAGGGGGCGCGCTCACATCGTCGTGGGAGGTGGCGGCGGCACGATGACCGCGATGGGGCTCCAGTCGACGCGACGGGTTCGCGGTGTGCGGGAATGCATCGACATCCTGAAAATGGCGGCGAAGGGCCAGCGTTTCAGCTACGAGGGCGAGCTGTTCACCGTGCGCAACTACAACCCGGACTGGGCCGTCAGCGCGCCACCGGTCATCTATGCAGGCGCAAACCGGCTGCAAATGCAGAAGATGGCGCCCCAGGTCGCCGACGGCATCATGCTGTCGGACAAGATCGTCGAGCAGGTCAGCGAGGCCCGCGCCATTATCGATGAATCACTAAACAGCTGCGGGCGCGACCCGGCCGCCTTCCGCCTGAACAATTTCTGGGCGTGGCACGTCAAGGACACGCGGGAAGAAGCGGAGGCCGAGGCCCGGATCTGGCTGGCGCTGCGCGGTGTGCTGATGAAGAAGAATCACGGCTACTTCATGAACGAGGACGACATGAACCTGGTCGAGGAGAAGCGGCCGGCGTTTTTCGATGCCCTCCGCCGCCGGTCACCCCGCATCGATGGCGTGCCCGACCGGATCGTAAAGCTCCTCGTCGACAACCTGACGTCCTGTGCAGCGGTGAATGATCTCGACCGCGAAATCGACCGGTTGCGGCAATTCCAGGCTGCAGGCCTCACTGAGATCGCCCTGCGGATTTACGCCAATCCGGAGGCCACGATTCGCCTGCTGGGGGAACGGGTGGTTCCGGCGCTGGCGTGAAGCCAACGCTCACGCACTGCCTCTCTCAATAGCGTAGATGACTTCGTCGAGCTCGTTACCGCTCATGGACATGACCTTCTTTTCTTCAACGATGGTGCCTCCCAGGGCCTCCGCTATTCTCCGGCTGGGGATATTTCGCCGGTCAACCGGGTAGATCAGGCGCCTGAACTCAAGATTCTGCTCGGCCCAGTCGCGGAGCGTACTTATCGCCTCACGGCCGTAGCGGTTGCCGTGAGCCTGCGCCTTGAGCCAGATGCCCAGCTCAGGCTCGTCGGGCCTGCGTGTTCCGTGCAAGCCACAGACGCCCAGAAATTCGTGATTGCCTCGCCGGCATATGACGAAATGCAGGTCGTCACCGCGATCGAGCTCGAGTAATGCCGTCGATACGAAGGCCCGGGTGTCGCTGATGTCAGATGCCGGTGCCGGCATCATGTAGAGGGTGATTTCCGCGCTGAAGTTCAGGAAGATCTCTTCCGTGTAGGCCTCCGATAAGGCCACGAGGCGCACGCGCGGCGATTCAATCACGAGTTCGCGAAGGTTACCCGGTGGAGTCCTGAACGAGAGCGACGCAGGCTGGAGTCGCATGGGTACGAAGCGTATTCCATGGGCCTCGGTGACCGGCCCCGTCCGCAAAAAGCCGAAGCGCTCGTACACTGGCAATGCAGACAGGGTCGAATTTACGGTAAAGACTGCGATCTTGCCCTTCGCCAGCGCCGCGGCCCGCGCCAACTCCCAAAGGCGAGTGGCAATTCCACACCGTTGATGTTCCGGCGCGACAAAGAGGTGAAAGAGGTGACTGCGATCACGGAGCGCGATGACCCCAGCCAGGTCGGGTCCGTGGCAGGCGACGATGAACATATAGCCCGGGTCGGAGATATACCCGGCTTCGGCGCTCTCCGATATGGCCTCAAGGTACTCTTCTGCGCCGGACCCATCGGGGTTGACGACGACGTCAGGGGTAAAGCGGCCGATCAATGCGCTGATGGCTGATGCGTCGTTACTTCGGGCCGGGCGAAACTCGGTTTTCACAGGCAGCTTCTACCCTTAATAGGTCAGGGCTCAGTCACGGAATCTCGGGGATGATTGATGCCGTCAGCCACAGGCACTTCCCCGAACTCGAATGGATTGACGCCTTCCAGGCAGGCGATATTGACGCCGTACTGCTTCGGATTGGAGCGCCGCTGGTGATGCGTATAGATGCCACACACCGAGCAGAAGTAGTGCTTCGCCGTCATGGTGTTGAACTGATAAAGCGACAGCTTGTCCGCCCCCTTCGTCACCTTGAGGCCCGCAAGCTTGACGGATGCAACAATGGCGCCGCGCCGTCGGCACATCGAACAGTTACATCGGCGAAGCTTCGTGAGCCCATCGGGTAGATTCACCTCGAAAGTCACTGCCCCGCAGTGACACGACCCGCTGTATCTGGTTTGACGGTTCATCAGCTGCTGGCGAGGTGCCGCTCCATCACAAGCACGTCCAGGCCGTGATTTTTGACCTGCTCCAGGGCGACCCAGCCGAGACGAGCGTATAAACCGCCGTCGAGTCTTTTAGTTTGCAAGTGCAATGTCCTCACACCTTACTGCGGGGCCCGACGCACAATCTCTTGCACAAGCGAGGAACCGAGCCCCTGACCACGAAATCCGGAAGCCACGAAAACACCACCGAGCCAGTGCTCCTTGTCGGGATAGCGATCCGCCATCTCGCGAAACTTCAGCTGAACTGAACCCGCAATCTCGCCGTCGCGGATCGCCACCAGGATGAACGGCATCTTGTCCCTGTTCAGAAACTTCTGCAGCCGGGCGAGCGA
The DNA here is from genome assembly GCA_032122615.1 of Gammaproteobacteria bacterium. Lineage (GTDB taxonomy): Bacteria > Pseudomonadota > Gammaproteobacteria > Steroidobacterales > SHZI01. The sequence goes on along the minus strand of JAQBGF010000014.1, from coordinate 14,352 downwards.
GCGCTCCAGGGTCTCGCCTGGAATAAGGTGACCCCATTGATCGAAATACCAGTGGGCAATGAGAGGTATTGCGTCTTGCCGATCAGCGAGAAAAGACAACTCAATATTAGTGTTATTACTCATCAGCTTACGTAGACATCCTCAACACCTCTCCCGAACTGGCCGAAACCCGGCGACCAATCAGCCGGGCATGTTGATTCATGACTTTCAGGTACCGCTCAACCACCGTCTGACGCTTCATCGTAGCGGAGAGAAAACGCATGGCCATGGCACCGATCAGGTGCCCCTTGGCGAGTATGGGCACGGCAATGGTCGCGGTTTCGATTCCCGCCTTGCTCTGCCGGCCACCGGGACCGAAGGCATAGCCCTGGCGCCGGACGGTTTCCAGTGACTGATTCAGAAGATCCCCATGGCGCGCCAGGTTGTGCTCCGGCAAATCGGATTCGGCACAGACCTCCAGCAAAGTCTTGCGGGTCATGTCATCGCAGAACGCCAGGTAGACCTTGCCGGTGGCACTGGTCAGCAAGGGCAAGGGCGTCCCGCGTGGATACACGTTGGGCGCCAGGGGACTCTCGGCATCGGTGTTGTCCCTGAGCATCATCGCCGCGCCATACGGCGTGGCGATCGCCACCGGGAAGCGCACCGCGTCGGCGAGCTGCTTCAGCACCGGGCGCGCGATCTCGCTGATCCAGCCCCCGTCGAAGTGGCCGTCGCTGAGGCGCCTGACCCGTGGGGTCAGGTAATAACGGTCGTCGTCATCATCGCGCCGCAGGTAGCCAGCCCGCCGGAGATTCTCAAGAATCCTGAATGTGGTTGACTTGGGCAGGCCCGTAATCCGCACAAAATCACGCAAGCGGGCGCCGTTGTTCAGATTGGCCACTTCCAGAACGTTGAAGCCACGTTCCAGGGACCGATTGGCTACCGCTGAAGCTTTCATACAGGGCTGTTCCGGGCAGTCGTTTCATGGAGTGAAACACTGGATCCGGGTGATTGCAAGCCAGGCCGGGGAGGCGGAGAGTAGCGTCACTGGCTACACAGTGGCCCTACACGGCGATAATGCGCCGCCGGCCATCCGAACACGGGAACAAGGAGCACGTCATGTCACAAGCACAGTCTGAAACAAGCTTTCCGCGGCTCGAAATCCGCCCGCTCACGGGCGCACTGGGCTGCGAAATCTTCGGCGTTGATCTGGCGAATCTCTCCGACGCGGAGTTCGCGACGATCCGCCAGGCGTTTCTCGACTACTCCACGGTGATGTTTCACGATCAGACCCTGACGCAGGAGCAGTTCGCCGGGTTCGGCAAGCGTTTTGCCAAACTCGAGGACGAACCCTTCCTGCCGTTCAAGGCCGAGGTGCCGGGAATCTTTTACCTCCGTGGCGCGCCCAAAAACGGCAAGGTGCTGTCGACCCAGAACCTCGGCTGGCACGCCGACCACACCTACCAGCGCAACCCGAGCATGGGTGCCATGCTCTATGCTCGGGAAGTGCCGGAGTTTGGTGGCGATACGCTGTTCGCCAGCAACTACGCCTCCTACGAAGGCCTGTCGCCGGCCATGCAGGTGTTTCTGGAGGACAAGATCGGCATCCACGACGTGCTGCAGTACGGGCTGAACTCCGGCCATCACTCCGCGGCCACGGTCGGCGCCATCGACATGCTGCGCAAGATGCGGGAAAGGTTTCCGCAGATGGAACACCCGCTGGTGTGCAAGCACCCGGAGACCGGGCGCAAGATGCTGTACATCAACCTGGCCTGGACGATCGGGATCAAGGGCCTGACGCGCGACGAGAGCGACGCCGTGCTGAACATGCTGAAGCGTCATACCATCCGGGACATCTACTGCGCACGCTTCCGCTACCGGAATAATTCCCTGATGCTGTGGGACAACCGGGCCGTCCAGCACAGCCCCAACTCCGACTACACCGGCAATCGCCTGATGTGGCGCCTCGCCCTGCACAGCGACTGGGTTCCGGGCAACTGAGCGAACCGGCGACCAGACCAGGAATGTCCGGGTCCCGGCTGGGACCGATCGAGTTTGCCCCGGGCATCACCCGGGGCAAACGTTAAATTGGACCCGGGAAATTCACCGTCTCGGTCTGCTCTGCGACCACCGTGACATCGATTCCCGGCGTGAACTCAATGACATTGTCAGCCGCGGGATCCGGCGGGGGCAGTACGGTGGGATCGGGCGAGATATCGTCACCCGCCTGGCAGGTGAAGGCCACCGTGTAGGTGCCGGGCGCCATGAAGGGCAACGAGTATTCGTAGTTACCTGAGTCTTCGTTCAGCATCACCCGGGCCGTGGTAACGGGCTCGGGATCAACGTCATCCACATCATCCGGTGTCACGCCAGCGCCGGCGAACACATAAACCTCGTTGCCTTCGCCGGTGTTCATGTCACTGGTGCAAGACTCGTGCGTAAGGAGCGCCGTATCCACCGTGCCTTCGATGCCACCATATTCCTGCAGGTCGACGATGCGGTGGGCCGGCTTCAGCAGGTAACCGGGCAGGCCCGGCGGGCGCGTGAGGCCCATCCGGAGATTCCAGTCGATCACAAAGCTGGCCTCACCGCCCTGCACGACCGTGAAACCGCTGACGAGCTTCAACTCGCCGCTGGGCACGCGGATCTCCACCAGCTCGCCCATGTCCGTCATCACATAGGAATCAGGCTCGCCGTCAAAATCAGCGTTGACGATGAGCCGGATCCAGTTGTATTCGCCCGCGGGTACCTCCTCGCTATTGAGAAGCACCTCGGTGTTGCTTCCGGTGAGGGTCTTGAGGTCCACAGACAGCGGCGTGTCGAATTCGAAGCGGATGGCACTGCCGTTCTTCGGCTTCAATTCGACGGCTTCGAACTGCACCCAGACCTGGTCCACGCCGTCCACCGGCGCATCCGTAATCGCCAGGCTCACGGCGCCCGTACCGCCGCTCCCGCCACCGCCACCGCAGGCAGCCAGCAGCATTGCGGGTAAAACACTGGCTGTCTTTATGTACGTCGACGTCATAATTAAAACCCTGGGCAAACGAATTTCAACAGCATGCGCACTGGGCGAGACGGCTGCAACCTCCGTACCCCGTCAGCGTGGACTGCGTCACGTGGGGCGCAACGACCTCGCGAAAGCTGTCGCTGAACATAATGCTGCTACTGGTGTCGGCGATGCCTGCTTCAGTTAAGGCCACTTCGAGCCCTGCAGCACCTGCGCGCCCGGTGCGGCACGGCGCCGCAGGCCAGCGACTTGCGGGGTATTGCGCAGTTGCGGAGGCTAGAATCGCCAATTCCCGCTGCTCCGGAGAATTGCCGTGACCCTCAAGTCGATTGCACATAATGCGGGCCTGCCCGCGCTGACTGTCCTCGGCCTCCTGTGCGTGGCGAATCCGGTCCTGGCCCAGGCGCCGGCGGAGGCGGAGGCCCAGTGGCCCGCCTACCAGCTCACCGCCCGCATCGATCCGGCAACCCATCGACTAACGACCACGGCCCAGATTTCACTGCCCGCCGGCCTTGCCGGGCAGACGGTTGAGTTCGTGCTCGGCGGGAACTTTGAAGTCACGGCGTCGAAGCCGGCCGTGACGAAATTGCCGGCCGAGGCCGGCGCCACGGTGTTCGCCGGCATCAATGGCACGAGTGAGGAACTGGCGAACCGCCGCGGCATGTCCGCGTACCGACTCACACTGCCCGCCGGGAGTTCGTCGTTCCGCGTTGAGTACACAGGCCTCGTCGACATCCCGCCAACGACAAGCCCGGAGGAATACGCCCGCAGTTTCGCCGAGACACCCGGAATCATCAGCGCGCAGGGCATCTACCTCTCCGGCAGCACGCTCTGGTACCCGCAGCTCGCCGGTGCGCAGGCCAGTGATCTCGTGACGTACTCGTTCTCCGTGAACACACCCGAGGGCTGGCACATCATCGCGCCGGGTAACGGCAGGTCGTCCGGGAAAGACAGCATGGCACGCTGGGAATCGCCGAGCGCCGTGGACGAGATTTCGGTAGCTGGCGGGCCGTTGACGCTCTACACGGCAAACACCGGGATGGCGGAAGCGCAGGTCTACCTGCGCGAGCCCGACCCCGCACTTGCCGGGAAGTACCTCGACGCGACAGGCCGCTACCTGCGCATGTACAACGAACTGCTGGGCGCCTACCCGTACAAGAAGTTCGCGCTCGTCGAGAACTTCTGGGAAACCGGCTACGGCATGCCCTCCTACACCCTGCTTGGGCCACAGATCATCCGCTTTCCGTTCATCCTCACCTCGTCCTACCCGCACGAGATTCTGCACAACTGGTGGGGCAACTCCGTCTACGTGGACTACGCCACCGGCAACTGGTGCGAGGGCCTTACCGCCTATCTGGCGGATCACCTGATGAAGGAGATCGAGGGCCAGGGCGCCGAATACCGGCGCGACGTGCTGAAGAAGTACCGGGACTTTGCCAGCATCAGCGCGGACTTCCCGTTGCGCGAGTTCCGCTCGCGGCACAGCGCCGCCACCGAGGCCGTCGGCTACGGCAAGACGCTGATGGGCTTTCACATGCTGCGCCAGCAGCTGGGTGACGATACCTTCCGCAATTCGCTCGCTGCCTTCTACAAGGACTACCGTGGACAGCGGGCCAGCTTCGGCGACGTGCGTACGGCCTTCGAGAAGACCAGTGGCGCGGACCTCGGCCGCTTCTTTGACGAGTGGACCAACCGCGCCGGCGCCGCCGACCTCGTGATTGGCGACGTCAAGGTTGCCAGCTCGGCAGAAAAGTACACGGTGACCGGCGAGATCACGCAGCGGCAATCCGGTGCCTTCGATATCGAGGTGCCCGTGGTGGTCAGCACCGCATCAGGCCCGGTGATTGCCAGAATCCGGAGCCGCGATGCCGTCACGCCGTTCAGCATCGAAACCACGTCGAAGCCGACAGCGGTCGCCGTTGATCCCGCCTTCGACGTATTCCGCATCCTCGACCCGCGCGAAACGGCACCGAGCATCGGCCAGCTCTTTGGCGCCAGCGAGGTTGTCGCCGTGCTGCCGACAGAGCCCGCGGCGGAAACCGAGGCCTGGCGCGAGATGCTCGGCGCCTGGAAGAGCCCGTCGAACAAGATCACGGTGGTTACCGACCGGGAGATCAAGAAACTGCCCGCCGATCGCAGCGTCTGGCTGCTCGGCCGGCAAAATCGCCTGGCGGCGGCCTTGTTCGCCGATGAGCCGGCGCTTGGCCTCAGGGTCAGCGCCAGCGGCGTAAAAATCGGTGACCAGGAATTGCCCTTCGCCGGGCACTCGCACGTGCTCACGCACCGCCACCCGGATGACCCGCGGCTGGCCGTTGGCTGGGTGACGACGGACCCGGCAGAAGCCCGCATGGGCCTGGCCCGCAAGCTGCCCCACTACGGCAAGTACTCCTGGCTGGCATTTGCGGGCACCGAGCCCACCAATGTGGCAAAGGGCGAGTGGCCCACCAGCGACTCACCGCTGATCGTCAATCTGCAGAACCCCGGCAAGCCCGCCGTCCTGGCCCCATTGCCCAGGCGCACCGCACTTGCCGAACCGCCGGCGGCCTACTCGGCCGAACAGCTGATGAGCCACGTGAACTTTCTCGCCGCACCCGAGCGCGAAGGCCGGGGCTTCGGCACTGCCGGCCTGGACGTGGCCGCCGAGTACATCAAGGACCAGTTTGCCGCCGCCGGTCTGCAGCCTGGCGGCGACAACGGCACGTTCTTTCAGGAATTTACGGCGACCGGTGGCATCGACAAGGTCGAGCGCCAGTTGCGTAACGTGATTGCCGTGCTGCCCGGCTCGAACCCGCAATTCAAAGGCCAGGCCGCGCTGCTCACGGCGCACTACGACCACCTCGGCTTCGGCTGGCCCGGCGTGCGGGCCGACGCAGCCGGCAAGCTGCACCCCGGCGCCGACGACAACGCCAGTGGCGTCGCGGTGCTGATCGAAATGGCAAAACAACTCGCGGCCGGGCCACCACCACCACGCACCATTGTGTTCGTGTCCTTCAGTGGCGAGGAAGCCGGGCTGCTCGGTTCTAAGCACTACGTTCAACACCCGACGCCAGTACCGGTATCGGGGCTGTTCGGTGTCATCAATATGGACACGGTGGGTCGCCTGGGAATAAACCCCGTGTCGGTAATCGCCACAGAGAGCGCGCGGGAGTGGCCGTTTGTCTTCAGCGGCATCACCGCCGTGACGGGCGTGCAGACCCGCAACATCCCGGGCGCCAGCGAATCATCCGACCAGAAATCGTTCATCGACGCTGGGGTGCCCGGTGTGCAGATCTTCACCAGCGCCACGCTCGACTACCACCGGCCGACCGACACGCCGGACAAGATTGATGGTCCGGGGCTCGTCCGCGTGGCAACAGTTGCCACGGAAGCCATCGGCTACCTCGCGTCAACGGACAAACGCCTGTCCGTAACCGGGGTCAGTTCCAGCACCGGGGCGGGGCCCGCAGCGGGTTCCGGCACGCGACGGGTTTCCGTGGGTGCCGTCCCCGACTTCGCCTTCCAGGGTCCCGGACTCCGGCTTGACGGGGTGGTGCCCGGCTCGCCCGCGGATAAAGCGGGCATGCAGGCGGGCGATATCCTGACCCACCTCGGTGACAGCGAAGTCAACGGCCTCGGCGGATTCAACGATCTGCTGAAAAAACTTGAGCCCGGAGACAAGGTGCAGCTCCGCTGGACCCGGGACGGCACACCCGGCCAGGCAACCATCGAACTGGTGGCACGCTAGGCTGGTCGACATGAGCAGCGAAACAGGTTCAGTCGTGCCCGCGATTGGGCCCGTCCCCCGGCAGGAACGGCTACAGGCCCTGGATATCGCGCGGGGCGTTGCCGTGCTTGGCATCTTGCTGATGAACATCTGGGCCTTCGCCGGTCCGGAGGCCTTCTTCGATTACCCACTCGCAATCGCCGACCGGCCGGGCAACCCGGTCGCGACCTGGGCGGTGGTTCATACGCTGTTTGAAGGCACCCAGCGCGCACTGCTGTCACTGCTCTTCGGCGTCGGCGCGATGCTGTCGCTGGCGCGGCTCGAGAAGCGCGGCGCACCGGGTAGCGCCCGCGGAACCTACTACCGCCGGACCTTCGCCCTGATCGCTCTGGGCCTCATCAACGCCTATGTCTTCCTGTGGCCAGCCGACATCCTGTTCGTCTACGGACTGGCCGGGTTGTGTCTGTACCCGCTGCGCAAACTGCGCACGCCGGTGCTCCTGGCGATCGTTCTGATTGCGGTCACCGTTCCTGCTGCAATACGGGTCGCCAAAATTGTCGACCTGCGGGCTCTGGAATCGGCCAGCACCGCGGCCGTCGCCAGCCAGGCTGCCGGCGTTGAACTGAGCAAGCTTGAGCGGAGCTCCATCGCGGACTGGGACAAGGAATTGAAGAAGGCCCGCCCGGATCCGGCTGATGATGAGGTGGCCGACGGCATCCGCAGCATGCAGTCGGGTTCGCTTGCCGAGATCATCGTGCGCCAGGCCAAGGTCAGCCTCGTCCTGCAGACCATCGTGGCCGTGAAATGGTGGTTTTTGGATGCACTGGGGATGATGATCATCGGCATGGTGCTCTACCGCAGCGGCATCCTGACCCGTCCCGCGCCACGCAGATGGTATCTGGCAATGATTGGCGCCGGCTTCGCCATTGGCCTGCCACTGGCTGTGTGGCAAACGAACACCGTCCTGGCCGCTGGGTTCCACCCGCTGGCCGTCGAGATCACCAACCTCGGTATCGACGTGCGCCGCTTCGCTCTGGCAATGGGCTATCTCGGCCTGATCCTGTGGTTCTGCGTGGCAGTGCATGGCCAGGCGATCAAGCGCTCGCTGGCCGCCGTGGGCCGCATGGCGCTGACCAATTATCTTGCCCAGTCAATTCTGTGCGGACTGATCTTCTACGGCTTTGGATTCGGCCTGTATGGCCGGGTCACCGGCTACCAGCTGTACGGCGTGGTACTGCTGGTCTGGGGACTGGAACTGCTGTGGAGCACGTGGTGGCTCAAGCACTTTCGAATCGGGCCGTTCGAGTGGGTGTGGCGGTCAGTCACCTACCAGCGCGCGCAGGCCTGGCAAAGGGCGCCTAGTGCCGAAACAGGAATTCCTGCATCCCGTTCTTCAGCAGCATCGCGCTCTCCGCCGTAAATCCACGCATCGTTTGCCGCAGATCATCCGACGAGTAGCGAGGCGCATTTCGCTGCGCCTCCGTCGTTACAGTTTCGATGAGTCGCCCGTCCGGCATCGGCGAAAAGCTGCTTGGCCGCTGGGGCATGTGGGTGGCCGAATACACAATCAGTACGTGGGCAAAGGCGCCGGGCCGCATGCGCTCCGCGATGGACGCCATCAGGGCGGAAAGCGCAGGCCGCTGCAGGTAATTCAGTAAATCCCAGCACAGGACGATGTCCAAAGGCTCTTTACCCGCGGGCGGCAACAGTGCTTCCACCTTCTCACGAAGCAGGGCCGGATCCGGCTCCGCGTCAAGGTCAGCCAGCCCGTCGGCCACGTCGGCAATGTTTAGACGGCAGCGGAATGGCGTCAGGAGCGTGACCAGCTCCGGGCACGCAGGACCCAGATCGAGCAGCACCGAGCGTTTCTCGTCGCTCAGCGATTCCACCAGCCGCCGGAACAATGGCGCGTTCACGGGCGCCATCGCCGCGGCCAGCTGTTTCGCTGCGCGGCTGGGTGATGTCAACACGCTGGAGGCGTCAGCGGATCAGCGTGACTGGCCGCCGCCGGCGTTGCTGATCGGCGTGGCCGCTGTGGAACCGGACACCGGCTGCGGCGCGGACGCCGGCCGTGCCGGTGCAACATTCCGGCTCGAAGCGCCTGCAGGACCGAGCACACTCTTCACTGACTCCGGATCCATCTCGATGGAGCCCTTGAAGGTGGCGCCGTCTTCCAGGCTGACGCGCGGCGACGTGATGTTACCGCGCACCTTGGCGCTCTTCCGGATGATCACCTGCTCGGACCCGAACAGATCGCCTTCCGTGGATCCTTCGACGTAGATGGTGTTCGCGTAGACGTCAGCCTTGATCTTGCCCTGGGCACCAACGGTCAGGGTATTGTTCTGCAGATGGATCGTGCCCGTCACTTCGCCCTCGATGGACACATCCTCCTGGCCACGCAACGTGCCCTCGATCTGGATCGACGGACCGATCACGGCCGTCGCACGACCACGTACGGCAGCGGGGGCAGTACTGACGGGAACGGGCCGATGTGTGGCATCAGCGGCGGGCGCCGACGTTTGTGACTGGTAGGGACTGGTGGGTGGTGAATCCTGCGCGGTGTCACCGGGATTCTTCTTCGTGCGATCGAACATGATTGTCTCCTTAGACATTGAGCGGCCTGATTTTTCCGGAAGCCGGTTTTCCAGAGTGTACAGAAGTGGGCGGCCAAACAAACGGCCTGGAACTCGTTTTCGGGACTCGGCCCGCCTGGGGCCTGGGCCTGGGCCGGGCCCCGTTCAGGATTCGTTCAGGCTGGGACCGCTGACCGCCAGACGCTCGCGAGCCACGGCTGCTGCTCCCGCGGCAGCCCGGCGGGCCGGTAGTAGTGCTCGATTTCAGTAAAACCCGCCGCCGTGAGCTGTTGCCGCCAGGAGGCCAGATCGTGGTACGCGCCGTAGCGCTTGCCGTTCCAACCTTCCTGGTTGTCGCCGCGGGGGTTCGAGCTGAACAGGGCGCCGCCCGGTTTCAGGGTGGCATTGAGCTCCCGAAGGACGCGCGGCAACTCCTGCCCGGGAACGTGAAACAGCGCGGCATTGGCAAACACACCGTCGAAGTACGCGTCGGGCAGCTCCAGCCGCAGAAAGTCCTGGTGCCAGACTTCGCAGGCCGCCGCCGCCCGTGCCATCGTTACGAACGCCTCCGCACCGTCCAGCCCGACCGGCCAGTGTCCGAGCTTTCGAAACACCTGCAGATCCCGACCCGGTCCGCAGCCAAAGTCCAGAATCGTGAACGGCGGCTCGCCGGGTATCGCGCGCAGCAGTGAGTCGATGTTCTGGCGGACGTCGTGATCGCGCGTGCCCGCCTGAAAATCCTCCGCCTGCCGGTTGTAGTGCGACAGGGTCCCGGCTGTTATGCGCGCCAGCTCGTCCGGGCCGATGGTCATCCAGTGCTTTTCCCCCACCCGCATTCCCGCCGCGCGAGCCGGCAAGGAACTGCGCAAAGCCCGTAAGCAAGCGCGGGCCGCCGAACGTCGGGCCAAGAACGCGGCGAAGGCCGCCCGGAAGACTTCGCGGCGTTAGGGTGTGAACAGGCGTCCAAGGTTGACCACATTTCTGCCTGTCAGCGGGCACCCAATCGTGAGCAGGCGCGCTAAACCTTGGGGACAGGAACGGATCCCAAACGCTTGCCCAGCTCTTCCATTTCCTCCAGGGCCAGAATCACCTGGCGGAGCGGGAGCCTGGACCATCGTCGCAGCTGTTCGCGCCGGGCTCCGGCGAAGCTGGTGAGTTCCCAGTTTACCGCCTGGCCGTCGCCAGCAGGGGTGGCCTCACTCACGATCTTCCATCCGCATACGGAGATGCTCGATATCGATCTGGTCCTGAGGTCGGTTCGCCAGCTGTTTCATGCGAATGAGGGTCGGAATGCTTACGAACCGAACCGGCAGATCGTCCCGCAAAGGTTTCACGACTGCCCGCGCGTACTCCTCGTCAAAGTTGAAGGGTTCCGTAACGAAAACATCAACAGATGTCTCTGGATGCGTATCGCTCCAGAGCTGAAACACCTGCATGCCCTTGTCCCGCGCCCAGGACTCCCGCTGACCGGCGTCCACAAACTGATCGAGGGAAACTGGTATGGCCGGCCGGTATCCGAGGGTACCCAGGGCAGCCAGCGCCCGCCGCAGGTTGCCCGATTCCAGCTGTATAACCAGATCCACATCCTTCGTGAAGCGAAGATACCCATGGGCGTTAACAGCCAGCCCGCCGGCAACCAGATAGCGCACAGTAGCTTTTTCCAGTGCGTCCGTAATGGCTTCAAAGCTCAACAGTCGCATGCGACCGGAGGCTACCGGGGTAGGCCCGCTGGGTAAAGCGAAAAAGTCCCGGATAACAGGGTCCCGGCAGTGATGCGCGCCAGCTCGTCCGGGCCGATGGTCATCCAGTGCTCCTCCCCTGCCGGCACTCCGACCCGTAAGCTCCCCCGCCCCGGACACGGCTGAAAAAGTTCGGGGGACGGCGGGCTTACGCCTGCCGTCCCCCGGTGGGTTGCGTGCTGCGGCCGCTCGTGGCCGCCCTGAGCATTATGTGCCGAGGCGATCGCCGAAGTCCGCAAGGCCCGGATCCTCGACCCAGCCCGGGGGCCGCGCGGCCCTGGCCGGGATGCTGCCCTTGAAGTTCTCTGGCCCAACGTTGAGCGAGGAGATGTCCATCACGAAGGTGTGGATATTGGACATGAAGCCTGAGCCGATGCTGCGGCCAAACAGCAACTTCTTGCCGTCCCAGGATATAGAGACGAAGCCATCGAAGCCCTTGTTGTAGGTGATCTGCACCGGCTCGCCGCCGGCAAGATCGTTCATCACGACTTCCCAGTTGTTGCCTTCGAAGACGCGGTCATAGAAGAAGTGCCGGCCATCCGGGGCGATGAACGGGGCCCAGTTCATGTCCTTGGTGAAGGTGCGCGGTTGCACGTCCGTGCCATCCGTCTTCATGGTGAAAATGGTCATCGGCGTCTGGCTGCGCTTGCCCGTTTCCTTGAACTCGGCGTTGATCCGCAGCTTGTCGCTGCTCTTCCAGGCGCGGAAGATCAGGTGCTCGCCATCCGGGGTCGGATACGGCGCGCCCTCCTGCCAGTCGGCGGTGAAGGTCAGCTGCTGCTCGTCCGTGCCGTCGATGCGCATCTTCCAGATGTCCAGCTTGCCGTCGATCTGCCGGCCGAAGAACACCCACTTGCCATCGAGGGACGTCGTCACCTCGGCTTCGTAGTACTTGTTGTTGGTCAGGCGCTTGATGTTGCCGCCCTTGAGGTCGGAGGTGTACAGCTCGGCGCCCTGGGGGTAATCGGTCTCTTCGGACCAGTTGCCCGGCGGCATGTCCAGGTTGTCCCGGGTCGAGGTCCAGATGAGCCCCTTGCCGTCGGGAAGGAACCAGGAGCAGGCGTCCTGACCCTTGTCGTTGATACGGGTGAGTTCCTCGCCGGTGTCCGTGTAGGTAAAGGTCAGCGAACCGCCAATCTTGCCCGGCTCCGGCTGCGCCGCCATCGGATCCTTGGTCTGGGCGATGACGTGGATGTTGTCCGGAGCATAGTAGGCCTCTGCCGATTGCGGGATGTTGGGAATCATGTAGCTCGGCAGTTCCTTCCCGGCCCACTCTGCTGGCGCGGCTTCATCCGGTGACTGCAGGCCGGCAAGGTCCGGTGAAGTGGCGGCCGGCTCGGTGGCGGCCGGCTCGGTGGCGGCCGGCGGGCTGGCTGGCTTGCCGCAGCCGGCCAGAATAGCGATGAGAACGGCAATTCCGGTGGTCGTCCATCGAGATATATGACGGATTCGCATGACAGTGGTCCCCTTGATTCTTGTTGCCCTGAATTTGTTCGACGTAGCCGTCAGATGATAGCAATGTGGCCCGCCTCCCGTCCCGTGGCTAAAGGCCACAGCATCCCCACCCCCGGTGCCGACGGAGGCCTGTTCGGTGTTACCGCATAATTACCGCTTGCGGGCTGTAATACGGCACTCCTGCCACCTGATTAATGCCCAGTCCGGGTTAGGAAAAACACCCCCTTGGATATCGACGCCAACTTCCTGCTGTTCGTGATTGCGGGATTCGTTGCCCAGCTGATTGACGGAGCCCTGGGAATGGCATACGGCGTTACTGCGTCGAGCCTTTTGCTTTCCTTCGGCCTTCCTCCTGCGGTCACGAGCGCGACAGTTCACGCCGCCGAGTGCTTCTCAACAGGAGCCTCAGCCCTCTCGCACCGGGCATTCGGCAACGTTAACTCGCTCTTGTTCAGGCGCCTCCTCCTTCCCGGGGTGGCTGGTGCCGTCGTCGGCGCGTACCTTCTGTCCAACTTTCAGGGGGATGCTATCAGGCCCTTGATTGCGATCTATCTCTTTGGAATGGGAATCGTGATCCTCGTGAAGGCGTTTCGAGAGTTCCCTTCCAGAGCCGTCAGTACGCATCTGGTACCGCTTGGCTTCTTCGGAGCATTCCTCGACGCCGTTGGTGGCGGCGGCTGGGGCCCCATCGTCTCGAGCACGCTGATTGCTCGCGGGCATGACGTTCGAAGTACGGTGGGCAGCGTCAATGCGGTCGAATTCTTCGTCACAGTGGCTGCGTCCGTCACATTCTTCATAACGATGGGCCTCAGCAATTGGCCCATCATTGTTGCACTGGCCATTGGTGGCCTGCTGGCTGCGCCGCTGGGTGCCTGGGCGTGCAGGCACATTCCCGTCAAACCATTCATGATTGGTGTCGGTGTACTCGTTTGCATCCTCAGCATCCGGACGCTCGTCACCTACTTCAATGCCGCGTGATCAGGTTCCAACTGATACGCCAGCAACGAATCCGGCCAGCAGCCAACCTGCGACTAACGTCTGCGCGCGCTATTCCGCTGAAGAGCCTGCTGCGGCTGGCGGCGGAACCGGGGCGGCCCCGAGCACGTCGGTGGGGTTATATTCCGCCAGGAATTTCTCGAGTGCCGTGAGCAGGGCCAGCCGCTGTCCGTTGTCCCACAACGAGTGATCGCCGTCCTTGATGCGCACGTAATCGAACGGCTTGCCTGCCTTGCCGCACTCCGAACGACCGGGTGTGTGGATTAAGGATGGCCCCGACGCCAGGGTCTGGGCCACCCACGACATCAAATTACGGCCGGGCCGGGTTGCTCCCACCCCGACAAGCGTCGCCAGGATTAAACGCCGACGGATCGGCGTCATACAGCCTCACGTCCTGACCGAACGCCTGTGCAAGAAAGTCCTCGGGACCATCTACGTAATCATTCAGTCCAGAGAAAGCACAGATTGAATTGGGGTGTGACATGTCCTTCGGTGTCACGTTGCCTTTTCCCGGAGGGCCAGTTACCTCGCCAGCGAGAGCGGCACTAGCAACCACAACAGCCACTGCGGCCGCACAGGTTGCAGCCGAGAGTAATCGCTTCTTGCTCATCGTCTTCCCTCCTAGTGATGCATGGGGATTCATTTGTCGCCTCGTTAGCCAACCTATACTCGTGTGGGCAGTTCTTCAACTGTCGGGATATTGAGCAAAAAACAGACTTCGCGTGACATAACGTCCCACCTCTGGAGGACCTTTCTAGCAGCGTATTTAGGTCGGACAAAGCCCCTGAAGGCACTCCCGCCGCGCGGGCCGGCACCGTATGCTCCGGTCTGATCCGTCGTCAGCTAGCAGGAAATCAACCCCGTGTGTGGCCGCTACGTCTCGAAGCTGGACGCCGCCCT